>VHCO01000272.1 GCA_016871715.1 Verrucomicrobiota bacterium
CAGGTGGTATGTCGCTCGCCGTGGCCGACGTGGACGGGGACGGTTTCCTGGATTGGTACGTGACGAACTACCGCACCTCGGCGTTGATGGACATCCCGAACGCACGCGCCACGTTCAAGGAGGTCGAAGGTCGCACCGTCATCGAGACGTTCAACGGCCGGCCGATGACGGACCCGGATTTGGCGGACCGATTCAGCATCGGCCCGCGCGGAGCGATCGAGGAGAACGGTGAGCCGGATGTGCTGTATCTGAACCGTGGAGGAACGAACTTCGTGGCGGCGACCTTCACGCGCGGGCAGTTTCTGGATGAAGCGGGTCGACCCTTAGCGCGACCGCTCTTCGAGTGGGGGTTGATGGCTGCGTTCCGGGACATCAACCGGGATGGGCGGCCGGACCTCTACGTCTGCAACGATTTCCAGTCCCCGGACCGGTTTTGGATCAACCAAGGCGGGGGCCGGTTCCGACTGGTGCCGCCGCTGGCGCTACGCAAGACCAGCCTGTTCGCCATGGCGGCGGATTTCGCGGACATCGACCGCGATGGGCACGACGATTTCCTCGTGCTCGATATGCTCAGTCGCGACCACGCCCAGCGGATGCGGTATGTGGGGGACAAGAACCCGTCGCAACCGGTCGTGGGCCAGTTCGACGATCGGCCCCAGTACGGTCTGAACACGCTGTTCTTGAATCGGGGCGATGGCACCTTCGCGGAGTTGGCCCAACTCAGCGGCCTGCACGCCGCCGAATGGTCGTGGTCGTGCATCTTCCTGGACGTTGACCTCGACGGGTGGGAAGACGTGCTGGTGGTCAACGGCATGGAGCGGGCGGCGCGCGACATGGACGTGGTGGACCGGCTCAAGCAGTTGCGCGCCACCCGCCAGCCTACCGACGCCGAGATCTTCCAGGCCCGGCGCATGTTTCCGCGGCTGGGCACGGCCAACCTCGCCTTTCGCAACCGGGGCAACCTAACCTTCGAGGAAGTGGGCGCGGCGTGGGGCTTCGATGCGCGCGGGGTATCCCAAGCCATGGCACTGGCGGACCTCGACAACGATGGCGACCTGGACGTGGTGGTGAACAACCTCAACGCCCCGGTGGGCCTCTACCGCAACGATTCGCCGGCGCCGCGCTTGGCGGTGCGGCTCAAAGGGCTCCCGCCCAACACCCGGGGCGTGGGCGCCCGCATCACCGTGCGGGGCGGCCCGGTGCCGGCGCAATCGCAGGAGATGATAGCTGGGGGCCGTTATCTCTCGAGCGACGATCCGGTGCGCAGCTTCGCAGCCGGGGCGACGACGGCGCGGCTCGATCTCGAGGTCATTTGGCCCAGCGGCCGGCGGTCAGTGCTCACCAACCTGCCGCCGAACTGGCTCTATGAAGTGGACGAAACCCACGCTCGAGACCCATCCCCATCCAGCGCCCCGAGCGAAACGAAGACGGTCGAGTCGTCCGCGGCCAGACTCGCGGCTGGGTCGCCTTCCACGGATGACCCGAATGGATGGACGGCTGGATCGCCCGCAACGGCAACCGGCTCGAGCCGGCACCCAGAACGTGCTGGTGAGGCCGGGGCGGGTGTGCTCTTCGCCGATGTGAGCGCCCGGTTGGGGCACCGCCATCACGAGGTCGACTTTGACGATTTCGCGCGACAACCGCTCTTGCCCAACAAGCTCAGCCAGCTCGGACCAGGGCTGGCCTGGTTCGACTGGGACGGCGACGGTTGGGATGACCTGGTGGTGGGGAGCGGCAAGGGCGGCCGACTGAGCGTTTTCCGCAATGACGGCCAAGGCGGCTTTGCGCCGTTGACCGGAACGCCGTTCGATGCCCCCGTGACACGGGATCAGACCGGTGTTGTGGTCGCGCAGGAAGCCGATGGTCAGCCGGTGGTTTTGACGGGGCTGTCGAATTACGAGGATGGCTTGGCCCTGGGCTGTGCCGTGCGACAATACCGCGCAGGCGAATTGCAGGTGGACGATCGCCTGCCAGCAACGGCCTCGAGTCCCGGGCCATTGGCGCTCGCTGACTGGGACGGTGACGGTGACTTGGACTTGTTCGTGGGTGGCCGGGTGGTGCCCGGGAAATACCCGAGCGCAGCCAACTCGGCCCTGTTCCGCAATCAGGCCGGCGCGTGGGTACCGGATGCGCTCGACAGCAAGGCGCTGGCCGGGGCGGGCCTGGTCAGTGGCGCCGTGTTCACCGACCTGGATGGCGACGGCGATCCGGACCTGGTCTTGGCCTGTGAATGGGGACCGCTGCGGCTATTCCGCAACGACCAAGCCAGGCTCAGCCCGTGGGATCCGGAGGTGCGCTTGGGCTCGGCGCCACCGGAGTCGATGTCGGCGGGGGGCACGGCCGGTGCCTCGATCGGAGGCGGATCCGCCCCGTCGATTCCCCGTCCGGCTTGGCGGACGCTGCGCACCTTGTCGGCGCTGACGGGTTGGTGGACCGGCGTGACCAGTGGCGACTTCGACGGGGACGGCCGGCTGGACTTGGTAGCGGCCAACTGGGGGCGCAACACCAAGTACGAGGAGTACCGAGATCACGCGTTGGAACTGTACCATGGCGACTTCGACGGGGACGGCACTTGGGACCTGATCGAAGCTCATCACGATGTCGTCTTGCAGGCGACGGTCCCGGAACGGCAGCTCGATGTGATGGCGCAGGCGCTGCCCTTTCTGCGGGGCACGTTCGCCTCGCACCGCGCTTACAGCGTGGCCGGTGTCTCCGATCTGCTGGGCGAGCGCCGGGCCACCGCGGCTTTGCTGCAGGCGGTCTGGCTCGAGTCGACGGTGTTTCTCAATCGGGGCGATCACTTCGAGGTCCGCCCCTTACCCCTCGAGGCGCAGTTCGCACCGGCATTTGCCGTGTGCGTCGCGGATGCCGACGGCGACGGCAGCGAAGACATTTTCCTGAGCCAGAACTTCTTTGGCGCCCAGCTCGAGACGCCCCGCTACGACGCCGGGCGCGGCCTCTGGCTGCTGGGGGATGGCCACGGCGAGTTCCGCCCGGTCGCTGGCTCCGCCAGCGGGGTGCTGATCTACGGTGAACAACGGGGGGCTGCGGTGTGCGATTTCGATCGGGACGGGCGAGTGGATCTGGCGGTTGCCCAGAACGGCGCGGCCACGGTTCTGTACCGTAACGTGGGCGCGCGTGCCGGGCTCCGGGTGCGCTTGGTCGGGCCGCCGGCCAACCCAAGGGCCATCGGGGCTGTGATCCGGCTTAAGGCTCGAGATCGACTCGGGCCCGCACGCGAGGTGCATGCTGGCTCAGGTTACTGGTCCCAAGACGGTGCGGTCCAAGTGCTGGCGGTTCCGGAGGGAGGCGTGCGAGTGTGGGTGCGTTGGCCGGGTGGGCGCGAGACCCATCTGAGCGTGCCGGTCGAGGAAAAGGAAGTCGTGATTGGAATGCCGGGGTTGCCGTAGGATTCTCATTCTCGGCAAGAGGTCGCCCACACTCTGAGCGAACTGATCATCCGTTGGGGAGGGAGCGCGGCCATCTTGGCCGCGGTGCAGCGGGTGGGGCGTTCGTTCGCCGTTGGGGAGGGAGCGCGGCCATCTTGGCCGCGGCGCAGCGGGTGGGGCGTTCGTTCGATGTTGGGGAGGGAGCGCGGCCATCTTGGCCGCGGCGCGGCGGGTGGGGCGTTCGTTCGCCTTTGGGGAGGGAGCGCGGCCATCTTGGGCGCGGTGCAGCGGGTGGGGCGTTCGTTCGATGTTGTGGAGGGAGCGCGGCGATGTTGGCCGCGGCGCAGCGGGCGAGACGCCCGCTCTCCGTTGGGGAGGGCGCGCACTCTGCGCGCCCTACCGCCGAGGCGTAGTCCATCTCAGTGACTGATCAGTAAGCACCTGGCTCAGGATTCGGGGTCGCCCGTACGGGCGCTTTAGGCTTGAACCGGCCGTGGGGGAGGGCGGAGAGTGGCGGCACCGATGTCTTCCGCAGTCAGGCCCAGCAACCAGCGTGGCGCCGCGGCTCCCCGCGGCAGGGCGTGTTGGACCGGACCGGCCGGGGCGGTGCTGGCTTGCGCGGTTTCTAGCTTGGCGGCCGACGCTCCGCCGGACGCGAGCGGGTCGGTTGAACCGGCGCGTCCTGCGGTTTCGGCCGCGGCGGCATCCTGGCGCGCGTGGCAGGCTAGCACTCCGCGGTCGGCGGTGGTGCTGAGCGATTGGCGGGTGGCCTCGCCGTTTGCAGTGACGAGCGTGGACGGCATCGACGCGCGCTACCCGCCGGACCAAGGCGTCGATTTGGAGGCGACCTATGCGGGATCGGGCGATGCGACGATCGCCTGGAAGCGGCTCGATCAGATCGAGGGTGCGGCCGCGAGCCACACATTGGGTAAGGCCTCTGCGCAGGAAGCTCGCCTAAGTTATCTGTACCGCACGTTGAAGGTGGCCAAGGGGTGTACGGTGGCGGTGGGTTGGAGCTGCACCGAACGCTGGGCGATGGCGCTGAACGGTGAACGGATCGCGTTGGGCCCCGCCATCGCGCAGGCGCCGGCCCAAGGGCTGGTGTTCGAGTTGCCGTTGCGAGAGGGCCAAAACCAGCTCCTGATCAAGGTGTACACGCGCAAGGGTACGGACCGCTTCAGCTTCTGTTTCAAGTCGCCAGCGGTTCTCGAGCGGGAGGCCGAAGAACAGGTTCTGAGCGAGCTCTGCCGGAATTTCCCCCTGGGGGAGACGCAGGAGATCTTGCTGGAACGGCAAGCGGCGGAAGACTACGAGTTGTTGCGCGAGCAGATGGGCGAGCGGGGGCATTGGCGCAAGGTCACGCCACTGGCGGGGCGCCTGGATGCCGTGGTGTGGGACACGGACCGGGATCCCCTGGACGTGATTCTGCGGCGCACGCACAAGTTGGTGGCGGCGCTGAGTCGGGGGCCTGCGGCTCCGGGGTTAGCGCCGGTGAGGAGTGAACTGGAGGGGTTGGCGGCGGCCGAACGCGCGTTGCCGGTCGAGGACACGGGGCGTCGTCGCGCGCAATACCTGGCGGTCCATGGCCTAAATCGGCGAGCGGCTCTGCTGGACCCGCGCCTGGATTTCGACGCGATTCTGTTTGCCAAGGCCGCCCCGACGAGCCTCCCGCACATGTCCGATCAATTCTACGGTTGGTGGGCTCGGCCGGGCGGCGGGTTATTTGTCCTCGAGGGGTTTAAGGGCGACCAAGCGCGCGTGCGTTGCCTGACGGCAGACCTGCCGGATGGCAGCTATTTGCGGCCGGAACTCTCGCCGGACGGGCAGCGGGTCTTGTTTGCCTACGCCCGATATTATCCGCACGTCGCCAAGCTCAAAAACAAACGGACGAAAGCGAACCTGCCGGAGGACGCGTTCTATCACCTGTATGAGGCGCGCCTGGACGGCACGGGCCGGCGCCAACTGACGCGCGGCCGCTACGACGATTTCGACGGGCGCTACTTGCCCTCCGGCGAGATTCTGTTCCTGTCGACGCGTAAAGGTGTGTTCTTGCAGACGTCGGAGGCGAACACGACACGCACCTTGACGGAGGATTTGCCCGACAGTTATGTGCGGTGCGGGGGCGACGACTACCGGCCGGTGCCCGTGTTCACGCTCCATGCGCTGGAGGCGAGCGGCGGCCGGCTACGGCCGGTTTCGGCGTTCGAGAACTTCGAGTACACGCCTGCCCTAGCCCAGGACGGCCGGCTATTGTACACGCGCTGGGACTACATCGACCGGTTCAACGGTCATTTCTTTAGCCTGTGGTCTACGAGTTTGGATGGCACGCAAGCCCAGCTTGTCTACGGCAATTACACGGTCAACCCGCAGGCGGTTTGCGAAGCCGTGCCCATCCCTGGCAGTACCAAGCTCGCCTTCGTGGCGACTGCCCACCACTCGGTCTTGGGCGGCTCGCTGGTTCTCCTGGATCGGACCCTTGGGACCGAAGGCGACCGGCCGATCCGGCGCCTGACGCCCGAGGTCCCTTTTCCCGAGGCCGAGACGAACGTCAGTACCTACTACGCCAATCCGCACCCGCTGAGCGAAGATCTGTATTTGGTGGCGTGGGGCGATCGGCCGTTACCGCCGCACGGGGCGCGGTTGGCCCGGCGCGGTTGGCCGGTGGCGCACCTGGACGAGAACCCGCTCAACCCGACGGGGCTTTATCTGTACGACACCTTGGGCAACCGCTCGCTCCTGTATCGCGATCCGGCCATCGCCAGCGTTTGCCCGGTACCGGTGCGGCCCCGGACATTGCCGCCGGTGCCCGCCGCGGCGCTGGCGTTCGATGCGCGGCCGGGCGCATTTTTGGTGCAGGACATCTATGCCGGTCTGGACGCGGTTGCGCGCGGCACGATTAAACGGCTGCGGGTGGTGGGTGTCCCGCCCAAGGTCCAGCCCTACATGAACAAGCCCGTGATTGGCGTGTCGGAGGAAGACGTGGGCAAGTACGTGATCGGCACCGTGCCAGTCGAGGAAGACGGCTCGGCGTACCTCGAGGTTCCGAGCGGTGTGCCGGTCTTCTTTCAGGCGCTGGACGCGGAGGGCATCGCGGTCCAGACCATGCGGAGCCTCACTTACGTGGTTGGGAACCAGACGGTGTCCTGCATCGGCTGCCACGAATCTCGCGAGACCGCGCCGCCGCCGGGCGCTCGATCGACCACGCTGGCCAGCCGCCGAGAGCCGTCGCGTCCGGCGCTCGATCCGCCCGGTTCTTGGCCGCTGGAGTACGGCGCCCTGGTCCAACCGGTGTTGGACCAACAGTGTGTTGCTTGCCACCGGCCAGGGGGAGGGGAGCGCTCGGAACGATTCGACCTGACGGCCGGCAAGTCGTATCAGGCGTTGCTGGACTATGCGGGGGAAGACTTGCGCAAGTTGGCTAAGGAACGGGACCGGTCGGTCGCGGGAGAAGGGCCGGCCGCCAAGAGCAAGCTGTTGGCCTTTCTGCGGGCCGGCCACGCTGAGGGCCCCGTCCGGCTCGAGGCGGCCCTCGAGTACCGTCTGGTGACGTGGATGGACCTCTACGCCCCCCAGCAAGGCTCGTTCAGCGAGGAACAAGCTCGCGAGCTCGAGCAGTTCAAGTCCCAGTGGCTGAGCGACAACTCGGCCGAGTGAACTCATGAAAACTCGCCTCTCGACGTGGGCGCTACTGACGGCCACAAGATTATCGTTGGCGCTGGGGCTCGAGTCCGCGGCGGCTGCCGGTTTGCGCGCGGGCTTGGCGCAGGTGGACATCACCCCCAGCCAGCCGGTCACCCTGGCCGGCTATGCCAGTCGCAAGGATGTGTCGCAGGGTGTGCACGACCCGCTGGCCGCACGGGCGATTGCCTTCGAGGAGCGCGGGCGGCGGTTGGTGTTGGTGTCCGCGGACAACTTGGGCTGGTACAACGGCGTGGCGGAACCGCTGCGGCGCGCGCTGATCGAGGGTTGCGGACTCGAGCCAGCCGAGTTGTTTCTTTGCGCCACCCACACCCACAGCGCGCCCACGCTCACCTTGGATGCGGCCCAAGGGCATAGCCACAATGTGGCCTACACCCAGGAGTTGCAGCGGAAGTTGGTGGCCGCGGTTCGCGCCGCGCTCGACGGCCTGGCGCCGGTCCAACTCGGCGTCGGGGTGGGCAGTTCACCCGTGGGGGTGAACCGGCGGGAAGTAGTTCGCGACGCGGCCGGTCAGACGAGAGTGGTGTTGGGACGCAACCCGTCGGTGTTGACGGACCGCGAGGTGCAGGTGCTTAAGCTGAGCCGGCCGGCCGACGCTGAGTTGGTGGGCGCAGTCTATGCCTACGCCACGCACAGCACCGCGCTGGGACCGAGGAATTACCTCATCAGTGGCGATGTGCATGGGTTGGCGGAGCAGTTTGTCGAACGCTACTTCGGCCGGGGCATGATCGCAGCCGGGTTCGCGGGTGCCTCAGGCGACCTCGACCCCTGGTTCCGAGTGTTGCCGGGCTTCAACACGACGAACGGTTGGCTGCCGGAGCCGGTCTTGCTGGGCACCATGTTGGGCGAGGAAGTGGCGCACGTCCTCGACGGAATCCGGACCGAGGCGGGCAGCGGTCCGGTGAGCGCCCGGTTCAAGGTGCTCGAACTGCCCGGCAAACCGCGCGGTGTTGCGGGGAGTAGCGCGAGGAGCGAGCCGGCTCCGTTTACGTTGTCCGCGGGTCGGGTTGGTGAGTTGGCCCTGGTGGGTTTGGGCGGAGAGGTGTTCAACGAGATTGGGGCTGCCATCAAAGCGGCTTCGCCATTCCCGCACACGTTCATTCTCACGCACTGCAACGGAGCGGACGGTTACGTGCCGACACGCGCGAGTTACGCCAGCGGCGGGTACGAGGTCACCAGTAGCCCGTTTGCGCCTGGGGCCGATGAACAGTTGGCGGCTGCGGCGATCGAGTTGCTGCGGGAGTTGCGCCAGGAGAACGCATCCGGTGCGGCTCAGGCGCCCCGGACCGACCGGGGCACCGATCCGAAGCCGGCTGGTCAGGCAGCGGTTCTGCCCGAGGCGATTCAGCCCGCCCGCTAGGCATCACTTTACGGAGATCAGCTTTATGAAATACCGCTGGACGACACTCGCCGCACTGCTGGGGACCTGGCTGCAAGCCGCCGAGGCGCCCGCGCCGCGTCTGCGCTCGGAAGTGGCGGCAGTTTTGAACCGGGCGCAGCAGCCGGAACCCGGCGCGCCGTTGCGGCCCTTGCACATCCTGCTGGTGGCTGGGCCGAAGGACCACGGGCCCGGCGAACACGACTACCCGGCATGGCAGAAGCAATGGACACCGCTGCTCGCCCGGGCGGCGAACGTGAAGGTGTCGACGGCATTTCCCTGGCCGCGCCCCGAGCAATGGGACGGGGTGGACTTGGCGGTGTTTTATTTGAAGACCAAGTGGGATGCGGGGCAACTGGCTGAGATCAAGCGGTTCCAGGACCGCGGTGGGGGCGTGGTGACGATTCACTGGGCGATCGGGTGCGATCGGGATTGGCCCAGCCACGCCCAGCGATTCGGTTTGTCGTATCGCTCCGCTTCGTACCGGCATGGGCCGGTGGACCTCAAGCTCACGGCGCTCGATCACCCGGTGGTGTTGGGTTTGCCTCCATCGATGCATTTCGTGGACGAGCCGTACTGGCCGTTCATCGGGGATGCCTCCCGGGTGACTGTGCTGGCCACGTCCGCCGAGAAGATCTACCGAGGCGACGATCGCCGCCGCAACCCGGGAGACGAGACGGTTGAAGCCGTGCCTGTGTTTTGGACCTACGAACCGGCGGATTCGCAGGGGCGGGTCTTCGTTTCGATCTTTGGGCATTACATGTGGACATTCGACGATCCCTATTTTCGGCTGCTGTTGTTGCGGGGCATGGCTTGGGCGGCGCGGGACCGGCCCTACCGGTTCGATCGGCTGGCGGTCGACGGGGTCGAGTTGGCGGATTAGTTAGGTCGGCCTGGCCTAGGAGGTGGTTCTACGGTCAAGGCCGCCTAGACCCGAGGGCTTCGGCCTCGAGCCGGCCCTGACCATGGCCGGCTGGTTGATGGACTTGGGACGGACGACAGTCCGGGGGTAGGGCGCGCAGTCCTCTGCGCGCCGTCAACCACGGTGGACCTACGAGGCCGCGGCGCGCAGAGGACTGCGCGCCCTACCTTGCCGCGATGGGCAGTCCAACGCGGTGAACCATGAGTGAGTTCAGTAGCTACCGGATGGACCCCGCCGAGCGGTTCGGCTGGGCGCACAAGCCGAGGCGGACAGCACCCACACGCCTGTAGTGAAGCGGTGGGAGACGATCGAAGGGCGCACGGTGCTCTTCGAGCAGATCGAGTGGAGCGCGTGCGAGGCGATGCTGGCCGCACTGCCCAGACAGGCCCAAGCCGAGAGTGGGACCGAGGCCGTCGGGCGCGTGGCGTCGCTCGAACGCCGCTTGCCGCAGCGGCGGACATTCGCCCAGGCCGTACTCGAGCCGCCCGCAGGC
>VHCO01000273.1 GCA_016871715.1 Verrucomicrobiota bacterium
ACTCCCGCCCTTGTACAAACTCAACAACCCCGACCGCGCCGTCGCGTCCCCAGCCACCGCCGCCGCGTACCCGCAGTGCCGGTAATCCTTCGGATCCTCCACCAACCCAGCCCGCACCGCGTTCAAGTCGATGTACGCCGACACCGTCTCCAGCACCCCCGGCTGATCCTCGACCAGCACACTCCGAAACCGTTCCGCCCACAACGTCCCAAACCGCTGATGCCGGATGTTGTACCACTTGCTGAACCGCTGTTTGAACTCCTTCATGAACTCCGACACATCCCCCATCCGCGCCAACATCCGTTTCCGAATGTCCGCGTCCACCCGACCATGCTCGTGCAACCCCTTCTCGGCCTCATAGAGCAGCCCGGCCTCTCGGGGCTTGGCCTTCCCGTAGAGGGCCTTCATGCGCTCGACCAGTTCCTCGTCGGTCGGGTTCTGCTCGGCCGGCACGCGGACCAGGACATGGAAGTGATTGGACATGATGCAGTAGGTGATGACCTCGAGGCCGCAGAAGGTGGCCAGGCGCCGGAGGAGCCTGACCATGGTTTCCTTGCCAAGGTCATCGAGGAGGCGTTGGGCGCCGACGATGCGCGAGACGCAGTGGTAGATGGCCGAGCGCCCTTTGACTTTGATACGGGATCTTCTCATAAGCGGTGGCAGGTTCATCCGGCGCGGCTGAATTGTCAATAACTAAAACACTGGAGTTTAGTATGAAATGCCAAGTCCTATGTCAATTATTAAAAGACCGGCATATTGATTTGCGATGGCGCGGGTGAGCCCTCAAGAAAGGCCCCGCGGCTGCGCTGCCGCTGGACAGACTGGCCCGCCACCTCGACAGTCTGGCGCGAGGGGCACGGAGAATTCGCCCTCGACAAACCGCCGGTCCAGCCCTTTTCATGGGGTGGTCGGCGGCCGAGAGCCGAGGACTCAGGGGCTGCGGAGATCGGGTTGGAGCCGGAGCTTCGAACCTGAGCCTCAACCAGGCCGCGAACCGGCGCCGGGCGCGCTGGCGCCCCGGATCACCCAAGCAAGCAATCAACCATCGATCGCGATGACATCATGAAATCGGAAAGGTATTGGCGAACCTTGTCGGAGTGGGTTGAGGGGCATGGCCTGACCACGGCGCTTATCGTGCTGGGCGCAGTCCTGGCGCTTAAGCTGGCAGCAGTGCTCAACCGCAAGCTGTTCGCCGCCCTGTTCAAGGGCAAAGAGGACGCGGATTCCCGGACATTCGCCCAGTCGATGGTCACGGCGGCCTACTGGCTGATCTCGATCCTCATCGTCGTGGCCGCGGGCGCCCTGGTCCTGGGGCGTCTAGGTCTGAACACGGGCATCGTGTTTGCGCGGGCCTTGGATTGGATCTTGAGCAACGGCGCGCGGATCGCGATCGTCATTGCGCTCGCCTTTGTGGGGTTGAAGGTGGCTGGGATCCTCTCGGCGCGCCTGATCGCGCTGTTGCGGCAGGATCAAAAGGACATCGAGTCCCAAAAGCGCGCCGACACGCTGGGCTCGGTGGTGCGATGGGGGTTGCGCACGGTGATTTTGGTGGTGGCCACGGTGATGGTCCTGGGGCAACTGGGCGTGCAGATCGGTCCCATTGTCGCGGCTGCGGGCGTGGTCGGTCTGGCCGTTGGCTTCGGCGCCCAGAGCCTGGTGCAAGATGTCATCAGCGGTTTCTTCATCCTGCTCGAAGACCAAGTGCGCGTGGGCGATGTGGTGACGCTCAACGACAAAGGCGGCTTGGTCGAGCGCATCACCTTGCGCATGATCATCCTGCGCGATTTCGCCGGCAACGTGCACTATGTCCGCAACGGGAAAGTCGACGTGGTCACCAACATGACCAAGGAATTCTCGAACTATGTGTTCGACGTTGGGGTGGCATACCGAGAAGACCCCGACGAGGTCATGAAGGTCATCAAGGACGTGGGCGAGGAACTTCAGCAGGCTCCGGACTACAAAGACGACATCCTCACCCCTGTCGAGGTCGTTGGCCTGGACAAGTTCGCCGACTCGGCCATCGTCATCAAAGCGCGCATTCGCACCAGACCGATCAAGCAATGGCGCGTCGGACGCGAGTTCAACCGCCGCCTCAAGAAGAGATTCGACGAGTTGGGGATCGAGATCCCGTTCCCGCACCTCACGCTCTATCCCGGCAAAGACAAGCGCGGCGACTCACCCACGCTCAAACTCGAGATCCAGGGCAACACTCCCGTTGGGCCCGCGTGACCGGGCCCTTAGCGCGCCGTCTCGATGCGGAAGAATCGCTGGCTGGTGTCGGCCGGCAGGGGTGCCACGAGTTGGGCGAGCCCATTGTCGTTTCGCGCCTCGAACACTGCCAATTCCAGCCAGGGGCCAGCCCCTAAGCGATCTTGGTAAAGCACCCGGTAACTCCGGCCGGCGATGGCTTGGAACTGGAGCATCACAGCGGATTGGCTCTCGGTTTGGGCCTCGAGCCGCAGCGCACTGCGCCCGTCGCGCGGGTCCGTGCCGCTAACATATTCCTCCCAGTTGGTGTGCCCGTCGCCGTCGAGGTCCGCTTCGGCGTCGGTGGGGTCCTTCGGATCCAGGCCATGCGCTAGCTCCCACGCATCCGGCATACCGTCTCCGTCTTGGTCGTGCGACGTCTCCGGACCGTTGGCGCGGCCAGGTGTAGGCGGCAGGGCTTGCCAGTTCACTGGGTCGTTGCCGTAGGCGGCCGGCGTGGTCCGCTGGAGCGACGCCCCCTGTCCGGCCGCCGCCAAGGGCCAGGGCGCCCGGTTGGCGTAGGCGATTCGTTCGACGAGCAGATACGGCACCAGACCCGTCGCTGGGCCGCTGGTCTGGGGCGGATCGGGCTGGAGAAGTTCGATGATTTCGCCGGCATTATCGAGCCGGCCGGCAAAGGGACCCAGGACGGACACCTCGGGCGGCACCTGATGACGGCGACGGAAGGCGTCCAGTCGCGCGGGTTGAGCCACCGGATCGAAGCGAACCACCAGCGCGTAGGCATCGGCGGCGAGCTGTGTTCCGGCAGGGAAGGTGTAGCTGACTGCACTGGCGATCTTCCACCGATTGGCAGGTGCGTTGGGATCGTACAGGCGCACTGGGGTGGCGGCGAGGTTCTTCAGCTCGAGGTATTCCTCGTCCATTTCCTCGCCTGACCCTGGCAACGCGGGCGGCTGGTACATGATCTCGTTGATCACCACCGGACCGACGAGGGGTGCCGCGTTGGGCGCACCGGCGCCGCGGCGGAATTCGGTGAGGTCGTTTGGGGTATCCACACCGAGCGTGGGACGGCTGAGGGGGACGAAGTCGACGCCGGTGCTGGTCGGGTAGCGGCCGAAGGGGATTCCGTTGGCGGCGGGGCCGAACCCGACGCTGGTGCGGCGCCCGGTGAGGTTGCCGGCGGCATCCGCGGCGGAGAGATAGGCGGCGTCGCCGCGAGCGGCGTCAAAGCTAAAGGGGATGATCGAGCCATTGCCACCGTTGAACTGGTTTTCGTAGAACACCAGGAAACCGCCCGGAGGCAAGACCGCGCCGTCGGCGATGCGGAACTTGCGCGGTTCACTGGCCTGATCGCTCAAGAACCAGCCTCCGAGGTTTACCGGGAGGAGGGTGGGATTGAACAACTCGAGCGCGTCCTCGAAGGGCGGATCGGTGTGGGTCAGGACCTCGTTGATGAGCACCGAGTCGAGTGGCAGATAATTACTCTCGCCTGGCGTCGGCGTGGTTGGGAAATCGGCGATCTGGTTGGCCCCGTCAGGCAGGCGCCCCTGGGCCACGCCCCCGGTCTGCAAGCCAAAGCTGACGCTATCGATCAGGCTTAAGTTAGCGCTGTAGAGGCGCAAGGTTTCACCGTCAGCGTCGAGGTTGAACCCCGTGTGGTCGGGGCCTTGGCGGCGGTCGCCGTCGGCCACCAGGCGGACCCATTTGCCGGCGCCCAGGAAGCTGAGTGCGGGAAGGGCGGTGTTGGTGCGGCCGGCGAGGGACGGATGGTCGGTCAGATACAAGCCTCCGAGGGCCACGGGCAGCGGTTGCGGGTTGAAGAGCTCGAGCCAGTCGGTACCGCTCAGCGGTTGGGCCATCCACTCGTTGAGGCGCAGGGCTTGGACCGAGCCGAGCGGAGCTGGAGCGGCGTTGGCAGCGCCGGGAGTGGCGGCAGCCAGGAGCTGCCACTGGCCCTGGCTTAGGCCGATGGGGAGGTCCTCGGCCTGCGGGCCGTATTCGACACCGTCCAGCATCTGGCCTAAGGCATTGAACAGGTACACGCCGCCACCGTTACCCGGCAGCGAGAAGCCGCTGTTGAGGGCGCCACCAGCCTGGGTCGAGGCCGGCTGCGAACCGTCGCACCAGACGACCAAGTATCCCTGAGCGGCGAGGGTGGTCGACAGGGGAAATGCAAACTGTCCGGCGCCGGTGCGTGAGGTACTGAGGCTCAGGCCGGCGAGGCTCGCGGGTTGGTCGAGCGGATTGTACAGTTCGAGGAAGTCGCTGAAAGCGCCGGTCGGACTGACGACCGCGCCTTGGTTGCGAGCCAGGATCTCATGGAGCCTTGGCCCGGTGTACGCGGCCAAGTAGTTGCTCGCCCTGGGGCTGGCACTGCCAGGAAACGCGACGATTGTTGCCGTGCCGTCGGGCCAACGGCCTTGGGATTCGCCTTCGCGCTGGCTGCCATAAGTAACCTGGTCGAGTGGGGTTCCGGTGGCGTCGTACAGAGTGAGGCTGGCGCCTGCCGCCGGCAGCTTGAAGCCGAGATGGACCGGCCCGGGTCGTTCGTCGGCCAGCAACTGGACATGTTGTAGGGGAGCCACGAAGGAGAGCGATTTGAGTTGGAACAACGCCGCGCTGGCAGCCAGGTAGAGATTCCCCAAGGCCACCGGCGTCGTGGACGAGCGGTTGTATAACTCGACCCAGTCATCCCCACCCGGCATGGCGTTGGCCAGCCACTCATTGATGACGAGGTCGGTCGGTGGGGCGACCTCCGCCAGCGCGTTGGCCGCCCCAGGCGTCGGGACGGTCAACTGCCAGGCGTCCGCGATGCGGCCCAGCGAGTAATCCGCCACCTGCAACCCGAACGACACGGCGTCCACCCGGTTGCTGGACGCATCGAACAGGAAGACGCTCTCGCCCCGGCGGCTGAGGGCGAACCCGGCGTGCCAGCCGGAGGTCGTGTTGGTGGCACTGTCGGCCCAGACCACCAGGTAACCGCCTGGGCCGATCAGGGTGCCAGCCGGAAAGACGAACGCCGCTGGGGCGGCGCTATCGGACAACCGCCAGCCGCTCAGATCCACAGGCGCGCCGCCCGCATTATGCAGTTCGATGAAGTCCGGGTAAGTGCCCTCGTGGTTGTGGGCGGTGAGATTCTCGGCCAGGAGCTCGCTCAGCCGGACGAAGGGCAGCGCAGGGGTCGGGTTGGGCCGGCCGGGACTGCCGCCCACCTGCGCGCTGGCCTGCCAGTTGGCGGGGGCATCTGGATCCCCGTCCGGGTCCAACACCTCGATCGAGTAGCCCCCACCGTCGGCGGCTTTTGGCCAACCGTTTTCATCGCTGTAGTTGACGGCAGCCACGACGCGGCCGGTTGCGTCTTTGAGGGCGAGCCGCTCTCCGCCGTTGGCCAAGCTGCCGCCGAACGCGCCGGCAACAATGACACTGGGATAACGTGCGGCAAACGCGCTCGGGTTGGCGTCAGAGGCCAGCACCCAGCGTGCGCCAGCGGGCAGGATCGAGCCTTGGGGGAAGATGAAGCTGACCCCGCCAAGGCTGAAACCGCCCAAGTCCAGCGGGGTACCACCCAGGTTGGTCAACTCGATGAATTCGAAGGCGTCGCCCCCTGGCGGATGGTACATGATCTCGGTGAACCGGATTGGCAGACCCAGTTCGCCGACCTGGAATGTCGCCCGGGCCAGAGCGCTCCAGTTGGCGTTGCTCCATACCCGCGCCTGCACGACCACGGTCGCATTCAACAGCAGTGGATTGGTGTAGCGAACCGCCTGGGGCGAGCTGGCGCCCGATCCGTACAAGCGCGGATCGCTGCCGTCGGTGGTGTAGTAGATGGTTCCTGCCGGTGCGCTCAACCGCAGGCTGAAGCCGCGCGCCACGCGGCCTCCGGGCTGGCTGAACGTGGGCGCCGCCAGCGCCGGGTACAGCCCGGCTGCGGTGTAATCGGCCAACACCCGGTCGCGTCGCTGCGGGAAGTACTGGGTGAGAATCCGATCCCGCTCCGGTTCGTAATGGGTCTTGGGGGTGTAGAGCTCGGCGGCGCCGCGCACGTGCACGTCACGGCGGTAATCGCCCCAACGCGCCGACTCGGCGATTAGGGCGGGCTCGATGAGGGTCGCGAGCTGGGACCAACGCTCGATGGATGGGGCCGGTGTCAGGGCCCCTTGCTGGAAGAAATGGGCGTGCAACCGGTCGGCGAAGAGGACGCGGAATTCTGCGTTTTGGCGCAACTGCTGATAGAGTCGGGTCGGCTTGCCGTTATTGTTGACGTTGAGCACGTTGACCGTCAGCCCTTCGATGGTGCGCTCCGAATCCCAGTTGAAAAACTTGTAGCCCGCGCCCGCCATGCGCCGCCGGGCGGCGTACCAATTGTGATCGTCCCAATCGCTGTTCCCGCCGAAATGGTTGAGGATGATGAAGTCGGCCAGGTTCACCACGTCCACGTATTGCTGGATGGCCTCGTAAGCCGCGTTCGAGCTGAGCCCGGCATTGGCGAGGTTCATCAGCGTGTTCCACGCGCTCAAATCGCCATCGACGACCACCCCGCTATTGAGGGCATCCCACTCTTCCTTTTCGCCGCCGAGATGCGCGGCGGCAAAGGCGGCGCTGGGGCGTTCGGTCACGTTGTAGATGCCCCAATAAAGGCCGTTAAGATAAACGTGCGCGAAGGTCCCGCGCGTCGAGGGCTGGTCCATGGCACGTTGCGTGGCGCGGATCCACTCGTCCTGGAGGTATTGGGCCTGCGCCCGCTGTGCGGGCGACCAGTGGACCCACGAGTTGTTGTATCCCGCCCGCAGCACCAAGGTGTCGAACGTGCTCACTCCGGCCCTCCCAAAGACCGGGAACTCGAGCTGCTTAGCTCCATAGTCGCCTTTGAACAAGAGGCGTAAGGCGTGCTTCGGCGAGTTACTCGGGTTCCGGCTCGCGCCGCCCTGAATGCGCAGGCCGGCGTCGACTTGGAAACCGTCTCCTCCGGCCGGGTCGAGCCACTCGACCGACGTCGCGCGCTCCCAGGCCACGCCCTCTGAGGTGGGATTCGAGTAGATCCCCTGCCCGCCCCAGAGGCTGTCGATCGCGGTGACCAGGGACAGAGTGGGCAACGCCGTCAGCGCCGGCACCAGCCTCCCCGCGTAGCGGGCGTCCTGGACAATCTCGGGGTCCATCTCGTAGTCGGCGGCGGGTGCGCCTCCGCCCCACGCTGTGGGGAACCCGGCGGGGTTGTTGGGCTGGCGCACCACTTGATCGGGGAACAGGTAAGTGTGGGTCGTGGGCCGCGCCGGCAGATGGTTGGCCTTGAACGCAGCGGCCCGGACCACCTGCGTGCCGGCGACCTGGAGGGGGCCCGCATAGGTCAGTCCGTTGGCCTCGGTCGGTTCGCTGCCGTTGGTGGTATAACGGATCTGCGCCCCCTCGAGGCGGGTGCTCAAGATGAGCGCGAACGGTTCCGCAAACAGGCCACGACCGACATTGAAGTGCACCGGCGGCACCACGCCAGCAATGCTGCTGCTGCCGTTGGCCGCGCCCGGCGTCGGGGTCCGGAAATAACGCCACGCCCCGGCCGCATCCACCCCATAGGAATAATCGCTGCGTTGCTCGGGGAACTCGGGGCCAAACTGGCTCACCACCCGCCGCGGCGATTCCGCGTCGAGCAAGGCCAAGAACTCGCCCGCCGAAGCGAGCTTGAAGTTCGTGTGTAACCGTCCGCCCACCACGACGGGTTTGCGGTCTTTGGCGGACGCGAACACGACCAAGTACCTTCCGGGCTCGAGGGTGACTGCGGGAAACGTCCACTGGTCCAACTGCCGTGGATCGTCCGTGAGCGCCCAGCCAGCCAAATTCACGGCTTCGGACCCTTCGTTGAACAACTCGATCCAGTCCTGCAACTCGCCCTCCTCGTCCTTCAGTCCATTCGGCGCCCGATTGGCGGCAAGGAACTCGTTGAGCCGCACCCGCGCGACCGGCAGGTTCGGATCCACGGTGTATTGCCACGGTCCGCCCGCGAAGGCGTTGGGTGGCGTCGCTAGGTCGACGATCCCGTGCTGGGTCGCCCAACGGAGCTGGACCAGGCCGGCCGACGGGGCGGCAAACTGGAACCGGTAGGGGCCAACTCCGGCCCCGCTAAGGCCGGTTGCCGGTTGGCCGTTGACCAACAGATCGCCAGCCTCGAGGCCCGTGACTGCCTCGGTAAACGTGACCTCGAGCTGGGTCAACTGGCGCACCGTCGCCGCCGCCGGCGGATTGAGCCGCAGCACCGCCGGAGCGGTCGTATCGACCAACTCGTACGACCAAGTCGCCTCGGCCTGGGTTTCGTCGAAGGCATTGGGTGGGGTGGCCAAGTCCGTGATGCCGTGCCCGGGTTCCCAACTCAGGCGCACCGGTCCGTAGGCCGGTTGGTTCAAGGAGAAGCTGTAAGTCGCCCCGGCGCCGCTAACCGAGGTCGCGGGTTGAAGGTTGATCAAGAGATCCCCCGCCTCGACCCCCACGACCGGTTCGCTGAAGGTCACGTCGACCTGGGTCAGACCTTCGAGAACCGCGCCGGATGCCGGCACCACACGGAGCAGCCGGGGTGGGTCGGTCTCCCGGATGGTGGCCAGCAGCGCGAGTTCGATGACAAAATCGCTCGAGGTCAACGAGCGGTTTTGGGCCTGCACGGCGATGACATTCGGGCCCGAGACCAGGATCTGCGCCACATTCGTCACGGTGGTGCGGACGGCGATCGGCTCGATCGCGCTCGGGGTGCCGGCGTTGTACGCCACCTCGCCGGCCGCCATGTTGTGCCGCGCGACCTCGCGGCCGTTCAACCAGACGATGTAACCATCGTCGATCAGCGCGTCGAGCGTCAGCGCCCCGATGGCTGCTGGATCGCCCACGCTGAAGCCGCGGCGCAGGTACAGGCTGGTGTACCCGTTCTGCATGTCAGCCAAGCGCGTGTTCCCGGCGATCTCGTTGCCGGTGTCGTAGTAGAACGGAGCACGCCCAGTCGACCACCCCGAATCGTCGAAACCCGGCTGGCGCCAGGCGGCGACCGGGCTCGAAGGTTCGCTGGTCCCTTTGCGATATTGCCAGACGGCATTGGTCGGCACCAGCACACCCCCTTGGCTCAACGCTGAGCTCGGTGCCCACGCGCCGAGCAGCAGCCCGCCTAGCAGTACACAGGAACCGGAGCGGCGCAGGAACCGACACTCGCGCACCTCGCCGCCGCTCGCCCACCCCGCTCGAACATTCGTTCCGTCCATGATCGCTCTGATTCGTCCCGCTCGTGTCTCACCAACGACTCGATCACCCTTGCACAGGAGAAAACGGAGGCAACGCAGAATGAACCACGGTTTCCTCGATGCCCACATGTTGATAACACCGGCAGCCATGGGCGCGACCCGGCCCTAGAGATTCTCCCGGGTGATGAGTTCGACGCGTGTCGGGATCTCGGCGGGCAGCGGCTTGCCCTGCAGCAAGTCGACGGCACGCTCGACGGCGAGCCGGCCCATCTCCTCCGGATGCTGCGCGACGGACGCGGCCATCTTCCCCTCGCGGACCGCCGTGCGCGCGTCCGCGGTCGCATCGAAGCCGACCACCACAATCCGGTCGCGCTTGCCCGCCGCCGCGATAGCCTCGACCGCTCCCAACGCCATCAGATC
>VHCO01000274.1 GCA_016871715.1 Verrucomicrobiota bacterium
CTGCGAGCCCATGATCGCAAGTCGGCTGTTCGAAATGCCAGCTCCGCAGCGAAGTCAGGGCCTCGCGGAGCTCCGCCCTCCAAGGCCGTGGCGGTTGGGGTGGGGGCTGGAGGGGCGAGCTCTGCGAGCCCATGATCGCAAGTCGGCTGTTCGAAATGCCAGCTCCGCAGCGAAGTCAGGGCCTCGCGGAGCTCCGCCCTCCAAGGCCGTGGCGGTTGGGGTGGGGGCTGGAGGGGCGAGCTCTGCGAACCCATGATCGCAAGTCGGCTGTTCGAAATGCGAGGTCCGGTCGCACAACCGAGTCCTTACCCGCATCCCGCCCGCTGCCCCGCGGCCAAGGTAGCCGTGCCCTAGCTCGCCAAACACTCGGTTTGATCTTGTGATCCCGCAATCCTGCAACCCCGACGAACCTAAACTCGCAAACTCGCCCAAACTCGCGCTTGACAAGACAACCCCAACGAGCTATGGATAAACTCCGTCCCCGTCCAAGGAAAGGAAGCTGAAAATGTATGAACCCACCTTCATGTAGGTCCCTGTGCGCAGTCCGAAAGTCCCCGCCCGTTCTCGCCCATCGTGTCCTAGGCCGGTTACTGCTCCTACTCTTTTTCGTTGATGCCGGGAGCCGACCAGCCGGCGCTGCCAGTGTGCCGCTCATCAACGCCTATCTCGGCATTGGTAGGACGCTGCACGGTGCTTTCGCAGGCTTTATTGGCACAACCACCATCCAACCAGCCCATGCCCTGCATGTCTGGATGTGGGCCGCGTACGGCCTCTACGGCACACACGACGATGGTTCGCCCTACTTCTTCGGAATGAAGCTCATTGTCCGGAGAGATCCGGTGACGGGTAATGTCCACTACCGGACCAGCGGACGTGATTCGCGGACCGCCGAGTGGTACTTCCAGCACGATGACCCGTTCGTCGTGGGTGACACCAAGGGCAGGATGGCCCGCATGACGACAACTTGCGTGCCGACTCCTGGCGCCCCGTATGTCTATAACATCATCGAGAACTTCTCCCTGACGGTGTGGACAGCCTCAATAATCAAGTCCGGGTACTTCCCCCCTGCAGCGCCCTATGAAAGCTATCTCAAGTCCGATGTCGAGTCAGAGAAGTATAACTGCGATGACACAGACTACACGGCGTCCTTCGGGACAGCCCGCAGTCATACGATCTACCTCGGGGACTCGGGAATTCAAAATGTCACCATGCCTATCGTTCAACGCAAGTACGCATTCCCGATGCTGCAATGGGTAGGGAAATGGTCTGATTACTAACGCGTCGGCCAACTCCTCGCAACCTCACGGGCTAGTGCCGGTTCTTTCGGACCTATATGAAACAGGCAACCAACAAGCAGTGGTTTTGGATCGGACTGGTATTGGCGCTGTTGCTGATTCCGCTGGCGATGTGGCGGTGGAACCCCGAGCGTGCATCCCCGGACAACGTCCCGGTGCCGGTGCGGCTAAGGACCCCTCAATCGGCGGCCCAAGCCCCCGGCATCTCCGTGAGTGAGCCGAGCTCGGTGCGGCCGGAAACGGCCCAAGACCGTCTGGCAGAAGCGTTGCTGGGTCAGTCGGACACGGCTTTAGGGCCGGAGGCCAGGCGCTTGCTCGGTCAGGCATTACTGAGTCTGGAGAACGTCCACGGCACCGTGCGCCGGTTCTACGCGGGAGCTTCGCCCCGAAGCAGTTCGGTGACCGTCTTTCATGGATACGGCCGAGTCCTCTTCATGAACGATTACACCTACGCGGCCAGGGCGTGTCCCGAACTCGACCCGCAGGGAGCTGGCATCGCCTATACGAACGCCCTCGCTGCGCTCGACGAACCCGGCGTGCTCGAGGCGGCACGAGAGACTGCCACACCAAGCGACCTTCCCGCGGGTGCGGGCCGTTTGGCGGCGCCCATGACCGACATGTATACTAAGGCCTTCACAGGCGGCCTGCCGGCGGAAACCACGCAATGCTATTCCAATGTCCTAGCCATGCTGAGAAGTTCCGTGCCAACCGACCCGCTCTCGACAGACCTCTTCAATGACGCAATCATCTACGCCATGTCGAAGACGGAAGTCGACGAGATGGAGGCTGAAAGCATGCGGTTCTTCTCGAGAGTCGCGCGCTGGGAGGCCAAAGGCCAACGCCCCTCGCTGAATGAACTCGAAGGGCCAGTCCAGCCGGCCGACCTCACCCCGCCCAATGTCCATGCGAGCATCCCAGAGCAATACGTCAGAATGCGCGCGGTCTACCGGGAGATCTTCGGCTATCGATTCGCGCTCAACCACGGCATCACCGACGTCGGTTTCATGGACGCGTTGTCCACGTTGACCGTCCCAGCGACCGCCTTGTGGATCCATATCCAGCCGCCCGAGCCCTGAATGCCGCTGGCGTATCGCTCCTGGCCAGCAAGGTGCCCTGATGATAAACGGCGAGGCGTGCGACGTGGTACATCCGGGTGGCGGCGTGCCGGACGATGGTGAAATCGATGAGGCCGTCCTGCCCTACTCCCACGCTGACGGAAAACTCCTCAGGATGCTCGCGCACGTAGGCCGGAGTGATCTCGCGCTCGGTCGTGAGGGCTCTAGGGCCGGGGCGGCGAGTGTGCCCGCCACGATACAGGCTAAGGTGAGACATATCGTTTTCATACTCCGATTAGACGGCACAATGGGCCAGTTGCCTGCGGCACAGGCGGACGCCGCATGCGAACCGCAGCAGCTAGCGCCATCTACCGCTCGGGCCGCACCGCCTATTCGGTGGCCGGCGGCGGCTCCGGGGACGGCGCCGGTTCGAGCGTCGCGGCGCCCAGGAGGCGAGGGTGGCGCTCGTGCAGAGGCAACCAGAGGCGGAAGATGGTGCCTTTGCCGGGATGACTCTCGACATCGATACGGCCGCCGTGCTCGCGCAGGATGCGGTACACGATCATCAGGCCGAGGCCCGTGCCTTTCTTCTTGGTGGTATAGAACGGTTCGCCAATGCGCCTGAGTTGCTCCGGCGAGATGCCCCCGCCGGTGTCGGCCACACTCACCACCACCCCCTCGCTGGCCGCGCTAGTCTCGACGGTGAGCAGACCGCCCCGGGTCATGGCTTGCATCGAGTTCTTGATCAGATTCACCAGCGCCTGCTTGATTTGGGCGGAGTCGAATGCGGCGTTGGGCACGCGTCGCTTGAGTCGGGTTTCGACCAACAAACCCCGGTTGTCCAACTCCGGCCGCAGCAGCTCGAGCGTCTCCCGGACGACCTGGTTGATCGAACTGGGTTGGACCTGGGGTTGCGTGGGGCGAATGGCCTGGAGGAACTGGGTAATGATGTAGTCCAGGCGCGAAATCTCTCCCTTGGCCACGCCCAGGTACCTCTCGAGTTTGCCAGCCAACTCGGCCAACTCAGGCGCGTGCGTCGAAGCGGGTCGGGTCGGCCGCAGCAGCCGCGCGGCCGGACTGCTCGGGGCGGCGAGGGCGCGCAGTTTCTTGACCTCGCGTTCGATGAGTTGCAGGTGGATGTGCAGGGCGTTGAGGGGATTGCCCAGCTCGTGGGCGACACTCGCGGCCAACAGCGTCAGGGCCTGCAGCCGCTCGCTTTCGACCGCTTGAAAGGTCTGCTCCCGCGCCTCGGTTGCGTCATGCAGAATCAGCGCCACCCCCGCGCTCTCCGGCGCGTCCCCATCCAGCGGCGCCGCGAACAGCCGGAGAAACCGCGGCCGCGGGTACTCGATCTCGAATTCTTGCCGGATCACCTTGCGTCCGCCGGCCCGGCCCAAACTGGCCACCTTAGCCCAGTCCAAGGCGGGCAAGTACCGCGCGATGGGTTGTCCCTCGGCCGTGTCGGGCTGCAGGCCCAAAAGGCGCGTGACCGATTGGTTCAGATAGACGACGCGCCCCTGAGTGTCCAACACGAGCACGCCGTCCTCGATGGTGTTGAACAGGGTTTCGAGGAAGTCGCGCTCGCGGGCCAGGCGCTGCACCACCTTCTGCAAACCCTCGGCATCGAGCCGTCCAATCCGGACGAGGACCTTGTCGAGAAAGCTGGATTTGCCGGCTGGCATGGGAGCGTGGGAATGCCGGTTCAGCCGGGACGGACCTGGGCGCAGCCCGCACGCGGGTCTAGAGCCACTTCTTGCGGCGGAAGTACCATAAGGTCAGGGTGGTCGCGACGAGCGTGGCCCCGGCCACCATGAGGTAGCCGTAAGGCCACTCGACTTCCGGCATCTGCTTGAAGTTCATGCCGTACCAGGTGCCGAACATCATCAGCGGGGTCGTGATGACGGTGATCATGGTCAAGAGCTTGACCACCTCGCCGGTCTGGTTCGAGGACATGTTCAGGTAGACCTGCAAGATGCCCGTCAGTGAGTCGGTGTAGGTCTGGGCCAACTCCTCGATGTGGAACAGGCCGTCGTACACGTCCCGGTAGTACGGCACCAGATGCGCCCGGATCAGCTTGAATTCCCCATTGGCAAACCGCGCCAAGACCGCCCGCTGCGGCCCGACGATCTGACGCAGGTGCAAGACCTCTTTCTTGATCTGGATGAGCCGGTTCAGCGTCCCCTTGCCCGGATGCTGCAAAACTTGCTCCTCGAGCTCGCTGATCTCGAGGGCGAGTTCTTCAAGCGCCGGCTTGTAATTCTCGACAATCGAGTCCAGCAACGTGTGCGCCACCCGATCGGGCGCGCGCGCAATGTGCACATTGCTCCGCAGACACCGCTCCGCCACCGAACTCACGCTCTTGAGCGGCGCCTCGTGGAACGTGACCAAGAAGTTCTTGCCCAAAAAGAAATTCAGTTCGCTGGTGGCGAACACGCCGTCTTTGCGGCTGTAGTCCACCGCGTGAACCACCATGAACACATAAGGCGAGAACCGATCGCCCTCCTTCGGCTGGTACTCCTCGACCTTGGGCGAGGGGCTCACCATCACACAGTCCTCGATCGACAGCGGATGATAGTGAAAGACCTCCTCCAGGTAGAACTTCGTCTCCTCGGGAGTCGGGTTCTCGAGGTCCACCCAGAGAAACAGGTTGGTGTCCGCCAACAACGTCGGCATCAGAAAGGCCTGAATGTCCCGCGTGTGCAGGCGACCCTGTGTGGTAAATGCAAATGACCGAACCATGCGCGTCCGCGTCCGTGGCGCGCCCACCGCGCCGCCAATCCGCCGGGGGGGCCGCGCAGCGGATACTAGGTCGCGCCCCAGCCAACACAAGGGCGATTGTCGGCGCGGGTACACGGCTCCTGGGCCAGACTTTCGCCTTTTCGCGCGGCTCCGCTCCCCACATGCTCGGCGGATGAACGCTCGGCTCGACCTCCGTGCCGTCATCTTCGATATGGATGGCGTGCTGACCGACTCGGAGCCGCTCATCAACCAGGCGGCCGTGACCATGTTCGGCGAACTGGGCCACACGGTTGCCCCGGAAGACTTCCTACCCTTTGTGGGGACCGGCGAGAACCGCTATCTCGGGGGAGTGGCCGAAAAGCACGGGATCGCACTCGACCTCGAGGCCGCCAAGCGCCGGACCTACGAGATCTACCTGGCCTTGGTCCCGACGCAGTTGCGCGCCTTCCCGGGCGCGGTCGAGCTGGTCCAGCAGTGCCGCGCGGCCGGCCTGCGGGTGGCCGTGGCTTCCAGCGCGGACCGGATCAAAATCGAGGCCAACCTCCGCCAGATCGGCCTGCCCGCCCCCTGGTGGGACGCCGTCATCTGCGCCGAGGATGTCGTCCATAAGAAACCGGCGCCCGACATCTTCCTCGCCGCCGCGCGCCAACTGGGTCTCGCCCCAACGGGCTGCGTGGTGATCGAGGACGCCATTAACGGTGTCCAAGCCGCCCAGGCAGCCGGGATGCGTTGTGTGGCAGTCGCCCACAGTTTTCCGGCCGAGAAACTGCACCCGGCGAACCTCATCCGGCCGACCATCGGCGCGATCGCCCTCTCTGACTTAGGCGGCAAAGTCGGCCAACCGTGGGGTTTCTGGGCCACGACCGGTCTTGGGCTGGCCGTGGTGGCGGCGGTGTTGCTGGCCCAAGTGCTGGCCTTAGTGCCGTTGGTGCTGGGCCTGAAGCTGGCCGGCCACGAGCTCCCCTTCGATCGCCTCGACCAGAACGGCCTGCTCCTCGCGGTCGGGACGTTAGCGTCCTTTCCGGTCGGTTTGACGTTCTGTTGGCTGTTCGCGCGGCTGCGGGCGGGGCTCCCGTGGCAGGAGTACCTCGCCCTTAAGACCGTGACCGGGCGCAGCGTGTGGCGCTGGCTGCTCCGACTGTTGGTGCTGCTGGTGGTTGCCGACGGACTGACGCTGGCCTTGGACCGGCCGATCGTCCCGGACGCGATGGTCCAAGCGTATCGAACGGCGGGTTGGCTGCCCCTGCTGTGGTTCAGTGTCGTGGTCCTGGCGCCGGTGGTCGAGGAGCTGTTCTTTCGCGGGTTTGTGTATGCCGGATGGGCGAACTCGTGGCTGGGCGTGGTGCCGAGCATCGTGGCGATCGGCGCCCTGTGGGCATCCATTCACACCCAGTACGACGCCTACGGCCGCGCCCAGATCTTCGTGGCGGGCCTCCTCCTCGGCTGGGCTCGGTGGCGAACGGGCTCGGTCTACGTGCCCATGCTGCTGCACGGCGTGATGAACCTCCTCGCCACGCTCCAGGTCACCGTTCTGGTCGAACTGTTCGAGGTTGCCCTATGATGCCCTTGGGCCGCGCCATGCAGCGAGTCGAGGTCATCGATTCACACACCGGCGGCGAACCGACCCGAGTCGTGCTCCGCGGCGGACCTGACCTGGGCCGCGGCACGATGGCGGAGCGCCTCGAGCTCTTCCGCACCCGCCACGACCAGTTCCGGTCCGCGCTCGTGAATGAACCGCGCGGGTCCGACGTGTGGGTGGGCGCGCTGCTGTGCGAACCGCACGACCCAAGCTGCGCCGCCGGCGTCATCTTCTTCAACAATGTGGGCTACTTGGGCATGTGCGGCCATGGCACGATGGGCGTGGTGGTCACCTTGGCCCATCTGGGCCGCATCCGTGAAGGCGAACACCGCATCGAGACGCCGGTCGGCGTGGTCACAACCACGCTCCATCCGGATGGCTCCGTCTCGGTCGCGAACGTTCCTTGCTATCGACGGGCGCGCACCGTCACCGTCCAGGTGCCCGCAGCGGACCGGGCGCCGAACTCAGGGAGCGCCCGCCCCGCGACCCC
Organism: Verrucomicrobiota bacterium; assembly: GCA_016871715.1. Lineage (GTDB taxonomy): Bacteria > Verrucomicrobiota > Verrucomicrobiia > Limisphaerales > J093 > VHCO01. The sequence goes on from VHCO01000274.1 coordinate 7,159, forward strand.
GGTGGCGGTCACCGGCGATGTGGCTTGGGGCGGCAACTGGTTCTTTCTGGTGACCGAACACGGGCAGCGCCTCGAGCTGCAGAATGTCGAGCAGCTCACCGAGTTCGCTTGGCGAGTGCGACAGGCGGTGAACCGCCAGGGATACCCGCAGGTGGATCACATCGAGCTCTTCGGCCCCGCAACGCAGCCGGGAGCGCACGCGCGTAACTTCGTCTTGTGCCCGGGCAAGGCTTACGACCGGTCGCCCTGCGGCACGGGCACGAGCGCTAAACTGGCCTGTCTGTCCGCCGAAGGCCAATGGGGGGAGGACCAAGTCTGGATCCAAGAGAGCATCCTGGGCAGCACCTTTGCCGGCCGTTACCGTTGGTTGGATCGCAGCCAAGGCACCATCACCCCCATCGTCACCGGGACCGCCTTCGTCAACGCCGAGGCCAGCCTTCTCCTGGCCGAGCGGGACCCCTTCTGCTGGGGGATTCCCGCCGGTCCCCAACGACTCCGGCAAGCCAACGATGGACCTCGAGGTCGCTAAGGCTTCGGCGCACAGAACCAGTCCGCCAAGTCACCTGGACAGGGGCACCCTCCCGCGCTCAGTGTGTGCGGTCGGCTGCTTGAACTCACACACGCGTATGGCCATGAATTCCAGAAGTTCCTTCCCACGTTTCGTCTGTGGTTGCGTTCTCGCCGTTGCCTCGGTTGCGCTGGTGCCGCATCTGCGAGCCGCACGAGCCGCGGAGACGCCGCTGGCCATCCCCACCTTTCATTGCCTGGGCCTCTACTGGTCGCCGCCCGGCGGGGCAGCCGACAAGCAAGTCCAGGTCTCCTATCGGCAACAGGGAGCCACCGAGTGGAAGCAAGGCTTGCCCATGCGTTACAATCCCATTGCCAACACCGACGAAGACCTGGCCGACTACCGCGGCAGCATCGTCCATCTCACTCCCGCCACCACCTATGAAATCCGACTGGCCCTGGCCCACACCCCAACGACCGCCACGCTTGTCGCCACGACCTGGAACGAGCGTTTCCCGGTGGGCGAGACCCTTCGCATCGGCAACCGTGACACCCCCTTGGTCATCACGGAGTCTGGTACGGCGGCAGCCCTTCGGGTCTATGACGGGGCAGGAGCGACCATCGATGTGCGTCATCTCCACGACACCTGCATCACCGTCAACGCATCGAACGTGATCCTGCGCGGCTTCACTCTCAAAGGAGCCGGCGCAGCGACCCAGGCGGCTCCCCGCCGGCCTACGGGCGCCATTCTCATCGAAGCGGGCCACAACATTGTCATTGAAGACTGCGACATCTCCGATTGGGGCCGGCTGAATCCAGCGACCGGTTTCGGGTTCAACTACGACTCGGCCATCTTCTCGCGCAGCGCCAACCTCCAGCGCCTGATCGTTCAGCGCTGCAAGCTGCATCATCCCGCCCACGACGGCAGCACGTGGTACGAACCGACCTACCCCACGCACACCATGGGGCCGCAAGCCATCACCTTGTTCGACACCGCGGGCAACCACGTCATCCGCTACAACGAATGCTATTCGGACCTTGATCGCATGTGCAACGACATCGTCGGCGGAGGCAGCAACGGCAGCTTCAAGGGTGCGCCAGGCCACGACTCGGACATCTACGGCAACCTCGTCAGCCACTGCTGGGACGATGGACTCGAGGTCGAAGGCGGCAACCGCAACGTCCGGGTCTGGGACAACTACATCACGCAGTCCATGATGATGATCGGCAACGCCGCCACCTCCATCGGCCCCCTCTACATCTGGCGCAACGTCGTCGCGCGCAGTCAGTCCCAGCCCGATGCCGGCGGCGGCAATTTCCTCAAGATGGGCTATGCCGGCGGCGAACACTGGATGACCGGGCATCAATATGTCTTTCACAACACCCTGTTCCGATCGGACGAATGGCTGCCGACCGGCGCCTTAGGCGGCAGCCGCATCGTCAAGCACGTCGTGTCCCGAAACAACATCCTCCACGTGCGCTCGCCCCAAAACCACTGCGGCAGCCCCGCCAAGCAGAACCTGGACAACGATTACGACTACGACCTCTACAACGGCCAGATGCCCCCGGGCCACCAAGCGCACGGAATCCGCGGCGAACCGGTCTATGCCGCCGGCGCCGGCTTTGACCCGGAAACCAGGACTGGCCGATTCCAGCTCGCCCCCAACAGCCCCGGCGTCGCTGCGGGCCAGTGCATCCCCAACTTCAGCGACGGGTACACTGGCCCAGCCCCCGACCTAGGCGCGCACCAGCGCGTCGCACCCCCTCTTCGCTACGGCGTCCGAGCCGGCCAGCGCATCGATTAACACGGACGAGGCACAGGCTCCCCAGGCTCACCCGCTCCTCTCCTCCCGGCCCCCGCCCGGGCAAACACCAACACCGAGGTCGGGTAGCCCAGGTTTCCAAGCTAAGCTGCACACCGCACCGTGCCCTGTGCTGTGCCAGTTCTCGTACCCGCCCCCCTCCGGCCCAGCCGATTACAAGCCGGCGACCGGTTCGGGGAATGGACCATCCATTCGTTCTTTCCGACAGCATCATAGTCGTTGACACAGGTTTCCGTCCCGGCTTCCGTACCCGGTACCGTACCCCGTACCGTACCCCCCCCCCAACCCCCCCCCCGCCCCCCCTCCCCCCCCCGCCCGCTTTCAACCCCCAACCCG
>VHCO01000275.1 GCA_016871715.1 Verrucomicrobiota bacterium
TGGCCGGGTTCTGGAACGGCACGTTGCTGCACTCGGCCTGCTACAACACCAACCGCACGGCGCTGAGCTTCACGCTGCAAAACAACGGCACCAGCGACGCGACGGCGGTAACGTTCGACAACTTCCGCCTGAGCGCGGATCGGGTCATCCCGCTGTTCACGGCACCGCCGGTGCTGGCCGTCGAGGCGCTCAAGCGGGCGCAGATCCAACTTGCGTGGCCGGCGGCGGCGGCCGGGTTCGCTCTGCAAAGCGCCGAGAGCCTGGACGAACCGCGCTGGGTGCCGGTAACCGCGGCGCCGTCGGTGCGGGACGGGATGAACTACGTCGTCCAGCCGGTAGCCGCGTCGGCGCAGTTCTACCGGCTGGTCAAAGGGCCGTGAGCGCGGTGCGACCGGACCAAAACCGGCTCAGTAGCCATGATCACCGTAACCGATAGCCAGCTCAAGGCCTCGCCTGATTGCGCCGGGTCCAGCGAGACAGGTCCGCGGCGAGGGGCGGCTCCGCCCGGACACTTTCCCTACAACTTTCCCGCGGATCCTCCTTTCCTCCAGGTAGCAGGGCGCGATGTCGCCGAAGAACCAAAGCCTATGAAGATCCCGTTCATCGTCACGATTCTGCTGGTGTTCAACCTCACCGCCGTCGGCGCGGCCAGCGACCCTCCGCCGGTTCTCGTGTCGCAACTTCCCGATCGCCAAATCGAGCTTTCGTGGCCCGGCACTGCGGTCGGCTATCTGGTCGAGGAAACCGCCGCGTTAGGCCCGGCAGCGCTCTGGAAATGGGTACTGCTGGAGCCGGAGGTCGCGGGCGGTCGTCAGAGCGTCACCGTCGCCCCGGGCCCGCACGACCGGTTCTTCCGGCTGCGTTTGGCCCTGCCTCCGTGTCCGCCCGAGGGCACGATCGCGCCGCGCGCCGCGCTCCAGATCACCGAGGTGGGCATGATCCCGGCGCCCGGTGGGTACCCCTGGGTAGAACTGCGTCATGTGGGCCGGTGCGGCAACGTGCCGTTGTGGGGCCTGCACGTGCGCAACCGCACTCATGTGCTAAGCAGGCTGCGGTCTGAGGACATCGCGCCCGGCCAGTTCGTGTTGGTCGTGTGCGATGATCCGCTGGAGGACGGCGAACCGTTGCCGGATGAACTGCTCGGCGATCCCGCCAATCCGTCCGGCCGCATCGTTCACGCCCCGCGGGAGGGCGCCGGCTTCGATCCGACCACCGATGAGTGTGTGCTGGGTTGGACCGAGTGGGGAGGTGACTGGCAACAGCGGGAGGAAATCGTCAGCTCGGTCAAGTGGGGCGATCTGCCCGAACGCGGCACCACGCTCAACACCTCGGCCTTCCCGCTGTCTCCGGGCGGCTCGATCGGGCTGGACGGCCTCGAACCGGGCTACTGGGTCCGGTACCAGACTCCCACACCCGGTGCTGAGAACGGTCTGCCGTCGCCGATAGCCTATTACCCTTTCGAGGAGGCCGTTGTCCCGGCCGAGGAGGCCACGCTGTTTGCCTGGCTCGACTTCCGCACCCGCGCCCTAGCCTATCGCCTGCAAGTGGCCGGGTCGCCCACGTTCGATTCGCCCACGGCCGACCAGTCCGTCCAAGCCACTCGGTTCGAGCTGCGGCCTTCCTTGCCCCCAGGGGAGCATTTCTGGCGCGTTCGGGCCGAGGCCGGCGAGCGGGTCAGTGCCTGGTCCGCTCCCCAGCGCTTCACGATCGTGGCCGCACGCCCGGCAGCCAGCGCCGGGCTCGCTGAACTCGCCGGCCCTGGCGGAGGCCGAAGGCGGGGCGCGGCCTTGGCCATCGCAGGTCCGAGCCAGGTGTTCCCTCCGGCCAAGGACACCAAGATGCTCTGTATGGAATGCCGCGCGGAGAGCGGCGCCCACGCCTGGGATCGGGAACACGAAGTCTCGGCGGGTGGCTGCGACCACGAGAAATGGTACGCCACGGTGAACGCCGTCCATATCGTCAACCTGATGTACGGCGGACTCCTGGCCCAGGATCAGATCGCCTGGCGGGTTTTCGGCAGCTCCGCCGGTGGCCCGATCGATCCGGCCGGCCACCTCGGGCACGGCCTCAACATCCCCAGGGACCAAATCCAGGAGACGCTGCAGTGGGCCCTGGGAGGGAACAACACTGTCCGCACTTACGCCCGCTCGTTCATGACCGAGACCGACGCGCTCACGTGGCTGAGCGAACGGCGCGTGTTCATCGGCGAGTACAGCGTCGGCCCGGGGGAGGCGGGTCTGGGGACACGGTTGTTCGTCGCGACCGGCGGCAGCTTCGGTTACACCGACAACCATGGGGTTCGGCAACTCGACTTGCATGTGCATGACCCGCAAACCGGCCACCGCATCTGGGTGCCGTGGAGGTTGGTGACCGCCGCCTGGGTCCCCGACGATTCCGCCGCCACCGCCTTTGGCACCGCGCTTCAGGGCGACGAAGCCGACGCCGCGGACCTGAGCGACGCCGATGGCGACGGTTTGCTCGCCGTGGACGAATCGCTGCGCTTCGGCACCGACCCGCGGAATGCCGACTCCGACGGGGACGGCGTCCCGGACAAGATCGAGATTTACAGCTACACCTTCGGCCAAGGCATCGTCCCGCGGAAGGCGGACATCGACGGGGACGGGCTGCGGGCGGAGCTGGACCCAGACAGCGACAACGACGGTTGTCTCGATGGGGAAGAGGACCGCAACCACAACGGCAAGTACCGACCCATCACCCTGGTGACTTTGCCCGGGGTCACGCTCGAGCTCAGCGCCGTTGAAGAAGGGGAGACCGACCCGTTCTGGAAGGATGAGATCAGGCTCTCGCTGCATGCCGAGAAAGCGCAACTCGAGTTCAAGCAATGCACGACCGTCTCCGTCGAACTGCTCCAACACGACGGCGCCCCGTGGACCAACCAGGTGATCCACCTCATGTGCGACCCGGCGGGTGTCGGGTACTTCAAGCCCCTCCAGGAAGGCTCGGTGGAAGGGCCGGACATCCTGGTGATCACGGACGAAAACGGCCGCGCCCGGGCGGAGTTCTGCGCGCTGGAGGCTCAGGGACCGGCGAAGATCAAGGCGACGTTCGAGCGGTGCGAAGGCGCAGAGGACACGGTCAAGGAGCAAAGCGTCGAGATCGTGTCCATCAGCTTTGTGTTTGTCCGGCAGGAAACCGCGGTCCTCACCGGACCCATGCAGGAGTCCCCGTATGAAGTCGGCGCCGGCACTGGGTACCGGACTCTCAGCAAACCGTGCGGCACCCAAAGCGTCTCGGGCCGGTTCTTTCACCCCCGTACGACGACTCCCGGACGGTCCATCCACGGAATTGAACCATGGGTACTGGACGAGGCTGCGGGAGATGTGACCTTGCTGGTGAACGGAAACGTTGTCTCGAACCGCGTCTGGATTCGAACTTCCCCACAGGACAATGCTGACTCATGGGAGGTTCGGGTCAATCTCAGGAACGTGGCCTCCGAGCGGTCGGTCTATGACGAGGGGCTGAGGAAACACGTTAACGATGTTCTCTTGCCTCGTTACCTGGTGGTTCAGGTGGGTTATCGGACGCTGCTTGAACCGCTGGTTTGGTGGCTTGAGTGCGCTGCCACTGGTACTCGTTACCACCATCAGGGGATCTGCGTAGATCCAGGATGCGAGAACTCCGAGCCTCCGCTCGTGTGCTGGCGCCTTCAAAGCCCATTGGCCACCCAACAGCGTGCGGGGTTCTTCTTTGGAGATAGTCGGCGGGACACCACCGACCCACGCCCCGGGTTGTGGCCGCAACTGGACCGCACTGGCGTCGGCTTCATCCCCATAGGGGCAGTCGGCGGCGCTGCCGTGAAAACGTGGATCTCTGAACCCGACATCAGCCGCGCGGTGTTGCCCACCCGGCCGCAGCTCGGAGAATCTGTGTCTGTGGTGGGACAGCACATCGACGCCTTTGCGCGCGACAAGCGGTTCTGTGCCATATTCTCGCCGATCCCCGGGACAGCCACTGCGGTACGATGTGTCAGTCAACAGAGCGCGGATGAGATCACCCGGACGGTTTTGGAGGGGTGGGGGCCCATGCCGCTGAATCTGTTGGAAGAGGTTCGGTTCCAGCGCGACTACACCGACAACGAATTGGAGGCGATTCGTGCCGCAGGCCTGCAACCGCCTGCGCCGCACTTCATCCGCATGTTGAGTCGGCAGTGACCAGCGCGTTGTGGACGAACTCCAACACGAGCCTGACCAAACCAACGCCATGTCCACCGAAGCCAACAAGCGACTCGTCCGCCGCTACCTCGAGGAGGTTGTGAACACCGACAACGCGGACCGGGAGGCGAACGGCTTGGTCGTCGAGCAGGGCGGCGCCGCCAACTTGCTCGAACCCCTGCTGGCGTCCGGGGTCATCCGCGTTGCGGCCGCCTTCGAATCATGAACCTCACCACGCGCCCCTCCCGTTGTGGCGACATGATCCAATGGTAACGGTTCAGCATTTCAACCGCGAATAGATGCGAATGGACGCGAATCGAGCCGCGCTGGGGCGAATCCCGCCGCTGTTCCGGCGCCCCATTCGCGTGCATTCGCGTGCATTCGCGGTTGACCTAAAGAGTCACATCCAATGAAAGCACGAGGGCGTCTCTCACTCGTCGCCGTGCTCCGGTTCGGTGTGGTCCCGGGCTGCTTGGGCGGACCGATTCAGCCCCGGGCGCAGACCGATCCGGTCACGCTGACCTACCTGGGTCCGTACCTCCGAGCCATCGCCCGCGCCACCGACCAGATGCTCCTGCTCTGGAAAGGGCGGCCTGGCTTGCGGTTGCAGCGAACCCGCTCCCTGATTCAACCCGAGTGGACGGACGTCGCCGACTCCGATGGCCGGAGTCGGATCGAGTGGCTCCCGAGCGGCAGCAACGATTTCTTCCGGCTGCACCGTCCGTGACCAACCAAGCACCAACCACGCACATGAACACACTTCACTTCACCCTCGACCACCGTATCGGTGTTCTTTCCGTGAACCGCGTGGCTCCGCTCGTGAGAGCGTGGCCGACTCTGCGGGACCGGGGCCTTCCGCGCTCTGACGAGCGCAGCCACGGTTCATGTCCACTGGGCAGTTCAAGAAGCAACAGGCCGCTATCCCTGCTCCAGGGCTTCACTTGGTCCCCGCGCCCGTTGTTTGGGCGCTCCCCCGTCGAGCGGGTGGCCTGCCGGCTGGCTGTGGCGGCGATCGCACTGGCTGGAGCGGTCCTATGGCTGGCCTGCGCCCCCGCCGCTCAGGCGCAGGAGGTGTTCGCGAACACCACCCTGGACAGCCTGATCGTCGCCGCGGGGCAAGTGTTCTGGAACTCCGACTGCGCCAGGCCGAATCAAGTGGGCTTGATCGCCCGCCGAGCCGCCGCGGGACCGGCAGACCTGACCGTCCTGCAGTCCGCCGTCTTCTCCTGCGAACCTGATGGTCGGGTCTGGTCCCGCTCGGTGGCAGCGGATGAGACCGCGATCTACTGGATCGACGCCCTGGGCCGCGTTCGGAAGGGGGACTGGGGCGGAGGCGGGGACCAAGTGGTGGCGGAACTGGAACGTCTCGATTTCGCTCCCCTGGCACAACCCTTGATCGTCGCCGGTGGCAATTACGTCTTCTGGGTCGAGCACCTGTTGAGCTTCCAAGGCGAGACCATCGAGCGGAGTCGCGTGTTCCGGGCCACCAAGGACGGCCGGAGCGGGCGGGACCTGGTGTTCGACCTCGTCCCGTTCGCGGTGACGCAACTGGGCGCCGTCGGCGACACGCTGTTTGTCCTGACGACCGACGGCGTGTTGCGCCGCGGGAGCACGTCGTTCGATCTCCAGCCGGTGGCCGGCCCCGGTGTCGAGGCGTTCGCCCTCGAACCGGGCGCCACCAACGCCTTCCGGGGTCGAATCGCCTGGAGCCGGGTCACGTCCCCACCCCGAAGGGTCGAACTTTGGTCGGCGCCGCTGGATCAGGTGACCAACAGTCGTATCCACTTCAACGAGGTCGGTGACTCGCACCTCCTCGCCTTGGCGTTCGGCGAGCAGGAAGACATCTGGTTCCAGATTCAGCGTGGCCCTGACGGCGGGCCGCTCTGGGTGGCGCGGGAAGGCGGCACGGCGACGGCGATCCCGTCCCTGCCGGCGCTGCGGCACCTGGGCAGCAGCGGACGGCACCTGTTCTGGCGCGAGAACGCCCACGAAATCCGGCGCTTCGGTACCCGGGCGCCCTTCGTCCAACTCGATCTGGCCGCGACCGGCCTCGAGGCGATCCAGGCGGTGCAGAACTCGAACAACGACGTGCCGCTGGTGGCGGGGAAAGAAACCGCCGTCCGGCTTTTCGTCCGATTCCAAGCCGCCGCGGGCGTCGCCGCGCCGTTGGCGCTCCCGGAGCCGGCGGCGGTGCTCCGGGCGTATCGCGTCGAGAACGGCGTTCGCGTGGCGCCGCTGACTTGGTTCGGTCAGCTTGCGATCCCCGCGCGCGGCTGGCGCAATGTTCGACCCATCGCGCGACCCGAAGCGCCCGACCGGACGAACCCCGCCGACAGCCTGTGGTTTCACCTGCCGGAGGGATGGACCCGCGCTGGCGTGGTGGATCTTGAGGCCGAGGTGGACCCCGCACACCTGATTGAAGAACTGGACGTTGCCAACAACCGCGGCACCCGGCGGGTCGTGTTCCAGCCGAAGGAGGACCTCGTTCTGACGATCGTGCCGGCGTACTACCAGAACACGGGGCTGTCTTCGCAAGGCCAGGCCGCGCACGTGGATGGATACGTTCGTTTCGGGGACTTCCTCCAGTCGTTTCAGGGGATGTTCGACCGGGCGCTGTCAGTCCTGCCGGCGAGCCGCCTCCAGGTGCGTTGGCATCCGTCGGTTGTGGGGGCAGGCGCGCCTTTTCGGTTGCTTGAGTCTAAAGACCAGGACCGCCTCAACGTCAGCCTCGACGGTTTGCGCGCCGAATACCTCGCGCAGCACCCGGCAACGAGCCCGGCCGCGCGTTTCTGTGCGATTCCACCGAATCTTGATTATGTCCAGGGCGGGAAGGCGGCCGGAGGCGCCTGCTGGTGGAAGTTCGATCTCGCGTCGAATCCCGGTTGGCAACACAACGCACCCTGGGCGGGGATGACCATGGCTCATGAGCTGGCCCATACTCTGAGCCAGAAGCACGTCAACTGTTCCGCGCCCTGGCCCGATCCCAACTACCCCTATGCCAACGAATGCTGGATTTCCGGTCCCCTCAAACCCGCCCTGGGCGGCGGTGCTCGGGACGGCTTGGGCTGGGACGCGCTTTCCGGCACCTTCATCCGACACTCGGAAGCGAGCGACTTTATGGGCTACGGCGGTCCCAAGTGGGTCTCGGATTACCGCTGGAATGGTGTTTTCAACTTCCTGGGCGCGGGGGGCGCAGCGTTGGCCAGCCACGCCGGCCGCGGCGGCGCCGCTCTCGCCGGCGCGCCCGCCTGGCTTTACCTGCGAGGCTGGATTGCCGAGTCGCCTCAAGCCCAGGCCACCATCGCCTGCAGCTACCCCGTCGCTGGTCCCCTCCTGCACCAACTCGAACGAGAGCTGGACGGTCCGGGAGACCGAGCCGGTTACGAATTGCGTGCTTACGACGCGGCTGGAACCTGGCTCAGTTTCACCCGCCCGTTGGTGCAGCCGACCCACGATGGGATCGACGAGAGCGGTCTCTTCCTGGCCTTGATCGAGGCGCACCCGGCCATCGCGCGCATGGATCTGGTCCGCGTCGCCGATCCGGGCGTCGTGCTGGCCACGCAGACGGGCGGGGGAACGCCGCCGGTCGTTCAAGTGCTCCAACCCGCCGCGGGCGAGGTCGCCGGCGCGGTGATGACCAATCGCTGGACCGCCTCCGATCCCGACGGCCACGCATTGCAGTATGTCGTCCGGTTCAGCCACAACAACGGCCTGAGTTGGCTCCCCCTGGCCGTGGGGTTGGACACCAACAACCTGGTGGTCGAAACCGCAAACCTCCCCGGCGGCAGCCAGTGCCGCCTCGAGGTCCTGGCTTCCGACGGCATCCTCGCCGCCACGGCCACGAGTGAGGCTTTCACCGTGCCTACGAAGCCGCCCACAGCTTACGCCCGCTTCGACCCGTCCACCCCGCCCGATGCGACCGGCGGGTTCCGGTTTGGCGACCGCGTGGTCCTGCGCGGATTGGCGTTCGACGCCGAAGACGGCCAGTTGGATGGCGAGCGGCTGCATTGGGTGTTGCAGGGGCCTTCGACGGCGGAGCACACCGGCGAACGGTTCGAGTTGTTCGCGCCTTCCCCGGGGCATTATCGCGCGGCGCTCACGGCGACCGATCACGACGGGAATCCGTCAACCGCCCAGGTGGAGTTCGACGTCGCGCCCAAGCCGGTCTCCGCCGCGGCTGGGACGGTGCGACTCGATGGCTTTGTGTCCGACGCAGCTTATGGGTCGGATAGCCGTCCGCTGGCGTTGCACTACGATTCGGGCGAGCGGGCGGGCGTGTCGGTGGCGTGGGTGACGGCGGTGCCAGTCCCGATCCCACGCCCGGCGTTGGTGTTCGCGGTGGCTAGTTTGCCGATTCCGGTCCCGAACGTCGCGACGCGGACCTGGGTCGCGGTGTGCATCGATCCGGACCGCAGCGGCGGCGGCGCGCCGCAGGTGGGCGACTGGTGCTTCCGCGTCTTCGCCGACGGCCAGACCGAGGCGTTGCGCGGCACGGGCATCGCCTGGGAGGTCGCGCCGGATTTCATCGGTTTCCTGGCCCGCGTGGCCCAGACGGGGGATTCCTGGAGTGCCGAACTCGCCATCGACGCCGCGATCTTCGGCGGCGTGACCGCGCAAACCGTCGGCTTCTACGTCGGTCATCACGGACGCCACTCGTTGACCGCCGCGACCGCTTGGCCGGCGGGCGCGAACTGGCTCACGCCGCAGACCTGGGGCGCGGCCACCGTGGGGGATGCTCCGCCGGCCAACGACGGCTTCGCCAACGCCATCGCGCTCCCCGGCGCCGAGGGCGAGACGAAGGGAACCAGCCGAGGCGCGACGGTTGAACCCGGAGAACCGACCGACGATTCTCCTGCCGGCACGGTCTGGTATCGCTGGCAACCGCCGGCGACCGGCTACGTCAGCCTGGAACTGGCGGACGCGAGTTTCTACGCGCGGTTGTGGGTCTTCGAGGGTGCCGCGCTGGACAGTCTGGCCTTGGTCGCGGCCGGGGTGGACGGCGTTGCCCCGGTTTCCCAGGCCACCAGCTTCCTCGCGTTCACCGGGAGGACCTACTGGGTCCGCGTCGGCGGCCAACCGGGCGGCGCGGGTGACTTCACCCTGCGCTGGACCCCGCTTCCGCTCCCGCCGGCGACCGTTGCCTGGTATCCGTTCGATGGCGACGCCCAGGACGCCAGCGGCAACGCCCGTCACGGCACGGTGTTCGGCCCCACGCTTGCGCCGGACCGCTTCTGCCGTCCGAACGCCGCCTATCGGTTCTCCGGCACCGCCGGCCAGCGGATCGAACTCGCGCCGACCGAGGCCTTCAACCCTCGCGACGCCTTCACCATCGCGCTGTGGGCTTACCCGACGGACATCAACGGCTGGCACATGCTCTTCACCAAGTGGGATGACCTCGCCCGCCGGTTCTTCATCCACTTCGCGACCACCGGCGGGCGGCTCCAGTTCAGCGTTTCGAGCACCGGCACCGATTTCGGCGAGGGACTCACCGATCCACAGATTCTCCCGCTCGATGCGTGGACCCATTGCGTCGCGGTCGCCAATCGCCACACGGGCGAGCTGAAGCTCTATCGCAACGGGCAACTCGCCGCCGCCCGCGCGCTGC
>VHCO01000276.1 GCA_016871715.1 Verrucomicrobiota bacterium
AGGTCGGCCCCTAGCGTTTCTTGAGCAGGGCACGGCTTTCCTCGACGGCCGCCAGGTTCCTCTCGATACGGGCCGTCTCGGGATAGCCCGCTGGCGCCAGTTGCTTGGCCTTTTGGCAGAAACTGTAAGCCCGCTCCAGTTCTCCGATTTGGAAGTAACAGACCCCGATGCTCATATGTAAGATTGGGTCCTTCGAGTTGAGCTTCGCCGCGTCCAGGTAGTTGGCGATGGCATCTGCCCAGGCGTCATCGCGCGCCAGCACGTCTCCTTTCTTTCCCAATTCCAGCGCGCGCCGGGCGGTCTCCAATTCGTCCCGTGAGGGCACAAACGTGTGTCCGCACCAGGCAACCGTAAACGCGGCGGCAGGCGAGGCCTTTAAGGCGATTTCAATGACCTCCATGCGTCCTTAAAGCACACTTCGGCTCGGTTGCTGTCGCCGCCCTGCAACAGGTCCCTCCCGGCAACCAAGCTCTTGTGTGCCGCACCGGCATACCCTTCAAGCTGCTTTCTGGCCTTCGCTCCCCCAAAGAGTTTCTTTAAGAAGTTCACGACGTTTCAGCCGGTTGTAGCCGTTTGACTAACCCCAGCAGTGCGCCCATCCGCCGGAGGGTGGACTTCCCCGTTGGCTGATTCAAGCGGGAACTCTTACTCCTGGGCTCGTAGAACTCGCCCCTCCACCCGAGCACTGCCGCACCTGGAGGGGCGAGCTCCCGCGAGCCCGCGAACCCCTTCGCGGTCAGTCAGGGTCATGCCTTGTTAGCCCTCCCAAACGACGGAGTTCTCGTTCCGCTGCCAGGAACACGTTGCCCGCAGGCGACGTGCGGGCGGTTCACTCTTGCGGCGCGGCGAGTGCCAACGTACGGAGTTGGCCCATATGCCAACCAAGACCATCAGCGGCAGGCAACTGCGCCACGGCGCCCCCGAGGAAGCGCTTTCGCCGGGCGAGGCCGTTCGTGTGAAGAAGCGAGACGGGAAGGTCTTCGAGCTGCGACGCGTGGACTCGGGTGGCCGTGACATACTCGCGGAGTTGGACCAGATCCTGGAGGAGATTCCGACAACCGGACCAGCGCGCTCGATCGACTTGGCGCGCATCGTCATTGAAGATCGCGAATGATCGTCTATTGCGACACCAGCTTCCTCGTCAGTTTCCTCAACGAGCAGGATGTCAACCAGCGGGCCGCCCGGAGCCTTGCCGGCAAGCACCGGACCGGGGAGTTCGTGGTGTGCGAGGTCCACTTGTTGGAGGTGCCGGTATCCGTCCGCGCGGCGATTCATCGGGAGGTTGACCCTATCCCGGCGGACGTGGCGCGGCGGGTCATCAATCGGTTTGATCGGGCCGTCAACCGGAAGATGTTCCAGCGTAAGCGACTGGAAGGCGACGAAGCCTTGAACATGGCGCGAAGCCTGGGCGAGGCGCACGGCTGGAAGGAAAGACACACCTCCTTCGACTTGTGGCATCTGGCCGCCGCCTGGGCGCTCTCCGCCAGGGTGTTTCTGACTTTCGACCGGCGACAGAGGCGCATCGCCAACTTGTTGGGAATGGCTTGAACCCGGATGACCGCAGCCCTGGCGGGTGAGGCGATTCCACCGCTCGTAGAACTCGCCCCTCCACCCGAACACTGCCGCACCTGGAGGGGCGAGCTCCCGCGAGCCCGCAGACCCCTTCACCATCAGCCAGCGACAACTCCCGGGCTCGCAGAACTCGCCCCTCCACCAGAACACTGTCGCCCTTGGAGGGGCGAGCTCCCGCGAGCCCGCGGACCCCTTCACCATCAGCCAGCGACAACTCGAGGGCCCGGCGAGAGGCTTGGGCGAGGTCTTGTCTGAGCGGACTGAGGATCGCTAACGCGCGACCGCCCGGAAGAAACGATGCGGCGCAAGCGGGCTACCCGGCCGACGATTTGCTTGAAGATTGGAAATCGATTTCCAATATTCAATCCATGCTTAACCGGGCCCTCATGAGCCTGCTGCAGCAGCGCTTGCGCCAGTTCCCCGCCGTCGCCTTGGTCGGCCCAAGGCAGAGCGGGAAAACAACGCTGGCACGCCTGCTCGCCGGCCGCTACTTCAACCTCGAAGCGCCGGAGGAGCGCACCCGGCTCGACGCCACCTGGGCCGAGGTCATGGCCGTCGACACGGTCGTGGTGTTGGATGAAGCGCAGCATTGGCCGGAGTTGTTCCGCCGTCTCCGGGGTGAGATCGACGCGCGCCGCAAGCAGAACGGCCGATTTGTCTTGCTCGGTTCCGTTAGCCCTTCGCTCATGCGGGACGTGAGCGAGTCGCTCGCCGGCCGCATGGCGGTCATTGAGTTGGCGCCGTTTTACCTCGGTGAAGTCGACGATCTTGATCGACTTTGGCGCTGCGGCGGATTCCCCGATGGCGGCGTGTTGCACCAGGGTGCGTATCCGGTCTGGCAGGAAAACTACCTGCGCGCCATGGCGGAACGCGACCTGCCCGCTTGGGGACTGCCCGCCAAACCGATGGTAACCCAGCGGCTCTTCCGCATGCTGGCGGCCGAACAGGGCGCGATCCTCAACCTGTCAAAGCTGGGCCAGAGCCTGGGCCTCTCCCATCACACCGTGGGTGCCTATCTCGACCACCTCGAGGGGGCGTTCTTGATCCGGCGTCTGCCCGCCTTCGCGGCCAACCTTCGCAAGCGCCTGGTTAAGGCGCCACGCCTCTATTGGCGGGATTCAGGTGTGCTGCACGCCTTGTTGCGTTTGCCGGCGCAGGACGACTTGTTGGCCCAGCCGTGGGTCGGGGCGAGTTGGGAAGGCTACGTGATCGAGCAGATTCTCACGGCCCACAGCGTCCGCGGGCGCCCATGCGACGCCTACTTCTTTCGTAGCCATGACGGCTTTGAAGCCGATCTGGTCCTCGAACAAGAACATGAACGCGAGGTGATCGAAATCAAACTGACGTCGGGCCCTAAACCGGAGGACCTCGCCCGTTTGGGCCAAGTGGCAGGCTTGACCAAGGCGACCCGACAGACGCTGATCTGCCGCGTGCGCGATTCGGTGTTCGCGGGCGGCCGGGTTGTGGCCAACCTGCGCGATTACCTGGCGGCGCGGCCGGGCTGCTGAGTCGGCCGTGCGATTGCGGTGGTGGGTCACAGCCCGAGGAGAACCGGAGCCCATCGTGAGCCGCGGCCGGCGGTCTCAGGTTGACTCTGGCTTGGCGCCCGACTTACGGCGTGCCGGGACGGTCGAGTCCGGCCAAACGCCAGGCGCGTTGGCAACGTCTTACGCCGCTAGTGACCTTCTGTTGGATTTCTCGAATGTACGAATGACGGGTCAGTGCACCGCCCCGTGAAGGCGGGAGTCTTCGGTCAAAGCCGATACGTTCGGTGGAAGTGAACCGCGGAGAAGACCCAAACCCGAGGTCTGAAATCCGAAGTCCGAAAGAAAGCCCGAATCCCAAAACCGAAAGCGCATCGCCATGAAGACGAATCGAGTCAAGCTCGTGGAAGACCCAGTAGCAGCCGACGTCAGTCGGCTCCATCTTCCGGAGAGTCAGAGCGGACTGACGTCCGCTGCTACAGTTCGTAAGGGAACTCAAACGAGACAAAGTCCCAGTTCGAAGTTCAGCGTTCGATGTTCGATGTTCGATGTTCGCCCCCGTCCGCCATCCATCCTCCAGCTTTCATCCTCCATCCTCGCGTTGCTTCCGCTGCTGCCCTCCGCCACCGGCGCCGACGCCGACGCGCGAGAGGAGGCGGCGGACCGCGTCTGCCGGCCGGCAGAGGTGGCGCCCGCGCAAACCTGCATTCGGTGGTCGCAGCTTGGCGCCAGGGCCGGGGCGGATTGCCCGGGCGAGGACCTGGGCGTCGTTTCCACGGCCGAGGGCGCGCGCTTGCGGTGCGTGTTCCAACGGCTGGAAGGCGAAGCCACGCGCGAAGGGTTGTGGCTGACCTCGACCGTCGCCGGCGAGAAGCAGGAACGCTTCCGGGTGGTGGCTGCCGCAGTGGGGCGGGAGGCGGGCGCAGGGGCGGCCGACTGGAGGTCGGCGGATCCTGCAGGAATGCCCAAAGCCGGTGGCAGACCGGCGCTCCTGCCGGCGGTGGGCAGGGTGGAGGTGGCGGCGCATACGGTGCGGTTTATTCGTCCAGGCGTAATCGAGGAATACGCGGTGAGCCCGGATGGGGTGCGGCAGGATTTGGTAGTGCGTGAACGGCCTGAAGGCGCGGGAGAATTGCGGGTGCAACTGGAAGTGACGGGCGCAGAAGTGGAGTCAGCAGCTTATGGCGCGCGGCTGGTGCTGGAAAACTCCGGGCGGAAGATCGCCTACAGCCGGTTGCGCGTGACCGATGCCACGGGCAAGGAATTGCCCGCAACGATGGACGTAGCGGCGTCTCGGCAGAGCGCCGCGGCAAGGCAAGCGGAAGATGGCGGCGGTCTGCCGACCCGCCGCTACGCCGCGCTGGCCCTTCTGGTGGACGACACCGAGGCGGCCTATCCCGTGCGCATTGATCCGACGTTCAGCGATGCCAACTGGATCAGGATGAATCCCAGCATCCCCGGCGCGAGCGGCGTTGTCAGTGCGGCGGTGGTGGATGGCTCGGGCAATCTCCACATCGGCGGCCACTTCACCGTGGCCGGAGATGTGGTTGCCAACCACATTGCCAAATGGGACGGGAACAGTTGGTCGGCGCTGGGCTCGGGAATGGACGGATGGGTGGAGGCGCTGGCGGTGTCGGGCAGCGACCTGTATGCGGGAGGCAGGTTCACGAATGTCGGCGCGGGGCGTCGGCCGGCAACGCCGCACCACATTCCGCACAGGTCCGCCCTTCACTCATCTTCAGTTGTACAACGAGAAAACCGCTCCAAGGTCACAGGCCCAACGCGCCAGGCTTGGCATCCAGCCTTCCAACCGTCGGGGACCGCTGCACTCCAGCGCCTTGGCGCTGCGACCTCGGGCATACTCAGCCGTAACGATTCGGTTCAACCACGGAGGACCGACCGCAGGTAACTCAGCTCCGCCTCGATTTCCTCGGGCGCGCCCACCGTCCGCGCAATTTCTTCCCGCACCAGCTCCCGGTAGCGCCGGCGCAGCCGGAGCACCGACATCTTGATCGCCCCCTCGGTGCTCGCCAGATGGCCGGCGACTTCCGCGTAGGTCCGGCCGGTGTGATCTCCCAAGAGAAACGGCTCGAGCTGCTCGAACAGCTCCGCTTTCCCACCCGCGGTGAACTCGCCTCGCAACCGTTCCAGCACCCGGTCGAGCAGAATCAACGCCCAGCGACGCTCGTAGAGTCGTTCCGCGTCCGTGGGGTTGGCGGGTTCGCACCGGTAACGGGCCTCGCCCGAAGGGCCATCCAGAGGGGTGTGCGGCAGCCCGCCCCCACGCTTGGCCATGCGCGTCTTACGCCACTGGTCGGCCACAAAGTGGTTCAGGCACGCGAGCAGGAAGGACCGGAAGCGCCCGCGCCGCTGGTCCGCTTGGTTGAGCCACTGCCCGGCCAACACGCGCGCGAAGAACTCTTGCACCAGATCCTGGGCATCCTCGGGGCTGTAGCCACGCCGCCGCACATAGGCGTAGAGGGGCTACCAATAAGTGCGGCACAACTGTTCCAAGGCGTCTGACGCCCGGGCATCGGCGCCTTGGCCCGCCGCCAGCACCACGCTCCAGTGGGTGGTGGCAAAGACGGCCGGGCCGGAGTTCATAGGTGCGCAACCGGACTAGGACTGTGCTTCCGCGCGGAGCATGCACGGGGCGGGGCGGAAATCAAGCCCGGTCTTGGCGGGCACCCCGCCGGGCAGGGCCGCTCTAAAGTCGGATGGAGCGGGTGCTGGTGATGGGACGAAGGACGAACGACCTGCCCGATCCGGCGGTTCAGCTCCGCCAAGGACGAGAGGCGGATCGGTGCGATCCCACGCACACCCACCTGCCTGTCCCTGCCGGCGAGCCCAGGCACCGGCCTGGACAGGCACACCCCACCGCAAGCTCAAGCTGCCCACCGCGCTCGCCGCCACCGGTTGACGCACGCCCTCTCGGGGGGGCTACCCAATGTCACAATGTCAAGTTCTATAATCCTGTCTTACTAAACTCAAGACAACACGACCGCCGCTACCAGGCGACAGCTCCAACGACACTCTGCGCCTCCAGGTAGGACGCCCCGTGTCCTCACCAGTAAATCGTCGCGGCCCGAGAGGCCCCGCTGGTGACCTTCGGTTGGATTTCTCGAATGTACCCATGGCGAGCCAGTGCTCCGCCCGTAATGGCGGGAGGCGCCGAGCCAACCCGGGGCGACCTACGTCGGCCTCAGACGGCTGAGACGCCGGCCCCACCGACCATGGCGAGACTGGCCGGTCCAAGACACGGTTACCATTATCAATGAACAGCTTAAGATCATGACAACAGCACTCAACCGCATCGCCAGTCGAACGTGCGGCGTCGGTTATGTCGCCACACTCATGGCGCTGTTGCCGTTCACCGGCGCTCGCGCACAGATCACCTCCTTCACCGGCGACGGTTGGATCAACGGTGTGCCGGTCATGGGAGTGTTCACGACCGACGGCTTGGGCCAGGTCCAACTGCGCGGCAACGTCCACACCCTCGCGTTCCAAGGCTCGGACCCGCGGGTAGCTGGCCTGGATCTGGTCATCATGGACATGACTTACAACGCCGATGGCACGGCCAACGGTCAAGGGTCGGCCTATCTGGAAGTCGGCACTTGGGATGCCGGCATGACCAAGTTCACTCCGAGCGGGGGCGTGTGGGTCATGAATTTTAGTGGCCGGATGCAGGCCAACGGCAGCGTGGAACTCCACGCTGCGGGCTACGGCGTCGGCGGGACCATCGAGGGCTACCGCATCGCCGTCACCGTCAGCCGCGGACCCGTGCCTGACCCGTCAACCAACCCGTTTGATCCGACGGTCCCCTTCCACCGCACGGGGACCATCCGGCCGCCGCCGGTGAACACCACCGAGGTCGTGGAAACCTTCGACACTCCTTTCACCGGGATCCGAACCGGGAGGGGGCAGGTCTCCACGGGTGGTGGCCGGCTCAACGTGGTTGGCTCTTTCCCGAACCGTACGACCACCTTGTTCGAATCCTATTGCTGGGGCCTGGACTTCACTCCGATCTGGACAGTTCCCAAGGGCATGACGCGGGAATGGCGGGTGAACGTGGTCAGTCTCGATGAGAACGCCACCCATCTGATCGTGGCGAATTTAGCGGTCGGTGATCCGTCTGCGGGCGCGTATGCCTTCCAGCAGAGCCGCAACTTCGCCTACTTGTGGAAATGGGTGCAGGGGCCGAACGTCCTCGCCGTTCTCGCGGGGGACCGCACGCCGGTCCAAAACACAGATGTCGTCCTGGCTCTCGCGCTAACCCGAGTGGACCCGAATGTCGTGATCACGGCGCGCGTACTGGACAAGGCTGACCCCAACACGGTCCTGTATCAACGCACGGTCGTGGACACTCCCAACGTGGACCCGACCTTGACCGCGGACCAGTTTCAGGCCCTGACCGGCTGGCGCCTGGAGAATGTCGCCCCCGAGACCGCAGGTCCGCCCCTGACGCAATTCGAGGTGGCCTTGGGCCTCGCTCAATACACCGACGGCGCACAACCTCCGCCCAAGGCGGTTTTCGACAACCTGGAGATGCGGACCTCCGAGATCCCGCCGGTGGGCATCGAGCGGGCCGTGCGCCTGAGCTGGCCGGCGTCAGCCACGATCAACTACTCGGTCGAAGCGGCGCCGACGGTGCAAGGTCCCTGGCTACCGGTCCAAGATCTGGCGATCCCTGCCATTCAGCAGATGACCGTGCCCGTCACCGGCCCGGCCCAATTCTTCCGGCTGCGCTGAAGCTGGAGTCACGGCGTCGCAGAGCTCCGCCCTCCATAACGGCCCGCTGGTGGACACGCTGGAGGGGCGAGTTCCACGAGCCCTCCCCTGGTTTGAAGTCCGCGATCCGCAATCCGCAGCCCGAAGGGGGAACCAGTGGCGTCGCAGAGCTCCGCCCTCCATAACGGCCCGCTGGTGGCCACGCTGGAGGGGCGAGTTCCACGAGCCCTCCCCTGGTTTGAAGTCCGCGATCCGCAATCCGCTGCCCGAAGGGGTCGGTTGCGCTCGGAAGTCGACTGACCACCCAGGCCAGATCGGCGGCGTCCTGTCGGTTCCGGAGGGGCGTTTGGGTGCCCGTGCGGTGGCGGCCCAAGTACTGACATGTCTTGAAACCGCCGTGCCCATCCGCGAAGGCGGCGTTCGCACCGCACCCGCGGTCGCAGTCTCCGGGCACGGAATACCAAGAGTCGCTATGGCCAGGCTGAATCACGAACACACCGCAGGTGATGCTCGCCGCTCCTGGAGCACGGGATTGGCCAGGCGCTGGCCTGGCTCAATCCGCTGCTGCGCCCGCCATACCTCCGCCATGATCTCGTCCCAGGGAGCAGGTTCGGCAGCGGAGATCGGCTCCAACCGGGCCACGGCGCGGCCGTTCCGAGTAACGATCAAGCGCTGGCCTTGCTCGAGTTGGTCGAGAACACTTTTCGTCGCACGAGCGCATCAGGCTTGAGACGGCCTTGTCCCGGTGTTGAGCCCGATCTGGACGTCTCCGCCGGACTGGTTTTGGATGCCCTTGTCGCCACGGAAGGTGCAACCGAAGATCGTCGCGGCTTGCAGGCCTTTTTCGAGTACGATCGGTTGTTTGCCCTCATCCATGAACTCGCAACCGTTGACGATCAACAGACCTGCATTGGCCCGGATGCAGGGCGCCCCTTTTCGATCGTGATCCCAGCCGGTGAAGTGGCAACCGGTCAGGACCAGGGTGCTGGAGCCGAGTTGGCGGATGTGTTCTTGTGTGGCTGGCGTGCCCCAGAAACCGCAGTTGGCGAGCTTGAACGGCCCGCGATTCTGCGGTCCGACCTCGAGGGTGGACATGAACTGGCCGTTGACGAACTGCGCACCGGCATGGTTTTGTGTCCGATCCACCCGCACCGCCACCGGACAAATGTCGCCGCCCGATTGGGTGACGACGGCATTGGCCGGGCCATGACCGAAGTCGTCGAAGTGGAAGCCGATGAGCGGGAAGATGACGAAGCTGTTGCTGATGTACTCCCAGTCCGTCTTGCCGATCTTAAGCCGACCAGGTTCCACACCACCGCGTTGGGTTTGAGCGTGATCAACGGCGCCCCGTCGGCTTCGCCCCGGCCGCCGAAGGCCAACAGAACGGTGCCGATCGGGTGTTCGCTGTGCGGCACACCGCCCGAGGCCCCGCAAAGCGTCACTCCCGGCGGGACCGTGAGCGCGCCGGCCAGGCGATACATCCCAGCCGGAACAAAGCAGAGCGGACCTTTGGCGGTGGCGGCATCCAGGGCGGCTTGAAGCGCCGGTGTATCGTCAGTCCGGCCATCGCCGCAAGCGCCGAACGCGCGTGCGTTCACCACGGAAGCGTTCATCGCTTCGCTCTTTTCCGCGGGCGCGGATTGGTCAGCGCGGGCGGTGGCCAAAGCCGCGGTTCCGGCAAGCCCGGCCCACAGGGACGATTGTTCGACGAAACGTCGGCGCGACAGAGGGTGAGAGTTCGGGTTCATAGGCGAGATGGTTACTCATGAGTCACTGAGATGGACTACAAGCCGGCGGTAGGGCGCGCAGTCCTCTGCGCGCCGCGGCTTCCCGGGTCTACAGAGGCTTGCGGCGCGCAGCGGAGTGCGCGCCCTACCCGCTAGCGGTTCTCTCTCCCGCTGCCTTGTCAGTGGGCTTGGTGCGACCCGCAGTCCGTTCGAGGGCGACATAGTGATCAGACTTCAGCTTGAC
>VHCO01000277.1 GCA_016871715.1 Verrucomicrobiota bacterium
TTCCTCCAACTCCCACACCCCCACCCCGCCTCAGCCAATCCAGCGCCACCAAGCCTCAACTTCATCGGCCGCACCGAACGCCGCAAAGGCCCGGATATCTTCGTGGACCTCGTCAGCTGGCTGCCCCGCTCCGCCTACAGCGCCGCCAACATCATCGGACCCGACGACCGCGCCGGCTCGAACCAGTTCCTTCAGGCGATGATCCGTAACCGCAACGTCGACATCCGTCTCCTCGGCTCCTGGAACCCAGCCCAACTGGCCAGCCTCTTCGCCTCCCGCGCCATTACCCTCCTTCCTTCCCGCTATGACACCCTAAACCTACTCGTCCTCGAATCCCTCTTCAGCGGTTGCCCCGTCATCGTCGGAGACGGTGCCGGCGTCATCCGCTTCCTCCGCGACGAACTCCCCCATCTGCCCATCCTCGCCCTGGATGTCACCCACCCGCGCGCCAGCCTGGGTCCAATCCGCCACTTGCTCGAAAACTACGACGCCGCACGCGAGAACCTGCTCCGCGCCCTCGAACGCGGCCTCCCCAAGCCAACCGGTGCCAACCTCGCCGAAATCTACGCCAGCGCACCTTCGCCAGATCTGCGCCTGACCGCCCACCACGACCACACCTACGCGCAATTGCTCCGACTCCACCAAGACCCCGGCCCGCCCAGCGTCCTCCTCCCCAAGCACGCACCCCCCGCACGCCAGGTCACCCCGCGCGACACTGAACTCCTCCAGGAAGCCGACCGCCTCGCCACCGCCGCCGCTCATGACGCCCCTCCCAAGGTCCTCGACGCCGCACGCCGCGCCCGCAAACTGTGGGAGCTTTATCCAAGTATTCTCTTCCATGCCGAGTCCACCGAGGAGGAAATCGTGCAGAAACTCTCGACCCTCTGGGAAGGCGCTCGCATCTCCCCAGCCGATCGCCTCCGTTGGTGGCGCGAAATCGCCCGCCTCGAACGCATCCGCAGCAACGACCTGCTCGCCGCCACCTACGCCCTCCGCAGCCTGCGCCTCCTCGGCCAAGACCGGTTCTTCGAACTGCCCTTCATCCTCGAAACCCTCGCCACCCACGGCTACACCCACGAGGCCGAGGCCGCCCGCGCCCTCTTCGGCCCCAGCCGCGAACGAGATCGACGCGCCGCCGCTCTCCTCGCCGAAGCACGCACCCGCCATCGCCACAACCCTAACCGCCCCTTCGATTTCATCGACGACCGACGCCACTCCCCAGCGCCGCGCGTCTCGATCGTCGTCTCCCTCTACGACGCCGCCAGTAAGCTGCCTCATTTCCTTAACCTGTTGCGCGACCAAACTATGCTCGCCCACGGCGCAGCCGAACTCGTCTTGGTCGAGACCGGCTCGCCCAGCGACGATTACCGCGTCTTCCAACAATGGCTCCAGCTCCAACCCTGGGAGGTCGTCTACGCTCGCACACACTCCCGCGAGACCATCCAAAGCGCCTGGAACCGAGGTATCGCCCTAGCCCGCGCCCCCTACCTCGCCTTCCTCGGCGTCGATGAAACCCTCCTCCATCACGCCCTCGAGACCCTCGCCCAGGAACTCGACCAGGACCCGAACCTCGACTGGGTCATCAGCAACAGCCTCGTCACCGAAGTCAACTCCCACGGCGCTTGGGTCCGCGACGTCATGCTGTACAACCGCGCCGATTACCACCAAGACCTCGCCTACCTCGAAACCTGCTACCTCTCCTGGGTCGGCGGCCTCTACCGCCGCTCCATCCACGATCGCTTCGGCTATTACGACCCCACCTTCCACGCCGCCGGCGACACCGAGTTCAAGAACCGCGTCCTCCCCTTCATCCGCTCCAAAGCCATCCCCGGTACGCTCGGCTATTTCCTCAATTACCCAGACGCGCGTACCACCCAAAGCCCGCGCGCCGAACTCGAAGACCTCCGCGCCTGGTACCTCCACCGCTCCCCCGCCGGCATCGCCTACGCCTTCGACCAGCGCAGCCTCACCCATGCCGAAGCCCTCTTCGCCCGCGCCCTGAGCTACCGCAAGTCCTATCTGCAGCATACCAGCACAGACCTCGAATACGCCGCCGCTCTCGCCGCCTATGTCCTCGCACGCCAACCCGACTCCCGCCTCGCGCGCTTCCTCCCCGGCGTCCAACGGCTCCGCCAGGCCTACCAAGCCCTAGAATTGACCCCCAGTCTCTCCCAACACGTCCTCAGCACCCAAATCCTCAAAACCTGGCGCTCGGCCCGCGACCTCGCCCGCGAACACACAGCCCTCGGCCACCCGGGCGGCCCCCCCGCCTACGAAGTCTTCAACGACAACCGCTACGAGCAACACACCGAAGTCTGGAAGAGCGAGCTCCGGGCCTTTCCCAACCTCGTCCACGGCCGCTTCACCCGCCGCTACCACTGGGGCCCGGCACCCGAGCACGCACCCGCTCCACCGCTCCCCAACAACCCACAAGCCCTGACCCTGCCGCGCATCACTATCCTCACCCCCTCCCTTAACTGCGCCCCCTACCTCCGCCAGTGCCTCGAAAGCGTCGCCAGCCAAAACTACCCTAACCTCGAACACATCGTCATCGATGGCGGCTCCCAAGACGGCACCCTCGAAATCCTCCAGCAGTTCCCCAACGTCCGCTGGGTCTCCGGACCCGACCGCGGCGAGGCCCACGCCCTCAATAAAGCCCTCCGCCTCGCCTCCGGCGACCTCCTCTGCTGGTTGAACGCAGACGACTGGCTCGAACCCGGCGTCCTCGACCACGTCGCCCGCGAGTTCAATCCCGACCGCGGCCGCCACATCCTCTACGGCCACGCCCACATGGTCGACGAATCCGGCAAGGCCCTCTACCTGAAACGAACCTACCCAGTCATCGACCTGAACTTCCTCCTCCGCTGGTGGCAGTGCCCCGCTCACCCCCACCAACCCGCCATGTTCTTCTCCCGCGAGGTCATCGACACCATCGGCGGCTTCAACGAGTCCCTCCACTACTCGATCGACCTGGACTTCTGGCTCCGCGCCGTCCGCTCGTTCCCCTTCTACCACCTCAACCGCCCCCTCGCCAACGCCCGCGTGCGCGTCAACTCCAAGTCCATCAACACCGAAGGCGACCAAATCCAGAGTCACTGGGCCCTCACCCTGCCCCACCACGAACTCCTCAACCCCGACGAGCAGGTCCAGTTCTGGAAAGACTACTTCCACCACCGCCTCTTCGAGCGCAAAGACCCCGAAACCACACGCCTCGCCGATCACCGCTACGCTGCCGAAGGTCTGCTCGCCGCCCTCGCTAAGGTGCCTTCGCTCCCCCAGGCCCTCACCTACCTCTTCCCCTCACCCGCCGAACAAACCCGCCTCGCCAACCTGCTCCAGACCTTGCCCGCCAATTCCCTCGAGCCATCCACACGCGAACGCCTCGCCCAACTCGTCCGTTGCCTCGCCACGCAGGCCGACCCCTTCGCTAAACCTTCCCCTGCCGTGGCCACGCCCGTGCGGCCCACCCAACCACCCCAAGCCCCAGTCCCCAGCAACGGCTCCAACCGTGCTGACCCAGGTGGCAATGGCAACGGCAAATACCACCTCGCAAACGCGTCCCCGAATCCCCAAGGCAACGGCCACCCCAACGGCGCGTTGGCCCAAGCCCTCGCCCAAGCCGACCAACTCTATGCCGCCGGTCAACTCGACGCCGCCCTAGCCCAACTCGAACAAGCCGCCTCCCTCGCTCCCGACCAACGCGAACTCCTCACCGCCTTGGGCAGCCTCCAGTTTAACACCGGCCGCCACCCCGATTCCGTCCAAACCTTCCAACGCCTCGTCGCCCTCCACCCGGACGACCCGGAACTCCAAACCCAACTCGCCCTCGCCGCCTTCCACGCCCAACAAGCCGAACTCTTCGAGGCCGCCCTGAGCCGCGCCCTCGAACTGGCCCCGGGCTACGAACCCGCCCTCCGACTCCTCGCTCGCATCAACTTCGAACACGAACGCTTCATCCAGGCCGGTCGACTCTACGCGAAGCTCATCGAACACCACCCCAAAGACATCGAACTCCTCCTCTGCTTCGCCCTCTGCTGCCGCGGCGGCGGCGATGACCGCGCCGCCTCGAAAGTCCTCGCCACCGTCCTCGAACTCGATCCCACCCACCTCGGCGCCCTGCGCCTCCAAGCCGCCATCCAGTTGGCCCAAGACCTACCCCTCGACGCTGCCCAATCCTACGGCCGCCTCATCCAACATGCCCCCGATGACCTCGAGGCCATCCTCGGACTCGGCGCCTGCCTGTTCTACCAAGACGAGTTCGCCCACGCCGCCGAGATGTTCCGCGAGGCGGTCCGTCTCGCCCCCGACCACCCCCAGGCCAAAGACTGCTTGCGCGCCTGCGAAGCCAAGCTCGCCGACACCAACCCAGCCCCCCAACCCGAGCCCCCCAACCCCAACCCCACCCCGGCTCCCGCGCCCGCCCCTGCCCCAGCCCATACCGCCACCAACCCGACCCCGACCCCGACCCAACCCGCTCTCCCCGTGCCCGTCCGCTGGCTCGCTCCCTTCTTTAACCCCAGCGGCTATGCCAGCGAAGCCATCAACTTCGTCCTCCCGCTCGCCCGGCACCTCACCCTCGGCATCCATCACCACACCCGCCTCTATTCCGAACAGTTCGTCGCCGACCTGCCCCCAGCCGAACGCCAACAACTCTTCGCCCTCCGCGACCGCTTCCCCTCCCTCCAAGGCGGCATCGTCGTCTCCCATAACCTCGCCCCGGGCTTCGCCCGACTCGACGACGCCACCTACCACATCGGCCGAACCATGTTCGAGACCGACCGC
This sequence comes from Verrucomicrobiota bacterium, assembly GCA_016871715.1. GTDB lineage: Bacteria > Verrucomicrobiota > Verrucomicrobiia > Limisphaerales > J093 > VHCO01. Next base: position 4,783 of record VHCO01000277.1, read on the forward strand.
CTCCCCCTCGCCTGGGTCAAGCGCTGTAACCAAATGGACGAAGTCTGGGTCCCCAGCCACTTTAACCTCGAATCCTTCGCCGCTAGCGGTGTCGAACGCCATAAACTCGTCGTCATCCCCGAGGCCGTCGACGACGCCCTCTTCGACCCCGCCCGCCATTCTCCCCTCCCCCTCCCCAACCGCGCCGCCTGCAACTTCCTCGCCCTCTTCGAGTGGACCCTGCGCAAAGGCTGGGATGTCTTGCTCGCCGCTTACCTCCGCGAGTTCTCCGCCGACGACGACGTCTGCCTCTACCTGCGCACCTACTTGATCAATGACCCCGATGGCAGCCCCGCCGACGCCATCCAACAACTCATCCGCGAACACGCCGCCAAACTCGGCCTGGCCAACAAACCCCTCCCCCGCATCCACGTCCTCCCCCACCAGATCCCCCTCGCCGACCTCCCCCGCCTCTACCTGGCCGCCGATTGCCTGGTCGCACCCAGCCGCGGCGAAGGCTGGGGCCGCCCCCAACACGAAGCCATGATGATGGCACGCCCCATCATCGCCACCAACTGGAGCGGCACCACCGAGTTCATTAACCCAGACATCGCTTACCCCATCGACTTCGAGCTCGCCGATATCAAACACGTCGAACCCGAACATTGGCACTACCACGGCCACCGCTGGGCTAACCCCTCCGAAAACCACCTCCGCCAACTCCTCCGACACGTTCAGCAAAACCCCGCCGAAGCCCGCGCCCGAGGCCAAGCCGCCCGCGCCCACATGCTCCAACACTTCAGCCGCGAGCCCGTCGCCGCTCAAGTCCTCGCCCGTCTCTACGCCGTCGCCCAACGCCTCACCACGCCCACCCTGCCCGCCGTCAGCGCTCACCCCCTCGAAGTCAATCCCGAGTTGCCCCACCAGCAACTCCAAGCCATCAACGTCGCTTGGGAAGGCTCTTTCCTCGACTACGGCAGCCTCTCCCACGTCAACCGCCAACTCACCCAACACCTGGCACGCGTGCCCCGTCTCAACCTCACATGCGTCGGCAAAAACGTCTTACCCCCAACCGCCCAACACCCCCGTGAACTAAAAAGCTGCGCCCGCCGACTTCGCCTCCAGGCCCCAGCCTCCACCCAGGTCACCGTCCGCCACGCCTGGCCACCCCAATGGGAACGTCCCACCCACGGCGCGTGGGTCCTCATCCAACCCTGGGAGTTCGGCGCCCTCCCCGCCGAATGGGTCGATCAAGCCCAGGCCGTCGACGAAATCTGGGCCTACTCCGACTACGTCCGCCGCGTCTACGTCGACTCCGGTATCGACCCCGCCAAAGTAAAAGTCGTCCCCCTCGGTATCGACCCAGATCGCTTCCACCCCGACGTCGCCCCCATAGCTCTGCCTACCCAGAAATCGTACCGCTTCCTCTTCGTTGGCGGCACCATCCGCCGTAAAGGCCCAGACCTCCTCCTCCAAGCTTACCTCGAGACCTTCACCGATGCCGATGACGTCTGCCTCGTCATTAAAGATTTCGGCGGCCAAAGCGTCTACCAGGGCCAAACCATCGAAGCCCAAATCCGCGCCGCCCAAAACCAACCCCACGCCCCGGAGATCCTCTACCTCAACGATGAACTGCCCCCCGAGGCCCTCCCTAGCCTCTATACCGCCTGCCATTGCCTCGTCCATCCCTACCGCGGCGAAGGCTTCGCACTCCCCGTCCTCGAAGCCATGGCCTGCGGCCTGCCCGTCACCGCACCCGGCGGTGGTGCCACCGACGACTTCGCCACCGACGAATACGCCTACCGCCTGCCCGCACTCCGGCGCCCCATCGGCCCCGAACTTAGCGGCCAAAAACTAATTTACTCGGGTTGGCTTCTGGAGCCTTCTACGGCCGAGCTCGCCCGGGTAATTCGGTCGGTGTTGTTGCACCGCAGGGAAGCAGCGGCGAAGGGACGCGCCGCTTCCCAATTTGTTCGCGCCCACTGGACATGGCACCGCAGCGCCGCCATCGCTGCCCAGCGCCTCCAAAACCTCGTCGCCCGCCACCAATCCGCCGCCGCCTCGCTCGCCCAACGCCGCGCCCGTAAAGCCAAACCCATCGCCCCACCCCAAGCCGCACGCGTCGGCCACCTCGCCGAAGCCCGCCAGCGCCTCTGCCAGAACCGCCTCCTCGACTCCTGGCAACTCACCCTCGCCGCCCTCGAACGCCGCCCCTTCCACCCCGAAGCCTGGCTCTTGCTCGCCGACATCGCCCTGCAAGCCAACGACCCCCAACGCGCCCGCGACTGCGCCCAACAAGCCCTCGCCCTCGCGCCCCAATGGCCACCCGCCGCCCGCCTCCTCAAACAACTTCCCACCCACCCCACAGCCAAGTCCCCTGCCGTCGCCTTGCCCCCGTTGCCCTCGCGCCTCCCCACCCATCCCTCCAACCCGCGCCTCACCGTCCTGATCATCGCACGTAACGAAGAGCGATTCATCGCCGCTTGCCTCCGCTCCGTCCAAAACCTCGCCGACCAAGTCGTCCTCGTCGACACCGGCTCAACCGATCGCACCGCCGAGATCGCCCGCCAATCCGGCGCCGAAGTCTATGCCCACCCCTGGAACGACGACTTCAGCGCCGCCCGTAACGCCGGCCTCGAACGTGCCCGCGGCGATTGGATCCTCGTCCTCGATGCCGATGAAGAACTGGCCCCCGACAACGCCGCCGCTCTCCGGACCGACCTCAGCCAGCCTCACGTCATCGCCCTCCGCCTCCCCATGATCGATGTCGGCCGCGAAAACGAAGGCCGCAGCACCGTCCCTCGCTTGTTCCGCAACGCCCCAGGCCTCTTCTACGTCGGCCGCATCCACGAACAGGTCTTCAGCAGCCTCCTCGTCCGCGCCCAAGAATGGGGCCTCCAAATCGAGCTGGGCAAAACCGAACTCCGCCATCACGGCTACACCGTCGAGTTGGTCCGCAGCCGCCAAAAAATCGCCCGCAACCTCCGTCTGCTCACTGACGCCATCGACGAGTTCCCCAACGAGCCGAACCTCCTCATGAACCTCGGCCTCGAACTGGCCCGCGCCGGCCACCTCGAGGCCGGCCTCGAACAGTACTTCGAAGCCTTTGCCATCCTCTCCGCCCAACCCGCCGCCCAACTCGTCCCCGAACTCCGCGAGGCCTTGCTCACCCAACTCGGCGCTCGCCTCGTCAACGCCCATCAATACCCTCAAGCCGTCGCCGTCCTCACCAGCCCGCTCGCCCAGCGCGGCGGCTTGACCGCCACCACCCACTGGCTCCTCGGCCTCGCCTACACCGAACTCAAACGCCACGCCGAGGCCGCCGACCAGTTCCGCGCCTGCCTCGCCACCCGCGCCCAACCAGGCCTCACACCCATCCTCAAGGAAATCCACACCGGCGCCCCACACCATTGCCTCGCCCTCTGCCTCGCCCAACTCAACCAGCCGGACCTCGTCCGACAGTCATTCGAAGCCGCCCTTGCCGAATCGCCTCAAGCCCAGGCCATCGCCCTCGACTTCGCTCGCTTCCAAGCCGAACACGGCCAACCCGTCGACGCCCTCAAGCGTCTCCATCACCTGGTCAGTCAAAACTCCGACGACCCCAAAACCTGGTTGCTCGGCGGCCACATCGCCCTCAGCCGACCCGAGTTCCTCGAAGTCGCCTGCGACTGGACCGCCGAGGCCGTCCGTTGTCTCCCCGCTCACCCCGCGATCGCCCAGCAACGTGCCGAAGCCCTCCTGCTCAGCGGCGACCCCGCCGCCTCCCTCGCTCTCTGGCAAAGCCTGCCCGTCACCGATCCCCCCGCCCACGTGGCCGCCCTCATCCTCTGCCAGCTCGCCCTCGGCCGTCACCCTAAGCCACTGCCCCGCGCCCACGATCCCCTCGTCTCCCCGCGGTTCCTCGCCTGGTACCAGCGCCTCGCTCGCTTCGGTGCCATTCCCGTCCTCGAACAACTCAACGCCCGCCGTAACGACCTAGCCGCTCTCCTCCCCACCGCCGCCTCCGCCCTTGCCAACGGCAATCCCACCCCTGGCTCCCACCTCCACCCCCAACTTCGCTAGCCCCTCAGCCCTCAGCCCCGATCAGACCGTCTCAGCAGTCCACAACCGCCAGCCACTCTCCCACCCCATCCCTATCCCTATCCGATCCGCTATCCGAAGCGAGCCCCTGCGCTAGCCGAGAAACCGAAGAACCTCATCTCCTCTCTTCATTCTACCAGTCTTTTAATTGTTGACACCGTGTGTCGCCCCGCTAACCTCGGACCGCCAAGCCAGCCTATGAGCCACCCCTATGAGAAGACGCGCACCCAAATCCCAGGCCGCCCTGCCCCTACCACTGGGCTTCGCGCATTGGTCGTCGTTCAACGCCCCGCCATCGATGAGCAAGTATGCTGACCCGGCGAAGGATTGGTCAGCCTGCTCCGCCCCTCAGCATCTGGTCGCTCTCTGCAGCCTGGAGGTCATCAAGGATCGCGTCAAGTATGATCGCCTCCCTGTGCCGGTCCACGTGCCGGTCGAACAGAACCCGACCGATCAGGCATCAGGCACTGGTTACAGATAGCTACACTATTTGGCAGTATTTTAATAGTTGACAACGTCCTTCTCCGCACTCAATCTTGAGCCCCTTATGAGAACGACACGTATCAAAGTCAAAGGCCGCATCGCCGTCTACCACTGCGTCTCCCGCATCGTCGGCGCGCAACGCCTCCTGGATGACCTCGGCAAAGAAACCTTGGCCCGGCTCCTCCGGCGCCTGGCCACCTTCTGCGGCCTCGAGGTCATCACCTACTGCATCATGTCCAATCACTTCCATGTCCTGGTCCGCGTTCCGGCCGAGCAGAACCCGACCGACGAGGAACTGGTCGAGCGCATGAAGG
>VHCO01000278.1 GCA_016871715.1 Verrucomicrobiota bacterium
AACACGAAACCACCACCGATTTCCAGATGGTGATGGCCGAAGAGCATCGGCGAAGAGCCGTGCGCACGGTCTTGTCCAAAAAGCCCAGCTTCGACTGAAGCTGAGCCCCTCGGGCCAGCGCCAACCCTCGAAGTTCTAAGCGAACTTGGCGGCGGAGCTTTGCCTGGACGCCGCAAAAACCCGCCGGAGGGACGGCATTTTCGCCTCCCTGGGTGCTTCCCCGCCACATCTGGCCGCAGCAGACGCCACCAAGCCAAAAGGCCCACGCCGATCCTTCTCCCGCCACCTTGCCGAGCCCAGAACGCTTCGTGCATTGCCCCTGCCGTAGCCTTTGTTGACATCACCTGGGTTAGACACTAACGTCTAACCGAAATGAGATCGGTCACAGTCCGCGAATTCTACCACAACGCCGGCCTCGTGGACGGGCTCCCGGACGGTCGCCAGTTGGTGGTCACCGCCAAGGGAAAGCCAAAGTTCGTGGTGACCAAGGGGCGCCGTCCGCGGATGACCCGGACCTTGGCGGAACAACGGGCCGTGGGTGATCCAAGAGACCGCTCCTTTGATGGCACCGAGTTCCTTAAATCAATGAGGAAGTGAGGCTTTATGCCGACACCTCGTGGTGGTTTGCGCTGAAGTGCCGCCGGGACACCCACCACGCCGCAGCCGTCTCGCTCTTCGATCGCGAACCGGAAGCGGAGGTGCTCTGGACTCCCTGGCAGCGGGTTGAGGTGTTCAACAGCTTTCGACGCGGACCAGAACGTGCTGGCCGCGGCGGCGGGTCTTCCGCTGATGACAGTGGTCCGCCCGCGGAAGTGACCGGTGGTTGCCGTGGATTCGCCACCGCGTCCGCACGACGCCAGCCGCTGGCAGGCCAGCTTACCGCCAGGCTTTGATCAAAGCTGACTCCCCTGCTTGTTCCGCAACACGCGGCCACATCGAACCGACTGGGGCAAGCTATTTCGGTCGGACCAGGCGAGCCTCCAACCGGTCCCGGTAGTTGCGGCTGAGCGTCAGGCGGGTGCCGTTCTGCAACAGCACCACCTGGTCGCCGTAAAACAAGGGTTGGACTTCTTTGATGCGATCCAGATTGACGATGGCCGAGCGGCTGATCCGCAGGAACTGGGCGGGCGGGAGCTGCTGCTCGAGGCCGTTCATAGTCTCGCGGAGGAGATGGGTCGCCCCACCGACGTGGAGCCGGGCGTAATTGCCCTCGGCCTCGATCCAGTCGATCTGGCCGACCCGAACAAACACCACGCGGCCCTCGGACTTGAACGCCAGACGATCCAACGGCGGGTTGGCGGAGCGCCACTGGTCGAGGGCGGCGAGCAGCCGCCGATTGACCGCGTCGGCCTGATCGCGCTCGAGCAGGTCGCGGGCGTGCTCGAGGGCGCGTTGCAGGCGCGCCTGGTCGAAGGGCTTGAGCAGGTAGTCGACGGCATGAACCTCGAATGCCTGCACGGCGTATTGGTCGTAGGCGGTCACGAACACGATCAACGGCCGGCTCCGGCCGGCAAGGGCGCGGCAGACCTCGAGGCCGTCGAGGCCGGGCATTTGGATGTCGAGGAAAACGAGGTCGGGGGCGTGGTGTTGGATGGCCGCCAGGGCCTGCCTGCCGTTGGCCGATTCGCCGATGAGCGAGACAGTCGGTTCCGCTTTGAGGAACTGACGCAACCGGGCGCGCGCTGGCGCCTCGTCATCCGCGATGAACACGCGTAGGTTCACCTAGGCCTCCGCCGGCCGATGCGTTGGGACGCCGGGTTCAAGGGTGGTACACCCCTCCGGGGTACAGGTCATGATGACCACGCGCCGGTCCGGCTGGCCAGCCTGGGTCCGGCACGGCAGGAGCAGCCGCGCCGCCAAACCGCCGCTGGGCGGGCAGACGAGTTCGAAGCGGTGGTGGGGGCCGTAAAGGTGGGCGAGCCGGGAACGGGTGTTGGCCCAACCGATGCCCTCACGGGCGGGGGGGCGGGCGGGTTCGGGCAGCCCCGGGCCGTCGTCGGCCACAGACAGCTCGAGTTGATCGTCGACGCGCCGGGCTGCGATGTCGATGTGGCCCATGTCCTCGCGCGGTTCGATGCCGTGGCGGATAGCGTTCTCGACCAGCGGCTGCAGAATCAGAAACGGAACTCGCACCTCTTCGAGGCCCGGTTCGACCGCCACGCGCACGCTCAAGCGGTCTTGGAAACGGGCCCGTTCGATCTCGAGGTAGCGGTCGAGCAGGGCCAGTTCCTGCCGCAATGGCACCTCCTGCTCGCCGGCGTGGTCGAGGGTTTGGCGCAGCAGTTCGCTGAGCCGGACCACCATGCGGTCGGCGGCGGGCGGGTCTTCGTGTATCAGGGCGGCGATGGCATGAAGGGTGTTGAACAGGAAATGCGGGTTGAGCTGCATTCGCAGGGCATCGAGGCGGGCCTGGACCAACTCGGTTGCCAGCGCCGCCGCCTGTCGTTCGCGCTGTTGGTAGCGGCGGTAAAAGCGCCAGCCGTGGTGGACCAGAACAATCAGCGTATAGATCGAGAGGTTCATGATCCCGCCCAGCCAGAGCAGCTTCCGCAGCACGTCCGGGAACCGGAACACCGCCCCTTCAATGGATGTTTGACCGTGCAGCAACGCTGCGTGCAGGGCGCTGACGGTGAGCGTGACCACCCCCGCGGCGGCCGCGTGGACCAGGAGCGATCGTCGGAGTTGACCCGGCTCGAACGGGAACCGGGTGGCCAGCCAGAGCACCGGGGCCGTCAGCGCGGCCCAAAGGTACCATTGCTCGATCGAGCGGCGCAGCGCCAAGCTCCACGGAATGGGGTTCATCTTGATGCTGTAGGCCACGTACTCCTGGACCGCGCACAGGAGCGCAAGGCCGGTGAACAGCGCGAAGATCCAAACCACCTGCGCCCAGGGCGTGCGGCCGTACTTGCTTAGGAACCCAGTCACGGAGTTCACCTAATAGCGAAGCCCACTCTGATTGTCGCGCAGAATTTGGCCCAGGTTGAAGTTCGTGGCCAACGGCGGCCCCGCCTCAGGCGGCTCGCCCGCCGCGACGGCCGCCGGACGCGGGAAGAAGATTTCGGCCAAGAACTCTGCGCGGGCCGTAAGTCGGTCGAGGGCGACCGTGAAGTTGAACACGGCAAGTAGCGCGGCGGTGGCCAGCGCGAGGTGGATTACCAGATCCACGCCGGGCGTGCCGCGGTGTTGTGGCAGTCGGTGCATAGACATCGCTTGTTGCGGCCTCTCCTTAGCCCAACTCGAGGCCTGGCCCAACCGCGATGTGATCAAACGCTGCAAGCGAGTGACCACACGCTCAACGTCGGTGACGGAACGCTCGGCTCGATCGACCCTCGGAAGGGCTTGGGGGGAAGAACCTGGGGGTTCGCGGGGATCGATCAAGCCCCGAACGCGGGGCTCAAGCCTGCCGCAGTGCGGCGGGCGCGTCGGTCAAACTGACCGTGCGCTCCTCGCGGGTGGCCAGGTGCTTGAGGCGCGCGCGGAGCTCACCGTCCGTCGACCGTTCGAGTCGGGCGGTGTGACTTGCGGCCAACTCGAGGGCGCGCTTGAACTGGCGGTCGGACTTGGCGGGTGTCAGCGAGTAGTCCACCGTGAGGCCGGCGTTACGCAACTGTTGGATGAAGCGCAAGGTCGCGGGCCTTAGACTCTCGTCTTCCACCAGGCAAAAGGCGTCCAGCCGCCCTTCCCAGCGGGGCACAAGTTGGCGCGCTTTCAATAGCTCGGCCAGGACCACATCGCCCATCCCAAAGCCGAGGGCGGGCAGGTCCACTTTGCCGCCGGAGACCAACCGCACCAGGTGATCGTACCGGCCGCCGCCGGCGATCGCGCGAAACTGGCCTTTTCGGTCGAAGGCTTCGTAGACCGGACCGGTGTAGTAGGCCAGGCCGCGAATGACGTTGTAGTCGATCCGGACGAAATCGCCCAGGCCGCGGGCTTCGAGGTTGGCGAGGATGGCGCGCAGTTCGTCCGTGGGTTCGCCGGCGGCAATGAAATGGCGCACCTGTTCGAGCGTGAGCCCGAGCGCCTCGAGCTTCGGGGCGCTGACCTCAGCCGGTTCGCGCTCCAGCTTATCGACGATTTGATAGAACTCGTAGGCCTGGTCGGGGCGCGTGGTATGGCGGGCAAAAAAATCCTGCCAGGCCTGGCGACTGCTCAGGCGCACCACAAAATCCTCCGCGCTCAACCCGAGGGCCCGCAGCGAATCGATCAGCAACGCGATCAACTCCGCATCCGCCGCGCGATCCGGTTCGCCGAGGATGTCCGCGTTGAACTGGAAATGCTCGCGCAGCCGGCCCTTTTGCTGGCGTTCGTAACGGAAGAGTTGGGGCATGGCGAACCACTTGAGCGGCTTTTTGTAGTGCCGCTCGTGGGCGGCGGCCAGGCGTGCCAGGGTGGGGGTCATCTCCGGACGCAAGGCCACCTCCCGCCCGCCTTTGTCGGTGAAGTTGTAGAGTTGGCCGACGATCTCGGCGCCGCTCTTGGCGGTGTAAAGCTCCAGGGGTTCGAGCGGCGGGCCGTCGTACTCGCGAAACCCGTAGCGCTCGGCCACGGCGCGCCAGCGGGTGAAGAGATGACGCCGCAGGTCGGCACTCCAACCCTCGGGTGTGGGCAACGGTTCGGGGTAGAAATCGCGGAAGCCGGGTAATCGATCCATGACGTTCACAAGACCAACCGCAAGCACCGCACGCGTTTAGGGCCTGGCGCACGGGTTGGGGAGCCTCGAGTAATTTGGGGCGGGGGCGAGAACCATACTCACCGCCGTCCTTTCGGACCAGCGGAGGCGTGATCCCCACAGTCGGCGGTCCTTCGAGATACGGGCCACCTCTAGAGCGTGCCGGAGCCGCATGGAGGCTATGGCGGCGAATCCTCGGGCGGGGTCAACTTGAGGACCTCGTCCCGCATTTCCTTGCCCGGCTTGAACTTCACCACCGCACGAGGCGGAATCCGGACATCGTTGGCGGGTGCGTTCGGGTTCCGGCCGATTCGAGCTCGGCGGATTTTGACTTCGAAGACGCCGAAGTTGCGCAGTTCGACGGTTTCTCCCCGAGCGAGGGCTTCGGAGATCAAGTCGAGCGTGCGCTGCACCACATCGAGTACCTGTTGTTGGATCAGTTCGGTCTCCTCGCTGATACGGACCACCAAGTCGCGTTTGGTCATAAGCGGTGAGGTTCGGGGTTGTCGGGCAAACCATCATTCACGCAATGCCTCGTATAAACCTCTACGCCGCCGAGGTCAAGACCAGAGTGCGGTGCCCCGCCTGGCTAAATCATTCCAGATCACCGTCTTGCCCGCGTGGGCAAGAGGCCACTGCGCCGCTCAAAACGGTCGCACCCCCGCTCCCAAGTTCCGAGAGTGAAGTCAGCATTCGGCTCGCACGTCGAACCCCTGCCGCCGGCCCGGGTTAGCCCGGGCCGCAGATTGACAAAATGCGGCGGGCCGGAAAAAGTGGACCTAACTATGACATCATTGACCATGAGAAAGATGCGAAACAGTCCGAGCGGGCGAGTCTGGGTGGCCGCGCTGGGTTTGTGGGGAGCCGCCACCGCCTGCGGGTTTGTGGGAGAAACCGGACGGGAGTACTTCGGTACGGGCGATTTCGACGGCGACGGCCGTCAGGACGTGGTGATTCTCGACCGGACCAGCGGCAAGTACCGCCTCGGGTACGGAACCGCCGAGGGAGCGATCTACTGGGTCGATCACCGGTTGGCCGAGGTCAAGGATGTCAGTGGGCTGTCCGTGGGCAAGTTGCTCGACCCGCAACGGGACGCCCTTGTGTTTGCGGCCGCAGACGCCAACCTGGTCAGTTTCGTAGATGCCTCGAACCGAGGCGTGGCGCCCAAACCGACGCCGGTCATGTTGACCGTCCTGGGACCCAAGACGGCGCTGGCGGTGGACATCGGCGGCGCAGGGAATACCCCGCTGCACGACCTGCTCGTCGCGAGCATTTACAACGCCCCCAGCCCGAACAAACTAAGTCTGATCCGCAACCAGGCCGGCACGATCGAAACCCCCATCGCCGAGGTCGACACCGACGCCGAACTGGTGCAGGTGAACCGGGTGGCGTTGAAGGCGGGCGGACCGGAGTGGGTGGTGGGCATGTGGCTCACGGACACGGGGATGGCGTTCCGCGTGCACGACGTGCAGAATGGCGCCGCCAGGCTGCTCGCTGAGCGCCCCGGCCTCGCCCCGGGCTCGCAGTACGTGGTCGGCCGCTTCCGCGGCCAACCGCTCGCCGAGGTGCTCTTCTACGTGCCGGGTGACAACAGCCTGCACGTCAACGCCCTCGAAGAACCCTCGGCCGGGACGCTGCGCTTCGCAGCCGCCAAGTCCTTCGACCTAGGCCAACCGATCAAACAGGTCGTCACCGCGCCGCGCGGGCAAGCGCCACAGTTGCTGGTGCTGTTCGGCAAAGGCGAAACGGCGGAGGCCTATCGCCTCGACGGCGTCAACCCGCCAGTCTCCTTTCAGAAACTCGCGCCCCGCACCGGCGACCTGTTCTTCGGAGCGGTCGGTCTCGAGCAGACCTTCGTCCTCTGTTCCGCCGCGGACTACGAGAAGTTCTCGACCTACCAGCAGACCTACCAGTTTACCGGCACCACCAACGAGGTCCGCTTCTATGGCGCCCTCGCCTCGATGGCCGACAACGACAATTTCACCGTGCCAGACATCCACAAGCGCATCGTCGAGGTGCTCGGCCAGGAAGGCGTCAAGGCGGCGGCGGAGATGCGGCCCTACACCAATGCGATCCCGGGTACCAAGTCCAGTTACCTCATGGTCCCCATACCCGGGGGCGAGTATCTGATGGGTAGCCCAACCCAGGAGGCCGAGCGCCAGGACGACGAAGGACCGCAGGTGCGCGTCAAGATTGAGCCCTTCTGGATGGGCAAGTACGAAGTCGGCTGGAACGAGTACGAGGTCTTCATGTATCCCGACGACGAGAAGAAGTTGCGTTCGGAGATGCCCACCGAGGACTACGTCAACCAGGTCTCCGATGCGGTCACCCGGCCCTCCAAACCGTATACGGACATGAGCTTCGGCTGGGGTAAAGACGGTTACCCGGCCATCTCGATGAGCCAGCACGCGGCGAACAAGTTCTGCCACTGGCTCAGCGCCAAGACCGGCCACTTCTATCGCCTGCCCACCGAGGCGGAGTGGGAGTACGCCTGTCGCGCGGGCACCACCGCCCCCTATTCGTTCGGCGCCGACGCCGGCAAGCTCCACGAGTACGGTTGGTTCGAAGACAACAGCGACCTGCGCTACCAGAAGATCGGCAAGAAGAAACCCAACCCCTGGGGCCTGCACGATATGCACGGCAATGTCTGGGAGTGGTGCCTGGATCAGTACGCCGATTCCTACCAGGCCTGGGCTGGCCAACTCCAGAGCGAACCTTGGAACCGCGCCACCAAGCCTTACCCCCATGTGACCCGCGGCGGCTCCTATGACGACCCCGCGGGCTTCCTCCGCAGCGCCGCACGCCGGCCCTCGGACCGCGCCTGGAAGATGCGCGACCCCCAGTTGCCCAAGAGCGTTTGGTGGTTGACCGATGCCCAGTTCGTTGGCTTCCGCATCGTCCGGCCCTTGAAAGTGCCGTCGGCCGCCGAACTCCAGAAGTACTGGAGCAGCGGTGTGGAACGCGATTAGGCGCGCCGTCGCGGATCAGCCTCAGGCACAACGCCATTGAATGACCCGGAAAAACCAGGCGTCCATACCTCCACCAACCAGCCATCATCAACTCAACATGAATCCGAGGATCCCTCAGTTCACTACCCCATCCCCCACGGCTCCACTGTCGCGCCGTCATTTCCTCAAGACCACCTCGACCGCTATGGCCAGCACCGCCTTCTTAGGCAGCTTGAGCCTCGAACGCGGCGTCCACGCCGCAGGCGACGACGAGCTCAAACTGGCGCTCATCGGTTGCGGCGGCCGCGGCTCCGGTGCCGCCAATCAGGCGCTCAAGACCGCGGGCAAAGTCAAGCTTGTGGCCATGGCCGACGCCTTCCAAGATCGACTCGAGAGCAGCCTGGGGAACCTCCGCCAGCAGCATCCCACCAAGATCGATGTGCCGCCCGAGCGCCGGTTTGTCGGCTTCGAAGGCTACAAGCAGGCCATCGCCCTGGCCGATGTGGTCGTGCTAGCGGCGCCCCCGGGCTTCCGGCCCCTGCACTTCGCCGAAGCCGTCAACCAAGGCAAACACGTGTTCATGGAGAAACCCGTGGCCGTCGATGGCCCGGGCGTCAAGCGCGTGTTGGCTGCCGCGGCGGAATCGAAACAGAAAAACCTCAAAGTCGTGGTCGGCCTGCAACGCCATTATCAACCCGGCTACCTCGAGATCATGAAGCGCATCCACGACGGCATGATCGGCGATGTCTACGCCCTGCGCTGTTACTGGAACGACCAAGGGGTTTGGGTCAAGGAGCGCGAGGCGGGCCAGTCCGAAATGGAGTACCAGATGCGCAACTGGTACTACTTCGTTTGGCTCTCCGGCGATCACATCGTCGAGCAGCACGTCCACAACCTCGACGTCTGCAACTGGGTCAAACAGGCTTACCCGACCAAGTGCGTCGGCATGGGCGGTCGCCAAGTTCGGACCGGCAAGGAGTACGGCGAGATTTACGATCATCACGCCGTCGAGTTCGAGTACGAAGACGGCGCCCGGATGTTCAGCCAGTGCCGCCACATCCGCGGCTGCTGGAACAGTGTCAGCGAACACGCGATCGGCTCGAAGTACCTGGCCGACCTCAGCGGCCATGTCATCCGCGATCCCAGCGCCAACAACAAGATCGTTTGGCGCTACCGCACCACCCAACCGGTCGATCCCTACCAGAAGGAGCACGACGACCTCTTCGACGCCATCCGCAACAATAAGCCGCTTAACGACGCCGAAAACGGCGCGCGCAGCACCCTTACCGGCGTTATGGGACGCGTCGCCACTTACACCGGCCAAGTGGTATTGGCCGAGGACGTCCTCGAATCCGACATCGACACCATGCCGAGCAAGCTCGCCTGGGACGCTCCGCCTAAGAGCTTGCCCGACAAGGACGGGTGGTATAAGATCTCGGTGCCCGGCAAGGACGTGGCGATCTAGCCGACGCCCCCTACCGCGTTCCTCGCGCCGCTCTCCCACGCTCAGGCCCGCCGTTCGGCGGGCCTGATTGTTCAAACGCATGAAGGCCCTCTACGGGAAGGCCAAGCCCCGAGAGGCCGGGCTGCCCTATGAGGCCGAGAAGGGGTGCACGACCATGGTCGGGTGGACGCGGATCTCCGGAAACGGATGCTGGCGTCGATGAGGGATGAGTCGGAGTTCATGAAAGAGCCCAAGCAACGGTTCAGCAAGGGGTAGAACACACGGCACCAGCGGTTTGGGACGTATTGGGCGGAACGGGGCCGGAGTGTGTTGGTCGTGGATCTGACGGGGGTGATTAAGACGGTGTCGGCGTACACCGACTTGAACGCGGTGCGGGCGGGATTGGTGGAGGATCCGAAGGATTACCGGCACTGCGGGTACGGGGCTGCGGTGGCTGGGGATGGGAAGGCGCGGTCGGGTATGTTGAGTTTGTGCACGGGCGGGAGTGAGGGATCCCCAGAGTGAGGCGGAGGTGGCGGGGGCGGTCGGGGAACGGGGA
>VHCO01000279.1 GCA_016871715.1 Verrucomicrobiota bacterium
CTTCGAGTGGGTCGATGACGGCACTCGAACCGACCCGAGTCGGCCGCGGTTCTACCGGGTCAGCGCCGAATGAACTTCAGATACTGGGCTTCACTTACCCCTTGCCCCTGGACCCCACTGCACTCAGGAGCCACCGAGATGGCTTACCGATCCGAGGTAGGGCGCTCAGTCCTCTGCGACGCTTTGGGCCCGCGCTCAGTACATGAGCTTCTTGAGATCGCCCGTCGTGGGCTGGCTGGGCCGAGTCTGGTAGGTGCGCAGGTAGTCGCGATGCGCGGGGCTGTCCGGGTAATGTTCACTGGCCGGATAAGGGTACCCGCTCATCCCGTGGAAGGGGAGCGGCTCGACGGTCTCGGAGAACTTGGTGTTCAAGTCGCCGTCTTTGACCCAGCCGTTGGCGTCGAACACAAAACTGCGCCGCCACCCCTCGGGCAAGCCCGGCAGGGCCGCCGCTGTGAACCGCAACGTCAACTCGTCCCCGGGCCCAAAGACCACATACCGATCGTCCGGCCGGTCGAGCAGGGACGTCACGGCTCCGTAACGCGTGAACATGCCGCGGGGTGGATCCCAAGAGCCATAGAGGCTGACGGCCGCGTACTCGAACCGCTCGAATCCGAGCGCGTCGCGGTGCATCCGGGCAAACCCGCGGAAGTGCAGGTCCGCTTCAGAGACCGGCAGCACCGTCGTGCGACACTCGCTGGCGCGATCTTGGGTCGCCACAAAAATGCGGTCGAAGTAAATGCACAAGGTCGTCGAGAGCCGCACCGTCCAGTCCCGGCACAAGAACGTGCCCGTCAGATCGACGGGCACGACGCTGCCCTTGCTGGTAGGCAGACCGACGGAGCCAATGGCTGTGTGCCAGTGGCCCCGCTCGTCGCGAACCTCGAGCGTCAGCGGCAAGCTGATGCAATCCGGGTTTTGGAAGATGCCCCAGGACACGCTCGAGTCCGCCCAATAGATCCAGCCGTCCAGGCACAACAAGATCTGCCGCGCGGCGGCCAGGTCTCCCAGATCCAGCGTCAGACTGTGCGGCTGGGCGAGACCATCGTACCGCGTCACGGGAAAGGTGGGATAGCGGCCGTCCCGGCGGGCGATCAGCTCGCGCACATCCTGGCCGCGATCGTCCACCGCCGAGCGCGGCGGCCGGCCGTCGGCCAAGGCGAAGAATTTGTCCTCGGGGAATGGCGGGGCGGTGAACATTTCGTTCGGGACAACCTCGAGCTCGGCCGGATGATCGATGACGCGAAGCTGCACCGCGTCCACAAAGGCAATCTCGCGCAGATCCTCCGTGAGCCGCAACTCGTAGGACCCGTCTTGGGGCCGGAGTCGGTCCGGCTCGATCTTGGTCAACTCGGTGCAATCCAGCGGGAAGTATTGCCCCGGCGCCATCGGCACCCCCAACGGTCCAATGCCCAATACCTCGTTGATCAACTCGAAGCCCGCACCACCGTCCGCCCACAGAAACGCGCACGAGGCCGATACCTTGACGTATTCCTCGACCTCGATCGTTTGGTCCATGCCAGGTTGAATCACGTTTTGCGCCATGCCATTGGGCCAAGTAACCCGCACCGCCTGAACCTGCGTTAGCGCGCCCAGTCCGAAATGGACCACGTCCTCTCGAGCGGTCTGTCTCTGGTAATGGCCGCTGGCGGCGATTTCTACCGTCGCGCCGTAGCCGGACCGGTTGACCTTCCGGCCGCGCAGGCGCAGGGCGAGCCAGTGCTGCTGGTTGCGGCTGTCGTTGCGGAGCAGGACGGGCCCGCGCTCGCGACTCTGCAACACGAGGTCCAGGTCGCCATCGCCGTCCAGGTCTGCCGCGGCAAAGTCGGCGATGTGCCCGCCCACCTGATCGAGACCTGCCCGAGCCGTCTCGCCGCGCATCCGATTCAGGCCGGCGCCCATTAGGAGGTGTACCCCGCCGCCTTCGGCCTCGGTCCAGAGCACATCCGGCCAGCCGTCGTTGTTCGCGTCGAACACCCGCAGGCGCGCTACGCCGGGCGCAGAAGTCGAGGCGAAGCCCGGAAGGGTCGCCGCCTGGAAGTTGGCCTGGCCATCGTTCCTATAAAGCCGCAGGTCCGTGCCAATGGCGACGAGCAAGTCGGCGTGGCCATCCCGATTGAAATCCGCCTCGGCGACCGCTCGGGCACCGGCCTCGAGAGGCGGGGCAAACGACCCACCCACGGCGAACCGGCCGAGGCGGCGGTTGAGGAAGAGGGTGCTGCGGTCGTTGAAGTTCACCGCGAGGAGATCGATGTCGTGGTCGCCATCGAAATCGGCCGCCACAACGTCCCGCGTTTGAGCCAGTGCGACCAGCAGGCCGGCCTCGTCGGTTTGATCGGCGAACGTCCCGTTGCCGTTGTTCCGCAACAGCGTGTTGGGTTCGCCAGGAAAGTCCTCCGGCAAGGCCAACCGGTCGCGCTGAGCCGGGGCTGCCAAGTCGGCGTCATTCGCGATGAACAGGTCCAAGTCGTGGTCGTGGTCGTAATCCACGAAGACCGCCCGCCGCCCCGCCAGCGGTTCATCAGCGTGGGCCGCAGCGGATACGTCATCGAAGGTGCCATCGCCCCGGTTGCGGTAGAGGACATTCGGGCCGTGGTTGACGACATAGAGGTCCAAGTGCCCGTCGTTGTCGTAGTCGCCAAAAACCGCGTGCGTCCCCAAGCCCCGGTCGCCCACACCGGCCTGGCCGGTCACATCGGTAAACCGCCAGTCGCCTTCATTGCGGTAGAGCCGGTTCGCTGAAGCCTCCGCCTCGCCCCGGCAGTCGACAAAGTAAAGGTCTGGCCGGCCGTCGCCGTTGTAGTCGCCCACGGCGACCGAGCCGCCCACCCAGGGCACAGCGCTCCGGACCGCCGCCTCCGGCCGGTAGCCGGCGCGGTCAAGATGTCGTGGCGGCGGGGTCAAGGGCGGCAGAGGCTTGGGCGGCGTCAGTCCGGCCGTGGCTGTGACTTCGACGAAGCGCACCGGCACCGTAGAGGCAGCAGTCTGTGCGTGCCCGGCGGGGGGAGGTGAGACCACGATAATGTCCGAGTAGCGGCTGCGTTCGAGGGCCTCGATGGTCTTCTCCGCCTCGCCCACGGTGTCCTTCACCCGCTCGAAGATCTCCGCGTGGCGTGCGGCCTGTTCGACGTCGCCCAAGCGGCGATAGAGGGTGAGGAGTTGATAGTGGCAACTGGGATTTTGCGGGTCGAGGCTCAGCGCGGCCTCGAGTGTGGCGATCGCGCGGGTGGGTTGCTCGCTGGCTTTGTAACAGTGGGCTAGGTTGTAGTAAGCCCCCACGCACTGCGGATCCTCCGCCACCACACGCCGCAGGCTGGCGATTGCCAGCTCATACTCGCCCCGGCGCTTGTGAATGATGCCGCGCAGATAATGAACCGCCAACAGCCCTGCATCCAGTTGCTCAGCCCGGGCGAGCGCAGCCAGCGCCTCCGGGTAAGCCTCCGCCCGCATCCGACTCAAACCGAGGTTGAACTGGTCGGCCGCCGAGCTCGGCGCCTGAAGGGTCGCCTCGAGGAACTGTTGCGCGGCCGTCTTGAAGTCGTCGTTCTCGTAATAAGCCTTGCCGAGCTGGCGCAACGCCTCGAGCTCAGGCGCCGCAGCCGGAGGACCGGGCTCGAGTGTCTGGGCCGCCAAGCCCACCGCGGCGACCAGCACAAACCCGAGCCTCAGGCGGCGCCCGGGGTGCCCTGCGTTCGACTGGTCGGTATAGGCCATGGCCGAGGTTACTGTCCCACCCAGATCTGGTTTAAATCGGTGTCCACCGGGTTCTTGAGCGAGCGCAACTCATTGACATACTCGCTGACGGCTCCCACCGATTGCGCGAGCAACTCGAGCCGGCGCTCGAGCTCCGGGGCTTGCGGATAGGCGCGGAGCCCGGCCTCCCAAGCCGCCCGCGCCAGGGTGAGCCGAGGATCTCGGTTCTGGTCCAGGTTCTTCACGTGGGCATCGCCTAGCCCCACGTAGGCTAACGCGAAATAATCGCGCCGCTGATCCGCTGGCAACCGCTCTTGGAGCTCGATGAGTTCGCTGAACTCCTTGACCGCGAGCGGGGCGTGGAACAGCTTGCGTGGCCAGTGCAGGTGGTTCATGGCCACCACGAACTTGGCCGCCCAACACCCGGGGTCCCGCTCGAGAATCCGATCCAAGGTGGCGATCGATTTGTTCGACAATTTCCCCTGCGCCACAATGCCGAGCTTGGGATAGGGCATCTTGTCCACGTACGCCAAAGCCTGATTCAACGCGGGCATCAACAGCTCGGGTTTGGCCTCCGCCAAGTCCTCGAAGAACCGGATCGACCGATCGAAGTACAAGTGGCCGTAGCGACGCACCAAGGCGCGGTAGGTGTTGGCATACAGCAGCCGTTCGGGCGCGAGCAGCACCGCCTGCTCGAGCTCGGCCAGCGCCGCGCTGCGCCGGTCCTGCTGGTCCAATAACCTGGCAAACTCGAACCGCAACTGCGGATTACGCGGCTCGGCCTCGACGGCCTGTTTGCACTTCAAATAGGCCCGCTTAAACGCCGCAAGCTGCGTCCAGTCCGCGGCTTCCGGGCTTGCCGGCGCAGCAGCGGTTGCGCTGGCCAGTTGCCGCTCGCGTTCGAGTTCCATCTTGCGCGCCTCGAGTTGCGCTTCCTTGTAGCGCTTGCGTTCTTCGAGGAAAGCCGGCGGCGGCGCCTCGACGAATTCGAGGATCTGGTTCGGCTGGAGATTGGCGTGTTGTTCCACCCAACCAGTCGGCCAGCGGATCTCGAGGCTGTCGATGGTCTCGGCTTGGGCCAAACCGAAGTGCTGGCGGAAAGGCACCTGGCTGTGGTCGCCGTTGCCGCCATTGACCTCGCGCAGATAGGTGGTCGCCCCGCAGCGAACCAGGATGCGGGCGCCAATAGCGTTGCGGTTGCCGTGCGTGCCCACCAAGTCCACCTCGAGCCAGCGATTCGCGTTCCCCACCTCGTTGCGGTACAGCACGCTCTCCTGGCCCTGATTCGAGAGGTATACGTCCAGGTCGCCGTCGTTGTCGAAGTCGGCGATCGCCAACCCGCGGCCGTCGTGCCGGTCCGCCAAACCGAGTTGGGCGGCCACCTCGGTAAAGGTCTCGTTGCCGTCGTTGCGGAAGACCCGCTTGGGCTCGTAACCGGCGAAGGTCGAGTCCCCCATCACCGGCCAGTTGCGCGCATCGACCGGATCGAATCCCGGCTGGGTAACGGTCGTGGCCAGCTTGTTGAAGTATTCGTCCTTGGGATTGCCGCTGATGTAACCGTTGGCCACCATCAAATCGAGGTCGCCATCGTTGTCGTAGTCCCACATCCGCCCCGCCCAAGCCCAGCCGGCATCGTAGACGTTGGCTTCGAAGGAAATGTCGCGAAAGGTGCCGTCTCCCATGTTGCGATGGAGCCGGTTGCCTTCCTTCACGTATTCCTTGGTGTAGATGTTCGAGATATAGAGGTCGAGCCAGCCGTCGTTGTTGAAGTCGCCCAACTCGATGTTCATCCCCTTGTACGTGTCCCAGCCGATCGCCGCGTCGGTGACATCGGTGAATGTGGCATCGGCATTGAGCCGGAAGACGCGGTCCTGGCCGAAATCGTTCGCGATGAACAGGTCTTGGTCCCCGTCGTTGTCGTAGTCGCCCGTGCCCACATCGAGGGTCCAGCCCGTGTCCGCTACCCCCAGCGCACCGCCCACTTCCGTGAATGTGCCGTCCCCGTTGTTGCGATACAGCACATTGGCGCCGGCATCGCGCGCGGTCTCGAAGTCCTCGTGCATGACTCGTGTGTCCGGGATATTCCACAGATCGACCGGCCGAAAGTAATTCCCCACATACAAGTCCAACCGGCCGTCGTCGTTGTAGTCGAACCAGACGGCTGCGTTGCCGTTGCCGCGATCGCCTACGCCCGCCGCCTCCGTCACGTCGCTGAACGTGCCGTCGCCGTTAGCATGATAAAGGACGTTCGGACCCCACTTCACCACGTAAAGGTCCAGGTGCCCGTCGTTGTCGTAGTCGCCCCATACCGCGTCCATTGAACCGCCGCCCCGATTGGCGTCCGCCACCCCCGCCGCCCCGCCCACCTCGGTGAAGGTGGCGTCGCCGTTGTTCCGAAACAGCTTGTTGGGCGTGTCCCGCGCGGAGTCGGTCACGTAGAGATCGATGTCGCCGTCCCTGTCATAATCCACCGCCGCCGCCGATGCGCCCACCGAAGCCATCCAAGGCATGATGCGCTCGAGTTTGGGGTCCAATACCACCTTCTGATGGCGATGCCGCACACCCGCCGCGTCGGTGATGTCCCGGAACGGCGGTTCGGCCGCCGGCGCGGCCGCGCGGGCGGTGACGGAGGCGCGCGGCAGGCCGAGGCCAAGCGCGGCGCAAAGCGACGTGAGGGCGAGCCTGCAAACCGTGGGGGAGATGTGATAGCGCGCTGGGTTTGGCATGACCATGAATCCCGGTTGATGCGCCGCCGCCCGGCAAGCCCACCGGCGCAGGTAAGCTTCGTTGACGGCCGGCGGTGATACCAGTAGATACTACGTTCATCGCGCCTAACGTCAAGACGAGTTTCCCCGCGGACCGGGCGATGCGGCGGTTCTTCGGCTTCGTCACGTCCCATCCCGTGCCGGTCTTGGTTGCCGCCGCGCTCATCGCGCTCGCCGTCGGCAGCGGACTCTTTCGCCTCACGCGCGATACGAATCCGGATGCCTTCATCCCCGCCGATCACCCGGCCCTGACCCGCAAAGCGGAAGTGGACGCCTTCTTCGGCCTGACGGAGCCCATCGCCGTGGGCATCTTCCGGGACGCGCCCGGCGGGATCTTCAACCCCCACACTCTGGCCCTGGTGCGCGACCTCACGGAAGCCATCGCGGCGCTGCCGCACCTTACGGGCGCCGACGTGATCAGCCTGGCGACCGAGTTCGGCGTTGCCTTCCATGAAGGCGAACCCGGCTTCGAACGACTGATGCAGACGGTCCCGACCGATGCAGCCGGGTGCGCCGCGCTCGAGCAAGACGTGCTCAGCTACGAGCTGTTCAGTGGCACGCTGGTCGCCGCCGACAGGTCGGCCACGTGCATCTTGATCCGGTTGCCGGGCGAAACCGACGCCGAGAACGTCTACCATTCCCTGCGTGATTTGCTTGCGCGAGTCCCGGTGCGGGATGAGCGGGTGCTTGTGGCCGGGGGACCGATCGTGCGCGCCCACTTCGGCCAAGCCGTTTCCGACGATGCGCTGCGCATGAACTTCGTGTCGCCGGTGGTGATGTGCATGCTGTTGGTGTTGGCCTATCGCACCGTGCGCGGGACGCTCCTGCCCTTGGGTGTCATCGGGGGCGCCAGCGCGGTGGCTTTGGGATCGATGGGTTGGTCGGGCGTGCCGGTCTACATTGTGACCAACGGCATTTTTGTGGTCATCATGGCCCTGAGTGTCGCCTACGCCCTCCATTGGCTGAGCCAATACTACGAGGAACAACTCCGCCCGCGCGGCCGCACCCGCCAGGAGCTGGTCGTCGACGCCAGCCTCGCCGTCTGGTACCCGGTCCTGGTCACTTCTGCCACGGATGGCGCGGGTTTCTTGGCCATCTATTTCACCGGCGGCATGCCGCCCATTCAGTACTTTGGCTGGTTCACCTGTCTCGGGGTCTTGGGCGCTTTGGTCTTCGCCTACATCGTCCTCCCCGCCGGGCTGGTGTTGCGGCCCCTGAAACTGAGCCCGGTCTTCACCCGACACGCGCGCCTGGGCAACCTCGACGCCGCCGGCACACTCCTAGGCCGGCTGGGGACGTTCGTCTTTCACCACCGCGGCGCCGTCTTACTGGCCGGAGGCGGTCTGCTGGCGGCAGCCGGTTGGGGCGCCTCGCGGTTAGTCGTCAATGACGCTCGTATCCTCGCCTTCAAGGAGCAACATCCCCTGGTCCAGGCCGCGCGCGCCCTCAACGCGCGGTTTGACGGCACCAGCGAGCTGCATGTGGTGGTGAGCGCGGCGGAGCGGGGGGCGCTGCTCGAGCCCGCCACGCTGCGACGGATCGAGGCGCTCGAGGCCTTTACCGAGACCTTGCCCCACGTGGGCGGCACTCATTCCCTGGCCGGCTGGGTCAAGCGCGCCCACCAGAAGATGAACGGCGACCGCCCCGAGTTCTACACCATCCCGACCGATCCCGAAGATACCCGGTTTTATCTGGACACCTTGAGCGCGCCGACCAGCCCCATGGCGCGGCACTTGCTCGAGGCGGTGGACCCGACCTACACGGTCGCTAACCTGGTCGTCCGGCTGCGCAGTAGCGAGTTCGTCCACGAGCGCGCGGCGATTCGCGCCCTCGAATCCCACCTGGCCGAGCAGTTCCCAGACCAGAGCCTGCGCACGGAACTCGCAGGTCGCGTCCACCTCGACTATCACTGGCTGCGCTTGGTCAAACGCAGCCACGTCCTCGGCGTTGCCTTCTCGGGCGCCTGTGCGTTCCTGCTCACCGCCCTCATGTTTCGCTCCCTGTGGGCGGGTGTCCTCTGCACCCTCACTGTGGGCGCGGTCGTGCTGATCGATTATGCGGTCATGGGCTGGGCTCACATCCCGCTCGGCGTGGGGACGTCCATGTCCGCCAGCATCGCCATCGGCGTGGGCGTCAACCCCAGCATCCACTTGCTGGACCGGCTCCGACTCGGCTTGCGCGAGCCCGGCGCCGACCCGGCGAGGGTGTTCACCCAGGCCCTCGAGTTTACCGGGCGCGCTTTGTTCTTCGCCGCCTTCGTGCTGGTGGCTGGGTTCCTGTTGTTGTGCGTTTCCGAGTTCCGGACCTTGGTCGAGTTCGGGCTGCTGATCGGGCTGTCGATCGCCACCAGCTTTCTCCTCAGCATCACCCTCTTGCCCGCCTTGGTCGCCATCGCTCGACCCCGCTTTCTCTGGCCCATTTAAGACGGCCACCGCCTAGCGGACCGTCGGTTGTCAGACCTGCTGCGAGGAGGTCACCGCCTGCGCGTCGCCTCGCGGAGGATTCGGGCGCCGCAACTGCCAGGCAACCCCAGTTGACAAAGCGAGCAGGGTCAGTTATCTATTTCATCAATGTTAGTCGGGACTATACTTATCAGCATCGCCTTAATTGCGGGGCGTAGGCCGTGCGGTGGGCGTGCTTCGCCAGGTTTTGGGTTGCCGTTGGCCCCGGCCCGCAGCTACAACCTCCGCTGTTTCGGCCTCTGACCGGTGGACTTGGAGTGGAGTGGAGTGGAGGGCAGGCGGGGCGGGTGGTTTGGCCTAGGCTAGGTTGCGTGTGATGTGTGTCGGGCTGGCGAGCGACGGTGTTGGGTCTAGAGTGTGCCGAGTATGCTGACTGCGCTCATGGTGGTGACGGCGGTGGCCCTGGTGCTGGTCGCCTTCTGGCCGCGACGCGGCGTGGTGGCCCGGTGGCGGGCGGGGCGCCGGTTTGCGATCCGGGTGCAGATTGAGGATGCGCTCAAGCAGATTCACAAATGCGAGGTGAATGGCCAGGTGCCGACCTTGGACGGTGTGGCGGGGGCGTTGCGGGTGAGCACGGACAAGGCGGCGCAGCGGTTGGCGGAGATGGAAGAGCGGGGGTTGGTGTCGCATGATCGCGGGCATTTGCGGTTGCGGCAGCGGGGACGGGACTTGGCGCTGCACCTGATTCGGGC
>VHCO01000280.1 GCA_016871715.1 Verrucomicrobiota bacterium
CGCCCTACCGGCACTCGGGTCGGCAACGGAGAGCGGGCGTCTCGCCCGCTGCCTTGCGGCCACCTCAGTCCGCCACAGTTGGCGGCGCGCAGCGGAGTGCGCGCCCTGCTATGGGCAATGGTAGTCCATCGCGGTGACTGACGAGTATGCGCCAACGCACGTTTCGACTGGGCTCGAGGGCGCACCGGGGTTGGGGCGTTGCCGCGCCCGACCCGGTTCGCCCTAGCCGCAGGTTCCAGAGGTCTGCACGCGTCGGTTGTGCGGCGTGGTGGGGAGTGTGCGGGCTCATCGTGGGGCTGGCGGCGAGTTCAGTCGCCCAAGCCGCGCGAGTCGTGGTCATTGGCGACAGTCTGTCGGCCGAGTACGATGCGATCCTGGACTACCCGGGGACGGAGAACCCGACCCGATACGCGGCGGTGACGGTGCCAGGTTGGGAATCGCTGTGTTGGGTCGAGGTGCTGGCGCGGTTGCGCCCGACGGAATTCGATTTCGGCGCGAATCGGCCGAGTCTGCCTGGCTGGCTCGATCTACGGTTTAGCGGTTACGAATACAACTTCGCCATTCCCGGCTTTCAGGCGGCGCACTTCGAGGACATCGTCAACAGCTCGTTCTTCTCGAACCCGCAATACTTGACCTATCGAGCGACCCTGGCGGACACGCTCAAGCGCGTGGCGGAGCGCGTGGTGGTATGGCTGGGGGCGAACGAGTTTCGGGCCAACTACGGGCATCTGTACGAAGGGTTGGACCCCGGCCCGCTGGTGGCCCAGGTACGGCACGATGTCGAGGAGGTGCTCGCGTTTGTCCAACGCCAGAACGCGCAAGCTCGAGTGGTGCTGGTGAATCTGCCCGATCTGGGCGCGTCGCCCGACAAACAAGCGGCTCACCCCGACCCCGCCAAGCGGGTGCGGGTCACGGAAGCGACTCGGCTGGCGAATCGGGAGTTGGCCGCCCTCGCGGCGGCGCGGGGGGTGCGGTTGGCGGACGTGTTCGCCCAGACTGAGCGGTTGCTGGCGGGCGAACCGACCTGGCTAGGCCCCATCCTGATCCGGCCAGGCGCCGACCCGGACAACGACCCGCGTTACCATTTCACCCGGGATGGTTTGCATCCGAACACGCCGCTCCAAATCCTGATCGGGCGCACGATCCTCGAAGCCTTCGACGAGCCGGGCGTCAGTCTGTCACCCATCACAAATGCAGAAGCGCTGGCACTGCTCGGCCTCGATCCGCTCGAGCCGTACCGGGCTTGGATCGCCACATACCCTCTGGTGGATACCCGCCTCGAGGGCGATCCCGACCAAGACCGCTGGGTCAACCTGGTCGAGTACGTCTTCGGCCTGGACCCCAGCCGGCCAGACCCGTCCCCCGTTGGACTGACCCGAGGCAACGGACGAATCGAGGTTGGCCTCCGGCCCGATCCGGCGCGCCTGCGGTTGGTCACGGTGGCCGCGGAACACTCCGCCGATCTGGTCCTCTGGCAAGACCTGCCTCCGGGTCAGGTCTCGGTTGGGCAGGGAGGCGCGCACACCGCGTGGGTGCCGCTCGAAGGGGCTCAGGGTTATATGCGGCTGCTCCTGCAACTGGCCCCGCTTGATCGACCGGTGGGAGCCTCGGCGGCCCCCCACGGCGGCTGGTAAGACACGTCCACGCCTCGGTCAACGACCGCGGCGGGAAGACAACCCTCCGCGCGCCTCGCTACGGGCCGGTTTGGGCGTCGGACTACCAACCGGGATGAGACACCACGCTAGCCAAGGGCGCCCAATCGGCTACTGTCGGGGCGACATGGAAGCGGTTCAGACGAGCTTGAATCTAGCGTTACTGCTCTCGACGGGCCTGAGCGCGATCGCTCAGACCCCGCGGCCTAAAACTGGCCAACCCTGGGTCGATATGGACTACGGCCCATTCCTGACCGCCTCGATCGAGGCGCCCGCGCCCCGCACGAACATTGCCTATAAAGGCATTGCCATCAACCTGGGCGCGGCCGAAGGCACCTCGGACAACGAGGCGATCGTGTTCGACACCGACCTGCTCCGGTATGCGGCGGGTTGGACGGGCAATTTCGTCGCGCTCAAGGGCGTGGTGTTTGACGGGGAACACTGGGCTTATCCCGCCATCAGCGGGCGCCAGCTCTTCGGTAACCCGATGCGACCGGGTTGGGCCAAAGCGGGCAGCTTCCATGACCCGCGCGCGCACCCGTTCGGTCCCTTGCCCCGAGACTGGGCGCGGTGGCGCGGTCTTTACTTGCACGAGCGCCAGGTGATCCTCTCTTACACGGTCGGCGATACCGCCGTCCTCGAGTTGCCTGGGCTCGAGCGCCAGGCCGGTCTCGTCGCCTTTGCGCGCACGCTCAACCTGGGCCCTTCTGACGTCGATCGGGTGGTCCAGGTGGCCTTTGACGACCGGCGTCGGCCGACCGTGCTGCGGGCCGGGGAGCGGCAGCGCGCGCCTCCCCGAGCGCCTGTCCGCAACACCTTGATCGTGCTCGCCCCACCTTCGCCCGCCACCGCGCTCGAGGCGCCGGCGCCCGCCTCCCTCGATCAGGGTCTGGCTGGTCACTGGGAGTTCAACGAGGCCAAGGGGCCGACGGCCGCGGATCGCTCGGCGCATCGGCGCGTCCTGGATTTGCAGGGCACGGCCTGGACCTCGGCCGGCCACACGGGCGCGGCCCTGGCCTTCGATGGCCGTCACTCCGCCGAGATCCGACCGGCCCACAACATCGACTTCGTCGAGTCGGATCTCACCTTGGCCGCCTGGGTCCAGTGCCGCGAGGACGGGACGATTCTGGCTCAGACCGCGCCCACGGACCGTTGGGTGCCGAACGGCCGTGCCTGGTTCATTCGCGGTGGCCGGCTCACATTCGACGTGGGTTGGGTGGGCGCCGTGGCGTCCTCGGCCAGCGTCACCGATGGCCAATGGCATCACGTCGCGATGACCTGGGCACACAGCGACGGGCGCGTCACCCTCTACGTGGATGGCGTGCTCGATGGCACCGCCCAACTCAAACCGCGCCAACCGTTACCGGACCAGGTCACTCGGCTCGGCTTTAGTGCGCCCAACTTCCCCGCTGCGCCGTGGTTCCGGGGCGCCCTCGACGAGTTGCGCGTCTATCGCCGGATCCTTTCTGTGGACGAACTCGGCGCCCTAGCCCGACGGGCACCACCGGCCGATGTGCTGGCTTTGGCTGCGGTGGGGGCAGCCTCGGAGGCGCGCTGGTTGCTGACCGAGGAGGGCCATGTCCGGTTGCTTTTGCCCGCCCAAGCCGAACCGGCGCGCGTCAAGATCCTCCTCTGGAGCGGTCTCCCCGAGGCCCTGGCCGCTTTCGCACAACTCGCCGCGACCGCGTCGCCCCCGGCGGACATCGAGCCCCTGACGCGCGGCGGTCCAGCTCGTTGGGGCGAGCGGCTTGTCACTCGAGCCCAACTGGGCTCCGCCGACGGACCCTACGCCATCGACACGCTCACCGAACCGGACCCGAACCCTTGGAATTCGTGGCTGCGCTTTGGCGGCATCGATTTCTTCTCCGACGGTGCGCGGGCGGCGTTATGCACATGGAATGGCGATGTGTGGGTTGTGTCCGGCCTTGGGGTCGAGCTTGGGCGATTGACCTGGCAACGGATCGCCACGGGGTTGTATCAACCGCTCGGATTGGCCATCGTCCAGGACTGCATCTACGTCTTGGGGCGAGACCAGATCACGCGCCTGCACGACCTCGATGGGGATGGGGAGACCGATTACTACGAGAACTTCAACAACGATTGCATGACGGGCGAACACTTCCACGAGTTCGCTCTGGACCTCAAGGTCGGCCCGGACGGCGACTTTTACTACATCAAGTGCGCCTGTCATGCCGTGGCTGCCAGCCATCCGCACCACGGCACCCTGATGCGCGTGTCGAGGGACGGCGCCCGCCTCGAGGTCGTTGCGCGGGGCCTCCGCGCGGCCAACGGCTTGGGTGTCGGGCCCCACCTCGAGTTCACCTCGATCGACAACCAGGGCTACTGGATGCCCGCCAATCGCCTCAACTGGATGAAGCCCGGCGGCTGGTACGGCAACCAGTTGGCCTGGAACCCGGAGAACCGCACCACGTACGACGAGCCTCTGTGTTGGATGCACAACTTCGTCGATCGCTCGGGCGGGACGCAGTTATGGGTGCCCACCGACCGGTGGGGTCCGATCGAGGGCGAACTGATCACTATCTCCTACGGCATGGGTCACATGTTCCTCGTGCTCAAGGAAGACCGCGACGGCCTCATGCAGGGCGGCGTAACTCGCTTCCCGCTCGACTTCCCCACCGGCGTCATGCGCGGCGCCTTTCACCCTAAAGACCACCAACTCTACACCTGCGGCCTCTACGGTTGGGCCGGCAACAAAACCCGCGCAGGCGGCTTTTACCGGGTCCGATTCACCGGCCGCCCGCTGCACCTGCCCCACCGCCTCGAGATCGCCCAGGACGGTATCCTCCTGGGCTTCACTGACCCGCTGGACGTCGCGAGTGCGACCGACCCGGGCAACTACGATCTGAAGTGCTGGAACTACCGGTGGACGGCGCAATACGGATCGCCAGACCTCAGGCGCGACGGTCGCGAGGGCCGGGACACGCTGCGCATCGAGTCCGCCACACTCGGCGCCGATCGCCGCACCGTGTTCCTCGAAGTGCCCACCCTCCAGCCCGTCATGCAGAGTCACCTCGTCTTCAACCTCAAAGGCGCCGATGGCACCGCGGTCCGGAACTTTGTCCATCACACCATCCACCGGCTCGGCTCGGTCAACGGCCTCCAGTTGCTGGGGAGTGGAAGCCTGGCCCGCGTCGAGGCGGCCGCGACCCGACTCGAACTCGAGGCGCCGAGCCTGAGCCAAACCCTCCGCGCCACCGGCCCGAACGCCGCCGACGTCCCCACCGACACGCGCCGCGCGCGGCTGGCAGCCCTTTACGTCGAGGCCGACCAGCCCGTCTCGCCGTTCCTCCGACCCGGACCGTTTGCCGCCACCTGGACGGGCTTTCTCAAGATGGACTTGAACGAGGAACGGGTGTTCGAGACCGCGGGCCGTGGCGGCGCGCGCCTGACCGTCAACGGCGCGGTGGTTCTAGCTCAGGTTGGCCCGAACCTAGACGGTGTGCGGAGCCCGCCGACGCCCTTGCGCAGCGGGTTGAACCGGTTCGAGCTCGAGTACCTGAGTCCCGCGAGCGGCCCCGCCGAAGTGCGGCTGCTGTGGTCGTCTCCCCAACTCCCGCCCGAGCCGGTGCCACCCACGGCCTTCGTCCACGACGACGGTGACCCGGCGTTACGCACCGGCGAAGCGGCGCGAGCGGGGCGAGATTTGTTTGCGGCGAGCCAATGCGTCAAGTGCCACCAGCCGTCAACGCCGTGGGGCCCCGATGCCATGCCCGACCTGACCTCCGACGCACCCGCCTTCGACGGCATTGGCGACCGGCTGCAGCCGGCTTGGCTGGCGCAATGGCTCCTCGATCCCAAGGCCGTCCGGTCCGACGCGCGCATGCCGCGCCTGCTCGCCGGCGAGGCCGCCGTCCGCGACGCGAGGGACCTGGCCGCCTGGTTGGCCTCGTTGCGGGGCGCCCAGGCCGGCGTGGCCGCGGTTGTCGAGGCGAACGGCAAGGCTGAGGTCGGGTTAGTCGGTAAAGGCCAGCAGCTCTTCACAGGGCTTGCTTGCGTGGCGTGTCATCGGTTCACGGGCGACCCGCTCCTCACCGATGATCCGCGCGTCCGTCTCGATCACCTGGCCGCCAAATGGCAACCGCGCGCTCTCGAGGCCTTTCTGCGCGCGCCCACCCAGCACTTCCCCTGGACGCGCATGCCCGACTTCAAACTGACCGGGGACGAAGCCAGCGCGCTCGCCGCTTATCTCGAGTCGCGTGCGCTCGCGCCGGAGCCTGTGGCCGCACCCGAGGGCGAGCCGGTGCGGGGCCTGGAGTTGGCTGGCTCGTTGGGCTGCCTCAACTGCCACACCCTCGAGGGCACGGTAGCTTCACGGACCGCGCCCGGGTTGACGGATCTATGGCGCAGAGACTGGACACGCGGTTGCCTGGCGGCCGACCTCGAGGCGCGGGGGACCGCGCCGGACTTCGGTTTCACGGCCACGGAACGCGAGGCTCTCGAACGATTTGCCTCGATGGAACCCGCGGACAGCCTCGCCCGGAGCGTGCCGGCCGAGTTCGCCGCGCGCCAATACGCAGCGCTGCGTTGCCAGGCGTGTCACCCGCGCGACCATGAAACCGACTTCCTCGCAAGCTTGCCGTTGGCGGCGCCGGCCACCGCTACAGCGTACGGCGATGAGGACGAGGGCGGCGGCAGCAGCGTGCACTTGGGTCGGCCGCCCTTGACCTTCGCCGGCGAGAAACTCTACGCCGGTTGGGTTCAGCGCTTCCTGGACGGTTCGTTACCCTACAAACCGCGTCCGGAGCTGCAGGGCCGCATGCCGGCCTTCCCGGCTTACGCGTCGGGCCTGGCTGTCGGCCTGGCTCATGAACACGGGTACCGCGCCGAATCGGCCGCCACGACCGTTGCCGACCCCGAACTGGCGGCCATTGGACGCCGGTTAACCGAAGTGGGCGAGGGCTTCAGTTGTGTGGCCTGCCACGATGTCGGCGCCCAAAAGGCCCTGGCGGGCAAAGACACTGCCACGGTCAACTTCGCCTGCGTGACCGAGCGGTTGCGCCCGTCCTACTATTGGCGCTACGTCCAAGATCCGCCCCATCTGCTCCCCTCGACCATGATGCCCAAGTTCATCGCTGACGATGGGACCACGCCCATCAAGTCGGTGTACGACGGCGATCCGCAGCGGCAATTCAACGCGATCTGGCACTACCTGCTCACCCTGCGACCCGAGGCGGGCGCGCGTTGAGGCGCGCACCCGGTTCGTGCGGCTGGGTGCGGCAGGCCGGCCGAGCCCAGGCGAGCCGAACGAACTGAATGAGCTTGCCGGGAAAGCGTGCGGGGGCAAGATAGCCGCGAATGGCACGGCGCGGTTCGATTAGGGAACCGAGGTCAATATCCGCGAGGGCTTGGCGCCGGTCCTCGTCCATCGGCGCTCGTGCCGTTGCGCCTGGTGGGACCGGATCGCGGGTGTCCAGGCCGAGGTCGCTCTCGAGGTGGCCAGGTTCGAGCGCATAGGGCCCATAGCTCAGGGGTTAGAGCAGGCGACTCATAATCGCTTGGTCGGGGGTTCAAATCCCTCTGGGCCCACCATTCTAGCTACGGGATGAGGATTTGAGTGCTGATTGATCGGACGTTTTGCGCCAGGCAGGCCCAGCGTCTCCCTGGTTTGAGCCAACACGTATCGGGGCTGTGGATGGTGACGATTATCGCAGGACCGGTCACCGTGAGCGGCTGCGTGAGCGGTTCCTTCACGGTGCTGCCTCGTCGCGCACGGATACGGCCCTTCTCGAACTGCTCCTGACCTTCAGCATCCCTCGCCACGACGTTCAGCCATTGGCGGAAGCCCTGCTTGCCCGTTTCGGCGACCTGAATCAAGTGCTGGCAGCCGATCCATCCGCCCTGCGTGCGGTGGACGGTGTGGAGGTCCACCTTACGACCTTGCTGAAGCTGGTGGACCACATCTGCCAGGCCCGGAGCGGCTCCCGGCCCGCCAGCGGCCCCCAGGAGCATCCCGGCGCCGTCGTAGCACCCACGCCTGCCCAAACGGCACCCAGGCTGCCGGAGGCTGGTAGTGTCACCATCCCGCTGGCCCAGTCCGAAATGCCATTGGACCTGCCCGGCCAGTCCGAACTCCCGCTCGCCCAGAAAGCGCCTGCCGTCCGGGAACGGAAGACCATCCAGGACGTGCTCCTCGCGGAGGGCCTCCTGGCGCTCAAGCTCGCACACGAGGCCAAGACCCCGGACGAGATTCAGGAAGTCCTGGTAAAGCGGCTCGGTCAGAACAGCATGGAGACCCGCCGCCGCTACGCCCAGTCCATCATGCGATGGTTCTTCCCTGATGGGCTGAACGGCCTGCTGCCACGGGTCTGGCTGGCCTACCAGGACGAAGCCATCGCCCTGGACCTGCTGCGGTGGTCGTATTTGAGCCAGGAGTCGATCATGGGCCGCTGCGTAGCCGAGGCGCTGTTCCCGTGCGAAACCGGTCTCGTCATACCCGCGACCTACTTCGACAAATACCTTCAGGATCATCTGGGCGAACCGGCGTCCGAGAAGACCCGGAAGCGACTGAAAACGAATCTGAAGAAGCTCGGCTTCCTGGAGCGGGCCAAGGGCAAGCCCGACCGGCTGCTGCCCGTAGTGCCGCTGAAGACCTCCTTCCTGATCCTGCTCCATCACCTGTTCGCCGCCAAAGCCGTGCGGACGGTCGAGCTGCGAAACCTCGTGACCAACCCATTCTGGAAATTTCTCGGCTACAAATCCGAAGACGCCCTCCGCGCTCTGCTCCGGGAAGCGGACGGGGCGGGGCTGGTCGGCAAATACGTAGTCGCCGACCAACTGGAACAAGTGACGACGTGCTTCACGCTGGACGAGTTCATGGAGAGGAGGGCGCGGCTGTGAAATCTGCGGCAAATCTTCAAACGCTGATCGGGTCACGCACCTGGGACAAGGAACTGGTCATGTGGATGGGGACCGAGAAGGCGCTCCACCAGGCGCTCGGTCCCGGCAAGACCGTCATTCTCGATCTGCTCGACCTGTTCGACCTCGGCAACCTCCCCGCTGATGACGAGTCCACCAGGGACCAGCTCCGCGACCGGCTCCGCGACAAGCTGCGGGCCATCCAGCGCGGCCCGGACAATCGGGTCATCCTGGTCGTGAAGTCCATCGGCTTGCTGGCCCGCTACAATGTAGGCCTGAAGGCGTTTTACGACTGGTTCATCGGCGATTTCACAATGGTCGTGCTGCTCCTGGACAGCGGCACGGAGAAGGTGGAATGGCCGGAGGAGGTCCGGTGTGAAGGCAACCGGCTCCTGAGCTACTTCTCCGAACCAGGCATGGTGAAGGAGGTCTTCGGCACAAGTGGGTGACGCTATGCGCGAACTGAACAAAATCATCACGGTCAAGCCGGAACCAGAGACCACCCCGTCTCTGTCGGACATCATTCAAAAAGAGAAGGCCGAGCGGACGGTTGCCGAATACCTGTTCACGCCCGCGTTGCGCGGTCACTGTAAACGAATTTTCGATTGTGTCGTTAACCGCAAGGGGCAGGGTTTTTGGGTCCAGGCGGAATACGGCGCGGGCAAGACCCATTTCTTGGGCACCCTGGTTGACCTGCTGGTGTGGCGCGAGCTGAAGGTGTGGGAAGCCCTGCGGGACCAGGAACTCAGGAGCGAATACTCCGGGGCGTTGTCCAAAGTGAAGTGGTTCCCGGTCGCATTCTCGCTGCGCGGCATGGGCCAGTCCGGCGAGGGCGACAGCCTAATGCGGGTGTTCGAGGAGCAAATCAGAGAGAGCCTCAAAGCCTTCGCGCCCGGACTCGAAGGCCAGATCAGGATCACGTCGGCGGAACTCGCCGATCACTGGTATGACAAGGAAGCGTCGGACGCGGAGAAGGCGGGCGTGAAGTATTTCTTCGACAAGGAGCACAAGTGCTCGCCGGAGGAGTTCCGCAGCAAGTCCGGCCCGAAAAAGTTCGGCCAGGAGTTGGTGCGCTCGAAGCTC
>VHCO01000281.1 GCA_016871715.1 Verrucomicrobiota bacterium
ACGTCTACAATGCTCATCTGGCCGATTTCCACGGCGAACGCCCGGCTCCCGGTCACGGTGACGTCCAGCAGGCCAAGGTCGGGTTTGTGTCCGCCCAGGCGCCGCATCGCGGCAGGATCGGAGATGTCATAGACGCTGGTGCCGCCGTAGAACGACCTGACGACCATCAACCCGCCTTCGACGTAAAGGGTGGGATCTGAGTCGAAGGTTCTTATCGTCGAACCTCCCACCCGCTTTGGCGCGGCGGGATCGCCGACATCCACGATGTCCACTGCGGAGCCTGTCCCCGCATCCGTCGTGGTTTGTTTAGCGGCGTAGATGTAGTGCTCGTTGGCCGCTAGGTTCATCACTTCGCCCGTGGTGCTGTAAGTTCCCAGGAGTTTCGGGGCAGTTGGATCGGTCAGGTCGACAACCTGCAGTTTGGTCAAACGGGTCACACCGGAAAGCGCGAACGGCGCCCAGTAGGCGCGCCGCCCCGCCAAGGCCAGCGCGTGGACGTTCTCCGCTGTGGCGGCCTGATGTTTACCGACCCACCGCGGTTGTGCGGGGTCGCGGAGATCGAAGACGTCGAGGACGACCTGGATTGGCGACTCCCAGTCTGTGCTGCTGCTGGCCACGCAGAGCACCCCGTCGGCCGCCGCAGCCTCCGACAACCAGAAAGCGGTGGCTGCCGTTGGGATAAAGGGCTGTTCGCCAACGATGCGGGGATGCCTTGGATCGCTGAAGTCCACCACGGTAATCCGGGCGGGCGAGGCTCCGGGCAAGTCCGAGGAAGCCGTGCGACGGATCACGTAGGCGTGGGTTCCAGACAGCGCCAGAGCACCCGGTTCGTATTCGACCGGGCCGATCCATGTCATGCCTTCGCACCGCAGATTCGACGGATCGGAGATGTCCCCCACGAATAATCGACCGGAGCCGACGGTGATGGCGTGGTGACCCGCGATCGCGATGCGACGGATGTCCGGCAGGGGTAGTGCGCCGACCAGTTGGAATGGGCTCGACCCGCGTGGCTCAAGCGCCAGCAAAGCCCGGGTACCTCGATGGAATCCAGGCTGAAAGAACCGTCCGTTGGCAAGAACCCCGTCTGGCACGCCGTAGATGGTGGGACTGAGTTGGACCTCCGGCCAGCCCCCCAACGGCGTGAGGTCCAGATCAGCGGCGGTGGCCCCGAGGCCGAGCAGGCAGGCGACGGCGAACGCGGCTACGCGGGCCGGGAGCGCCAGTCGGCGGGGGATGAAGTTGTTGAGTCCGTTCATGAGTGAGACGGGTGGACTGCGCATGGCGGTCATCACTTCGTTTTCACCGTGACGGCATTCGAGTAGGTGGAACTCCCCGCAACGTTGATGGCGCGGACGCGATAGGTGTAGCTCGTCCGCCGGGCGGCCGTGGCGTCGGTGTACTTTGTCGTGTTCGGGTTGACGGTGGCCACGATCAGCCACGGACTGGTCGAAGTCGTCCGGCGCTCGATCGTGAACCCGCTCTCGTTCGCGGAGCGATCCAGCCACGAGAGCGAAGCGCCCTTGCCGATGCTCAAGGCCGTCGCTGTAAGGTTCGACGGCGCCGTGGGCTTGGTCGGCAGCGACGGCGGGGCGTAGTTCGGGTCCACCATCGTCCAGATGTCGAGGGTGCCGCCCGTCACGGTGACGCCTTGCAACCCCGCCAGCGGCCGCACGCCGGTCACCAGCAGGTCGTAGCGGATTTGCTCGGCGGAAGCCTGCGGATACGCGGCGGCGTAGAGCGCGATGGCGCCCGTCACATGCGGCGCCGCCATCGAGGTGCCCCGCTTGTAGCCGTAACTGCTGGGAGGAACCGTCGAGACAATCTCGTAGTCGGGGTCGCGCAGACTGGGGTCGTTTACGTTCACCCGCTCGCCTCCCGGCGCGCCCAAGTCCACCGAGTGCCGGCCGTAGTTCGAGAAGCTCGACTTACCGCCCTGACGGCTGATGGCCGCCACCGAGACGATGGCGTCGTAACCGGCGACCGGCGTGGTGTCGAAGCCCGTGGGATAGCGCGGGGAAGCGTCGGTGTCCGCGGCCTCGTTGCCGGCGGAGGCCACCGACAGAATACCCGCCTGCGCGGCGCGGTTGAAGGCGTCGAGCAACGCCTGGCTAAAGCTCGAACCGCCCCAGGAATGGTTCACGACCACCACGTCGAGACCCTTCCGGGTCTTGAGGGAGGTCAGGTAGTCAATGGCCTCGATGGCGTCCGAGTAATAGCCCGCCCCGAACATCTTCCCGGCGACGAGCTTGACGTTCCAGTTCACGCCGGCGACGCCGAGGCCATTGCCGCCCACGGCCCCGATGGTGCCCGCGACGTGCGTGCCGTGGGTGTCGGTAACGTCGTCCACGTGCCGGACGTCGCCGTTGTTGTCGTAGGCGTTCCAGCCATGCACGTCGTCCACGTACCCGTTGCCGTCGTCGTCAATGCCGTTGCCGGGGATTTCATCCGGGTTGGTCCAGATGTTCGCGGCGAGGTCCGGGTGATCGAGTTGAAGGCCGCCGTCCACGATGCCGACCAGCACTTCGGACGATCCGGTGAAACCGGCCGCCCAGGCCTTTTCGGCCTGCGTGCCGTAGATCGTTGTGCTGCCGGCGGGGCCAATGGGCGACGAAAGGTCGTCGCCGAACATGCCCCAGAGCGGTCCCGGGGATAGCGGGTCCGCGTAGAAGGGGTCATTGGACTCGGCTTGGCGGGTGGCGACCCAGTTGGGCTCGGCGAACTCGACGCCGGGCAGTTGATTGAGCAGTTGGACGGCGACAGGCACAGGCAACGCCGTGAGGGCGCGTACGACGCCGATATGCCCGCGGTCAGCCATGGCCGGGGTGCGGATGTGTTTGAGCAGGCCCAGGCCACCGCGTCGGAAGACCTCATTGGCCTCTGCCTGGGTGACCGTGTTCCGGAACTGGACCAGGACTTCCCCCGGCGCATGGAGTGGGCCGCCGGGCGCGATGGGCACGGGCGGCAGCGCCTGGCTGAAGGCCGTGAGGTGGGTGGTGAGGACGGCAGCGATGCCGGCCACGGTGGAATAGCGGAGTTTTGCGTGTATCAGGCTCATATCGGATTTGCTCAGTGGTTTGGTTTGGTGAGTGATTGTCACTTCCGTGTGGCGATGGCGCGCTTCATGGCTTCCGGGTCTTTCGCTCCCGCACTCGTTCGAGGTGCTTGCGGATTTCGTCCGCCGGTGGTTCCTGACCAGCGCGGTCAAGCGCCCGTTGGAGAGTGCGCTCGGCAGCGTCGAGATCGCCGCGCTGGGCCTGGACCCAGCCGAGGGTGTCGAGAAAACTGGGATTGTCCGGTTGGGCGCGAACGGCGCCTTCCGCCAAGGTCAGCGCCTCGTCCAGCTTGCGCTCGTGATCCGCGAGGAACGCCGCGAGCCCGTTGGCGACCCGCGGATGGCCGGGCGCCAGTCCGAGTGCCTGGCGGTAGAGACGCTCGGCCTCATCGAGCTTGCCCTGTTCGCCGCAGACCATGGCGAGGTTCACGAGGGCCGGCAGCCGGGCGGGTGGCGGCGCGGTCTGCTCGCGCTCGATCAGCGCCCGGAACATGCGCTCCGCCTCGGCGTACTGCTTTCGCTGGGCGTGGATGATCCCCAGATTGCCGTAGGGGGCTGGATTGTCCGGATCGAGTTCGAGGGCCTTGCGGTAGAGCGGCTCGGCCTCGTCCAACCGGCCGCGCTCACGCAGAACTTCGCCCAGGTTGTTGTTGTTCGCGGAAACGTCCGGCGCGGCTTCCCACGCGCGGCGCAAGAGCTTTTCGGCTTCCACCAGGTCGCCGCGACTCAGGGCCACGAGACCGAGGCCAGCCACGGAGTCGGGACTGTCGGGGCTGAGGCGAAGCGCCTCGCGGAACCAGCGCTCGGCGGCGGCCAGGTCGCCCCGCGCCTCGCGATGGAGCGTCCCGAGGTTGTGGTAGGGTGCGGCCTCGGCGGGGTCCAATTCGATGGCGCGGCGGTAGAGGCGCTCCGCTTCGTCCGCGTCGCCGCGGTCGTAAAACACGATGCCGAGGGCGGTCTGCGGAGCGGCGTAGTTCGGCTTGAGTTCGATGGCCCGGCGGTACGCGCGTTCGGCCTCGGTTGAGCGGCGCTGGAGCCGGTGCGTCTCGCCCAGGCCGTACCAGGCTTCGGCGCTGTCCGGCGCGACGTCGAGGGCGTCGCGAAAGGCGCGCTCGGCCATCGGGAATTGCCGCAGCTTCAGCGCCATGTCGCCGGACCGCCAGTGCGCAGCAGCGTAGGCTGGGTCGAGCTCCCGGGCCCTTTCGAAGGCGGCGGCGGCCGCGGCGTACTCGCCCCGATCAGCCAGCGCGTTGCCCAGGTTGAAATGGGCGAGGGCGAAGTCGGGACGCAGTTCGAGGGCTTGGCGGAAACTCCGCTCGGCGGCGTCGGACTGGCCGAGGTCACGTAGAACCGTGCCGCGGTTCAGGATGAAGGCGGCCTCGAACGGCGCGCGGTCCAGGGCTTCGGTCCACGCGGCCAGCGCGTCGTCGAGCCGGCCGGCGGCGTGCAGCGCCTCGGCCAGGTAGGCGTGCGCCACCGGACAGTCCGGATCGAGTTCGGCGGCCAGGCGGCCCGGCGGGATGGCGTCCGCGGGCCGCTGGAGCTTGAGCAGCAACTGGGTCTTGAGCTCCCACACGCTGTGGTCCTGCGGCGCGGCTTGAACCAGTGCTTCGGCCAGCGCCAGCGCCTCCGCGTGCCGCCCGAGCAACGAGGTCACTTCGGCGACGCGCAGGCGCGCGGGCACGGATTCCGGCTCCAGCCGGGCGGCGGCCGCGAACTCCTCGAGGGCGCGCTCGAAGCTGCCGATCTTCCGCAGCGCGAGAGCCAGGTTGAACCGGTAGAGCGGCGCGTCGGGATCGAGGTACACCGCGCGGCCGTAGGCGCGCACCGCCGGGCCGAGGGCGTCCTCGAGTTCGAACGCCACCCCGAGCTGATTGAAGGCGGCGGCGCGAACCGGGCCCGAGCGCGAGAGCGCCGCGGCCTGCTCGAACCGGCGGGATTCGGCGGCAGTGTCGGACGCGGGGTCCGCGGATGCGTTCAGCCACGTCCGGAGAAGTGCGGCCATGGGGGCGGTGGAGGTGGCCGGCAGTTCCGGACCACGCAGCAGGTTCGTGGCTGCAGCCACCGCCACCGCGAAGGACTCTTCGCCGGCCGCGCGGCGCACGCGCAGGTTCACCGCTGCCCCCGGCCGGAACAGGATGGTGCCGGCGACCTGGTGGGCGTTGGTCACCGGTTGACCGTCCAACGCCGCGATGACGTCGCCCAGCCGCAGTCCTGCCCGCGCCGCGGGCGAACTCGAGGGCAACCGGCTGACGCGCACCTCCGGCCGGCCATTGGTCCCGGGCAAGGTACGCAGTTCCCAGTCCACCGAACCGCCGCCGCCCACCAGCTTCCGCGCCGCTTCAGGCCAGTCGAGGGGCGCGGTCAGCAGCGACCACGCGGCACCAGAGTTCAGTTGTACCGTCTGCAGCGTCTCCAGCCGCCGCGGCTCGGTAGGCGCCGCATTGGCCGTGGCCGTGGATTCGGTCATGGCGGTGGCCTGGACAGTGCCGAAGGCGTTGGAGAAATCCACGGCCCCTTCCTTGACAGTCAGGATGGCGAGGAGGGGAACTTCGGATTTCGGGTTTCGGATTTCGGATTTCGGGTCGGTGGCGGAAGGGCGCTGAAGCCTCACCCCAAACTCCGTCCCCCGCGCCACCGCCGTGGCGACGTCGGTGCGGATGGCGTAGGGCGTGGCGTTGGTGGTCTTCTGCACCTGGGTCCAGACCTGACCACGAAGGAGGCGGATTTCGCCCGGCCGGACAACGGCAGTCTTCGGACTTCGGATTTCGGACTTCGGACTTCCGATCTCAACGGCCGTGTTGAACCCCAATCGCAGCGTGGTGCCGTCGAGGAACACGAGTTCCGCCTTGTCGGCATCCCCGGTCTCGAGGCGGTCACCGAGGTGGATGGGGGTGGGGGGTCGAGGGACGCGGGGCGATTGGCTGTCGCCGCGATGCAGGGTGGGTTGGCCCACGACGGCGGCGAGTTCTCCGATGACGACCGGCCGTGCGAGGGAGGGGCCCAGGAGGAACCAGGCGGCGGCGAGCACGGCGACCACGGCGGCGCCCAGGTAAGCCAGGCGCGGCCACGGCGCAACGGCACGACGCACGCCGCCAGCAGGGGCGCATCGGCGCCGCACCGCATCACGACAGATGGCGGGAATCGCGAGGACTCGCCGCCAGAGCGACGTGCGCGCCTCGACGGCAGCGAGGGTGCGCGTGGCCAGGCTGCCGGGGCGGTCGGTCAAAGCTCGAAGCACTTGGTCGGCGTTCAATGCTGGCCGGTGCAACTCGAAGAGGAGCCGATCCAACAGTCGATCTTCCGCTGCGAGTTGTCGGGCTTTGTCCGAGCCCTGCACCAAGGCCAGCAGATCGGCCTGTTCATCGGGCGACAGGGTATCT
Source organism: Verrucomicrobiota bacterium (assembly GCA_016871715.1). Taxonomy (GTDB): domain Bacteria; phylum Verrucomicrobiota; class Verrucomicrobiia; order Limisphaerales; family J093; genus VHCO01. Next base: position 6,436 of record VHCO01000281.1, read on the forward strand.
TCGCGCCAGCGGGCCAACAGGTCTGAGAGCCGATGGTCCATCCTACATCACGCGCTTGAGATGCAAACAGTCGGCCAGGGCAGCCCGCGCGCGAAACAAGGTCAGGCGCACCCAGCCAGCGGTTCGGTTGAGATTTTGGGCAATAAGGTCCGTCTTGTGACCGCGGTAGTAGAAGTCCTCGGTGATCCGGCGCGCGTGGTCCCGGAGTTGGCCAAGGCAATCCCGGAGCGCTTCGATGACGTGGCCTTCGAAGCGCCCGGTGGCCTCGGTGACCAGGGGATCCAAGACAGTCTCCATTTCCGCCTGGAACTTCTGCTTGAAGCCTTCGTACCGCAGCCAACGCCGGCGCTCGTTCAGGGCCAGGTTGCGCGTAATCGCCTTGATCCAAGCCTCGAAATCAGTACCCGGACGATAATCACGGAGCTTGGCGTAGGTGGTGACAAAGACTTCCTGCGCCAGGTCCTCAACCCCTTCTCGGTCGGGCAGCATGGCGGCCAGAATCACGCGGACCTTGGCCTCACATCGCTCGACGATCTGCCGGTAGGCCTTGAGATCGCCGCCAAGGACGGTCGCCACGAGTGCGTCGTAGGCCGGGTCAGCGCCCGAGGGTGCCGATCTCGAAGGCGAGTCTTTCGCGCTGTTCCCGTTGTTCCAAGTGTTCGACATGTTCGCCAGTTCCAAGGTCGGCCGAATACCACGTTGGGGCCCGGCACGCTTTGTCCGGCGCGGGAGTGATCCCGTGCCATTTACCCGCCGCCGGATGGCTCTCTACACCATCCGTATGTCCAGATTTCTCAATACGTTTCAATAGCGGACTCAACAATCTCTCCGGGCAACCGGGGTGAGATGGCGATTGGGATGGCCGGGGATTCCGCGGGATCCGGCGTTGGCCTGCGACCGGCCGACAGCCTTAAGTGACTTGGGGAAAAGCAGACCGTGTTGTGGCTCAGGGCCGTGCAGGTCATGGGCTGGTACATGCTGCCGGTGAAGACCGAAAGCGGCACGCCCAGTTCGTGCCAGTGAAAGGCCAGGGCGTCGGTGTTCTGGTGATCGAACATGAAGTCGCCGCCGCAGAAGGCCAGGTAGGATTCGCCCGGCGTGTTCACGCGGTGCCGCAGGAAGGCGCCGAAGCCCGGATAGACCTCCGAGCGGAGGGCCAGCGGCTGGGTGGGCAACGACGGGTCAATGATCAGCAGGTCCGGCACGGCCATGCCCCCCGTGAGGTCCGAGCCGCCTTCCTTCCACATCTGCATGAGCTGGGCCGAGAGCTCCGGGGCGCTCCGGCGGAACAAGGTGCCGAGGATGCCGGGGTAGGACGAACTGCCGGGCCGGCCGTCGCCCTCGCAGATGAGGGTGCGGATGCCCCAGCGCGGGTCGGTCGGCGTCATGAGCTGCAGGTAGTAGCGGGCATGGCGGTGCAGGATCTCGGACTTGGACCGGTCCTCGGCGATGCCGCTGTTGGCCAGGGCAATCCAGGCGAAGATGGAGGTCGTGGAGGCGCCGATGTAGTGCGGGCAGCTCACCCCCACGCCGTCGGCGGAATACTCGGTGCGCAGGAGCATGTCGAAGCAGCGGCTGGCGTCCTTCAGCCACTCTCTGGCCATCGGGTGGTCCGAGTTGGCGCTCGCCATCGATACCAGCCCGCCCCAGCGGGATACCGGCATGTTCATGGAACCCCAGCCGTAGTTGATCCGCTTGTCCGGCCAGGAGTCCCTGGAGGCGAACATGTAGGTGAGGATGGCGAGCTTCTTCTTGAGCGCCCGCGCCTGCTCCGGCTTGCAGAGCGCATGGCCGGCGAGGACGTCGAGGGCGTTGGCCACCGCGATGCCCGAGATGTAGGCGATCATCCAGTCGGGGTAGGCGCTGGTGTTGTCGCAGCCGACGGCAAAGCGGTTGCTGATCATGCTGTCGGCCTGCTGGACGGCAGCGGCGTAGTCCTTGTCGAAGCCGGTCTGGTCCTGATTGCGCAGGAAGGTGTCGAGTGCGTTGCCTGCTTCCCCGATCCCCTTGCCCTTGAGCCGCGCGTAGAAGACGTCGCGGTCTTTGGGCTGGATGAAGAGCCGCGGGTAATCGAGCTTCATCTCCCAGTCCGTGATCCAGTGGCGGACGATGTCCAGCCCGAGGACGCGGCGCACGGTCTCCTGCGAGAGCTTCGAGCGCGGGGCCGTCTCCGGGCTCGGCGAGCCGTAGTTGGGGCCGGCGAAGGCGTAATCCTTGCCGAAGGTCTCCTCCAGGGTCGAGGGGCGCAGGGCCCAGACGCGGCGGCCGAGGCCAATCGGACACTCGACGCGCAGCCGGCTCCCCTGCGCCTCGGTCCAGATACGCATGTCGTTGGCGCCCGTGCGCAGCGTGACCCCCTGCGGCAGGGGCAGGACATTGGGGTTACGCCAGAGCCGGGTGGAGTGGGTGAAGAGGCCGACCAGGTCTGCCCCGGGCTCCTCGGCGACGAGGGCAGCGTACCAGTTCACCGAATCGTGTCGCCACTGATCGTGGCCGGCCAGGTATTTCTCCAGCCGACGGGGCTGTGCGTTCTTCAGGGAATACTTCGATTCGCCGCGGCCTTTGTTGGTTCCCTTGTCCGGGTCGGTCGAGGCCTCGCCGCGGTACCAGGCTATTCTCGGCTGGAAGTCTGCACCGGTTAGGTCGAGCACCCAGTTGTTGGGGTGCGTCTCCTGCGTGCCGTCCTTGTCGCCGTACCAGCTCCACCACTCCCAGGCCAGCTCGTCGCGGTCCTCCTTGTACTCCTTGAACTGGTACTTCTCGTGCGGGCCGAGGTCGAACTCCTCGTCCAGCTCGATCACGCGCGAGCCGGCCCAGAGCCCGGCGGTCAGCGCGTGCTTGCGCCCGTTGTCGAAGGCCGTGGTCAGCCGGGCCGCCAGGTAAACCGGCCCCTCCTGCAACAGCTCGAACTTCGAGCCGGTCGGCTTGGCCGTGGTCGTGGCGTAGGCGCTGGAGCCGGTCCACTTGCCGGAGGCCAGACGAATGCCGAGGATCGGCCCCTCGGCCTTGCCGCTGGCCGCCAGCCTGACGGCGGTGTGCGGGTTGGCGAGCACCCGGAACCCGTCGCGGCTCTCGACGCGGAGCTGCGTATCGGCCGGGCCGGTCT
>VHCO01000282.1 GCA_016871715.1 Verrucomicrobiota bacterium
GCCGGCGATGGAAGGCCAGCGGTTCTATCGGGTGGTCACGCCCTGAGGGACTCTTCGCTGCTGTGTTCGAGGGATTGCGCTGGCGTGGCTGGCCGAACGCTCAGGTGGCCGGCGAGTTTTAGGTTTCGGCGCTCGGCCGGGTTCGATATAATGACGAGAGGCCGGGATAGACGACATATCGCAGGTAGGGCGCGCAGTCCTCTGCGCGCCGCAAACCACTGCGGACACAGGAAGCCGCGGCGCGCAGAGGACTGCGCGCCCTACCGCCGAGTTGTAGTCCATCTCAGTGACTCATCAGTAAGCGGCGTAGGGAATTGAGCAGCATGTGTATCATGGCAAGGCAGGTGGTGCTCGGTGGAGTGCCGGTCGGTGGGTGCCGAGGGCGCGGCGCTTTCGGTCGCGGCCGCTGGGTAGGGGCCGGGCTGGCTGGGTGGGCATCGGTTCTGGGGCTGGCGCTGAGTTTGGTGGGCTCGACCCTGGCGGAGACGGTGATTCCATTCGGATCGGGCTGGAGCTACCATGTGGGCACGGAGGCACCGGCGGGGGTGCCGGAGGCTTGGCGCCGGGCCGAGTACGACGAGACGGGGTGGAGGAGCGGTCTGGCGCCGATCGGGTACGGCGAGCCGGACATCATAACCTCGCTACCGAGCAGCGCCGGAGGCAATTATCTCACGGTCTATTTCCGGCGCCGGTTCCAAGTAGACCAGCCCGGCAAGGTTACCGCCCTGGTCCTTACGACTCGGGTGGATGACGGTTATGTGGCCTGGATCAACGGTGTCGAGGTGGGGCGGGCCAATGTCCCCGAGGGTGAGCTCGAGTTCAACCGTACGGCGTTGACGGCGGGCGAGCCATTCCTGGAGACCATTACCTTGTCGGAAAACCTAGACCAGCTCTTGGTGGCGGGGGCGAACGTTCTGGCCATTCACGCCTTGAACGCGAACTCGACCAGTTCGGATCTCCTTTTGGATGCTTCGTTGGAGGCGGTGGTGGACGGCGAACCGCCGGAGGCGATCGACACGGTGCCGGCGCCGGGCTCGGTGGTGCCGGAGTTGACGCAGATCGAGGTCACGTTCAGTGAGAGCGTCACCGGGGTTGAAGCGGCGGATCTGTTGGTCAACGGCCAGCCGGCCGCAGCGGTGTCCGAGATCTCGCCGCGCCAGTACAGCTTTCAGTTTGCCGCGCCGCCGGTTGGCCTCGTGCAGGTGACGTGGGCACAGAGTCATGGCATTCGGGACCTGGCGCCCGAGCCGAATCCCTTTGCCGGAGGCAGTTGGACTTACACGGTGCAGCCAGCGGCGGCGAGCGCGGCGGTGGCGATTTCCGAGTTCATGGCCGACAACGACAACGGCATTCGGGACGAGGACGGCAACCGGTCGGACTGGATCGAGTTGCAGAACCGCGGAGGGGTAGGGGTGGACCTCGAGGGGTGGTTCCTGACGGACACGAGCGGCAACTTAACCAAGTGGCGGTTCCCGGCGTCGATCCTGCCGGCGAACCAATACTTGGTGGTGTGGGCTTCCGAGAAGCACCGCACCAACCCGGCCGCCCCGCTGCACACCAACTTCAAGCTGGACAATGCGGGCGAGTACCTCGCCTTGGTCGATGCCCAGACGAACATCGTGTCCGCGTTTGCGCCGGCGTACCCGGCCCAGCGCCCCGACATTTCGTACGGACGCGACCGCGCGGACCCGGCGCTGGTGGGCTATTTCATCACCGCCACACCGGGCGCGCCCAATGCCACCTCGGGGCCGGGGTTCGCGCCCGACCCGGTCTTTTCCCTGCCGGGAGGCGTGTACACGAACCTCAGCCTCAGCATCGCTTTGTCGTCAGCGGGCGGGACGATTCACTATACGACCGACGGCTCGGTGCCGACCGAGAATTCCGCGCGGTACGGGCAGCCGTTGGCGACGGCCAGTTCGTTGCGGGTGAAGGCCCGCGTGTTCGTTCCCGGGCTATGGCCGAGTCGAGTCGTTGCCGAGAGCTATCAGTTGCTCGACGCGAACCTGCGCGAGTTCAGCTCGAACTTGCCGCTGCTGATTGTGAACACGCACGGTCGCTGGATTGCGGAGAATGTGCCGCCGGGGGTGGAGCGAACGCGCGCCTCGGTGGTGGCGATCGAGCCGCGGCGCGGGCGCAGCGCGTTACGGGGGCCGGCGGAGTTTGTGGGGCTCGGCCAAGTCGAGATCCGGGGGCAATCCTCGACCGGTTTCCCCAAGAAAGCCTACAACCTCGAACTCAACGACGAATGGGGTCAGGACCGCGAGGTGAGCCTGCTGGGGTTGCCGGCGGAATCCGATTGGGTCCTCTACAATCCGTACTCGGACAAGCCGTTCATCCAGAATTTCCTCGCCTACGAACTGCACGAGCAGATGGGGCACTACGCCGTCCGGCGGCGGTTCGTCGAGGTGTTTGTGGACACCAACGGCGGCCGCGTGACCTATCCGACCGACTACGCCGGGATCTACATCTTGCTCGAGAAGATCAAGGTGGACCGGAACCGCGTGGCCATTGCGTCGCTGACGCCGACGCACTCGGCCGAGCCGGAGATCAGCGGCGGCTACATCGTGAAGAAAGACAAGAGCAGTGCGGGGGATCGCACCTTCACGACGAGTGGCGGCGCGGGATTCAGCGGTCAGGAACTCCGCTTCCACGAGCCCAAGCCGCGGGAGATCACGGTGGCGCAGCAGCAGTGGATTCGCAATTACTTCAACGCCTTCGAGCGGGCCTTGTACGCCTCGAACTGGCTCACCGCCACGGGGACCAACCATTACTCGCATTACATGGATGCCGACTCGTTCGTGGACAACCATTGGATTGTCGAGTTCGCGAAGCAGATCGACGGCTATCGCCTGAGCAATTACTTGCACAAAGATCGGGGGGGCAAACTGAAGATGGACCCGATCTGGGATTGGAACTTGAGCTTCGGCAATGCGGACTACTTGGACGGCGCCAACCCGAGCGGCTGGTACTACGTGCTGATCGATGCCACCGCCCATCCCTGGCTGCGCCGCCTCATCACCGGCTCGGCCTCCGCCACGACCCGGAATGGCGATCCCGACTTCAACCAACGCATCATCGACCGTTGGAGCGTGCTGCGCACCAACGTGATGTCGGCCGCGCGCGTCTTGGCGCGCGTGGACGAACTCGCCGCGCTGCTCGACGAAGCTCAAGTGCGGGATTTCCAGCGTTGGCCGCGCCTAGGCACGCGCATCTGGCCCAACCCGCCCATGTACTCCCAGCCGCGCACTTATGCGGAGATCGTCGCCAACATGAAGCAGTGGATCGCCGACCGGTGCGCCTGGATCGATCGACAGTTCGTCTTGGCCCCGGCGCTTAGCCACGGTGGCGGTTCGGTTCCGCCCGGGCTCCTCCTTACCTTGAGCGCCCCGGCCGGCAGCCTCTACTACACCCTCGACGGCTCGGACCCGCGCTGGCCGGGAGGCGGCCTGTCCTCGGCCGCCCGCCTGTACAGCGGGCCGCTGACCGTGGTCACCAACGCGCGGGTTGTGGCTCGGGCGCGGTTGGGGGCCAATTGGAGCGGGCCGACGGCGCGCACCTTCGCCACGTGCACGCCGCCCTTGCGGCTGGTCGAAATCATGTATCATCCGGCCGAACCCGAACCGGGCAGCCCACACAGCGGCGCGGCGTTCGAGTATCTCGAGTTTCTCAACGTTGGCGCTGAACCCTTGGCAGTCGAGGGGTACCGCGTGAGCGGCACGGTGGACTTCACCTTTCCGAAGCTGACGCTGAACCCGGGGCAGAGGACCGTGGTGGCCAGCAGCCGGGCCGCGTTCGCCGCGCGCTATAGCAGCGCCGCGGTTGTGGCGGGCGAGTTCACCGGCAAACTCGGCAATGACGGCGGCCGGTTGATTCTCGAGGGTCGGCTGGGCGAACCGCTCCTGGACTTTCGCTACGAGGATTATTGGCACCGCCTTACGGACGGCTTTGGCTTCGCGTTAGCGATCCGCGACGAACTGGCCGAGCCGGGGACTTGGTCGGCCGCTTCGTCTTGGCGCGCAGGCACAGTGTTGGGAGGGACGCCAGGCTTACCGGAGCCTCCGTTGCCGCTGTTTCCGCCGGTGGTGGTCAACGAAGTCCTCACGCATGCGGATCTACCGCAAGTGGATGCCATCGAACTGCACAACTTGTCCTACTCGCCGGCGGATGTGAGCGGCTGGTACCTGACCGATGACGTTCGCCGGCCGAACAAGTTCCGCCTCCCGGAGGGCACGCGGATCCCGCCGCGCGGGTATCTCGTTCTGAGCGAGGCGGACTTCAACAACGCCGCCCGAGCCCGAAGTCCATTCACGTTGAGCTCGTTGGGCGAGGAAGCCTATCTGTTCTCCGCTGACCCGGCGGGCGACCTCACCGGGTACGTGCACGGGTTCGATTTCGGCGCGGCCAAGAACGGGGTCACCTTCGGCCGGTACCTGAGCAGCAGCGGCGAGGAGCGGTTTGTGGCGCAATGGCAGCCGACATTGGGGGCGGCGAACAGCGGCCCGCGCGTCGGGCCGGTGGCGATCACGGAGGTGATGTACCGGCCGCCCGAGGTCTTTGCCAACGGCGCCTACTGGAACAACGACGAGGACGAGTTCATCGAGTTGCATAATCCCGGTTCCACCGTGGTCTCATTGTTCGATGGGGCGCGCCCGACGAACACGTGGAAGCTGGGCCAGGCCGTCGAGTTCAGTTTCCCGCCCGGCACGAGCCTTCCCGCCGGTGGCTTCTTGTTGGTGGTGAGCTTCGACCCGGTAGCCGACTCGGCGCAGTTGGCCGGTTTCCGGTCGCGCTACGGCCTCGGTGCAAGCACGCCGATCTTCGGCCCGTACCGCGGCCAACTCAGCAACCGCGACGAGAAGGTGACGTTGTACGAGCCGGACGCGCCGCAGGCGCTGGGCCCGGACGCGGGCATGGTTCCGTACGTGGTGGTGGACCGTGTCCATTATGCCGACCGGGCGCCTTGGCCAGTGGCGGCGGATGGGGCCGGGCACTCGATCCAACGTCTCGATCCGCTGGCGTTTGGGAATGATTGGGCCAACTGGTTCGCGGCCATGCCGACTCCGGGTCGAAGCGGCGCGCCGGGTGTGCCGCCCGTACTCACGAGCGAGCCCTTGGACCGCGTGGTGCCGCTGGGTGGGCGACTCGAGCTGAGCGCGATGGCCACGGCCGCCGGCGGAGGCTCGGTGAGCTACCAATGGCGGTTCAACCGGGCCGTGCTGGCGGGAGCCACCAACCGCACGCTGGTCATTGCGGCGGTCCAGTCGGCGCACGCGGGTTCCTACCAGGTTTTGGCGTTCAACGCGGCTGGGGCGGTGACCAGTCGCGAGGCCACCGTTCGCTTGGATCTGCCCATCACCATCACCCAACAACCGGCCACCCAGCGCGTGCTCAGCGGCGCAAGCGCTCTCCTCACCGTGGTGGCGACCAGCGGCAACCCGCCTTTGTCTTACCAGTGGTATCGGAACGGTCGCCGCTTGCCGAGTGCCACCGAGGCTTTCCTCGCTTTTAGCCGGGTGCAGGAAGCCGACCAAGGGATCTATGTCGTGCGCCTCGCGGATGCGGTCCGGACGCTGGACAGCGCCCCCGCCGAGGTGCGGCTGTTGGCGGCGCCGGAGATGTCGGCGCCGGTTCCCCCCCTCGAGTTGACGGCGGTGGCTGGCGAACCGGTGACCCTCAGCGCTCGGACGCGGGGCACAACGCCGATGCGTTATCGCTGGAGCCGGACGGCGCCGGGCGGCGGCTCGACGGTCGTGGCTGAGCAGGTGCTGGATGCGAACGTGGTCTTTTTAAGGTTGGGCGCGGTGACCGCCGCCGACGCCGGCACGTACACCTTGACGTTGACCAACGAGTTTTATCCCGCCTTGGATCGCACTTTCACCAATGCCCGGCTTACCATCCTGGCGGACGCCGACGGCGACTTCATGCCGGACGTGTGGGAAGAGGCGCACGGGTTGGACCCGGCGGATGCGGGGGATGCAGCGGTGGACAGCGATGGCGACGGTCTGCCGAACTTGGCGGAGTACCGGGCAGGCACCGATCCCAAGGATGCGTCGAGTTGCCTTCGCTTCGAGACCATCTCGGTGCGGCCTGGCGCCACGCTCGAGTTCTTGGCTCGACCGAACCGCACCTATACCCTCGAGGCGACCGACCGTCTTGAACCGTCCGTTTGGACGCCGCTGGCAGATGAAGTGGCGGCCGGCACGACGCGCCGGGTGACCGTCTTGGATCCGGACTGGACCGCCAGCCGCTATTATCGGCTGGTCACACCCCGGCGTCTGTGAGCAGACTCGACCGGTTCCCTGATGTTGATGAAAGGTCGCGCTGGACGACAGTCTGTGCGGGTAGGGCGCGCAGTCCCCTGCGCGCCGCAGCTTCCTGTGTCCGCAGCGGCTCGCGGCGCGCAGAGGACGGTGCGCCCTACCGCTGACCTTACCTGCATCTACGGTGACGCATGATTATGAAACGGACCGCACTCGGCCTCAGCTTGAAACCACTCGTCACGACCCTGACCGGCTTGGTGTTGGCCGCCGCGCCCGCCGCGGCCCCGGCTCCGGAGGCCGGGGCGCCGGAGTCGGAGGGGCTGTTGGCGCGGCTCGAGGGGGGCGAGTTAGGGTTTGACCGACTGCTGTTGATTCAGCGGCGGCCGATCACGCCCACGCATGTTTACACTTACCATTGCGAAGGGCTGCAGCCTGGGGGCGGGCTCTACGTTTACCACCTTGGCACGCGGCGGTTGGACCGGTTGGTCGATGCCACGGCTGGCGTGCTCTTGGATTGCGACCTTTCCTATGATGGCCAGGAGGCCGTGTTTAGTTGGATGAAAGACATGCAGACCTTCCAGGTGTATCGCGTGCGCTTGGACGGCTCCGGGCTCCGGCAACTGACCGACGACGCCTACTACAACTTCAACGCTTGTTGGCTGCCGGATGGCGGGATCGCCTTCCTCTCGACTCGGCGGGCGGCCTATGCCTACTGCTGGAGTTCGCCGGCTGGCATTTTACATCGCATGGACGCCGAGGGCGGGCAGGTGCGGCAGTTATCGGCCAACTACCTGAACGATTTCACGCCCAGCGTGCTGCCGGACGGGCGGATAATCTACTCGCGCTGGGAGTACGTGGACCGGCCGGCGATCCCGATCCAGAGCTTGTGGACGATCGAGGCCGACGGCACCGGTCTGGCCGCCTACTATGGCAACCGGGTGCTCAGCCCGGCCACGTTCATGGAACCCCGCGCCATTCCAGGGAGCCGGAATATCCTGTGCATCCTCACCGCCCACAACGGCCCGTGCCGCGGCGCGGTGGGAATCCTCGACCGCCGCGAGGGTGTCAATGCCCAAGCCGCTATTCGCAACCTGACGCCCGAGGTCAAGATCGGGGCCGTCGACCGAGGCGACGGCAATTCTGTCCGCGGCCCCTATGAAAGCCCCTGGCCCCTCGACGAGCGCTATTTCCTGGTGTCCCGCGATGGCACTCTCCTGGTGCGCGACTACGACGGCACCGAGCAAGCGACCGTGCCGGTTCCGGCGGCGCAGCCGTTGGGGGTGTTTAATGCGGTTCCCATCAGGGCACGGGTGCGTCCGCCGGTGTTGCCGGGGCGTTTGGCGCAGAGCCAGACGGAGGGTGCGTGGGCGACGGTGATGGTGCAGGACGTTTATCGCGGGCTCGAACCCGAGGTGCGGCGGGGCGAGGTGAAGGCCATTCGGGTGGTCGAGGAGATCGCCAAACCGGTCAGCGTCAGTCCGGAACGCCGCTTGTTCGGGTTTCAGTTCCCGGTGGTTTCCTGCGGGGCGACCTACGCGCCGAAGCGGATTTGGGGGACGGCCAGCGTCGAGGACGACGGTTCGGCCTGCTTTCGTGTGCCAGCGAACGTCCCGATCTACTTCATGGTGCTCGATGCCGAAGGTCGCGCCCTCCAGCGCATGCGCAGTTTCACGCACCTCCAGCCGGGCGAGATCCAGGGGTGCGTCGGTTGTCACGAGCAGCGGCTCCAGACCCCCTCGCAACAGGCCCCATTCCATGCCCGGCAACGCGAGCCTCAAGACCTGGTACCGCCCGAATGGGGCGTGCGCGGCTTCAGTTACGCCGGTATCGTGCAGCCGGTTTTGGACCGGCATTGCACCGAATGCCACAACGCCCGCGAGCACCCGGAAGGGCTGGACCTGACGGGCGACCAGACCGACCTGTTCAACGTGTCGTACGAGATCCTGGCGCGCTCGGGCACGCCGGCGGAGAATCCGCATCTCGGGGGGGCGAACATGGCCGGGTTCCGCAACCGCTACACGAGCTGGATCCCCACGTACAACGGCACCGAAGAGAACATCCTCCAGGTCCGCCCGCGCACCTGGGGCGCGCCGGTAAGCCGCTTGGCTGAGGTGGTGCGCACGGGGCATCCTGACGCGGATGGCAAGCCGCGGGTGCAGCTCACGGCGGCGGAGCGGGAGCGGATCTATGCCTGGATCGACTGTAATGTCCCCTACTACCCCACCAGCGCCTCTCACGACATCGCCATCCCAGGTTGCCGGCGCGTGTATCCGGCGGATTTGGACGGAGTTCTGGCAGAGGTAGCCACGCGACGGTGCGCCTCATGCCACGAGGCGGGCAAAGTGCCGCGAACCTTCTTCACCCGCATCACCAACCCGCAGCTCAACGCCTTCTTGCTCGCGCCGTTGGCCAAGTCCGCCGGAGGCACGGAAGCCTGTGGTCGCGCCGTGTTTGCCGACACGGGCGATCCAGATTACCAGGCCATCTTGCGCACCTTCGAGCCCGCGCTGCGGGCATTGCGCGAGCAGCCACGGTTGGATGTGATTCGGGACGAAGCCGAGACGGCTCAGTTGGATGGGGTGCCGGCCACCTTCCTTTCTGCGTCGCCATGACCCATCGCAGGCTCGAGCCGGTCTGCCGCCAGGTTGGGCCGGCAGCATTCTCGCCGAGGCCGGTTGCTGTCGGGTAGCACAGAAAATGGCCTAGAAAACGATTGACACCGGTGACCTAAAGTGCTATGCGCTGAGTTCGCCATGAAAGCGAGTTGCCGCTTCTCTCTCTCTCTCTCTCTCTCTCTCTCTCTCTCTCTCTCTGGGTGTGTGTGTCGGTGTCGGGCTTAGTGGCGGGCCGTGGGCTGGGCTAAGGCTAATGGCAACCGTCAGCCCGACCCAAACGACGTCCGCTCCTCCCCCGATGTTCGTGGGCGCGCAAAGCGGCGCTGAACTCGAACGCGGCCCCCATCACCGGATCCTCGAATCCATCGCCGAATACCGCGCCGCCGACGGGACCGTTGTCCGGCGCACCAACCAGATCACCGTGCTGGCGACAGGGATGTTCTACGAGTCGGACGGGCAATGGCTCGAGACGCGCGAGGAAATCGAACTGCTCGCCGAGCACGCCGTCGCCCAGCGCGGGCCGCACCGGGCGATCTGGCCGCGGCTACTGGCGCCTGACGGGCTAATCGATGTCGTCACCGCCGACGGCCAGCGCTTCCGCAGCCGGGTCCTGGGCCTCAGTTACTACGA
>VHCO01000283.1 GCA_016871715.1 Verrucomicrobiota bacterium
TCGCCTTGAAGAAACGCAGCCGGTCCCGGTCATTCGGGAATGACGGGTCATTCTTGATCCACGTTGGCTTGCTGGCGAGCTTGAGTGTGTTTTGCTCGCGCCAGCGCCATGTCCGCACGTGGCCGTCGGCGAAGCTGACGTTGCCGCCCTGGTTGTGGCGTGTGGCCGGGAACGCCAGCCAACGCCACTCCAGCACGCCCGGCCCTTTCGCTCCGCCCGCGGTGAAACCCACCACGTCGAGATCGAACAGGGCATCGTGAATCGCGTTCTCGTGTTCGTCGGCAAACACGAACGCCCGGACCGGGGACGGCAGCGTGATTTCGGAGGTCTTATGCCAACACACGTCGTAGGCAAGCAAGTCGTCGCGAACCGGATCCGGTTCCCCGTTCATCGTGGCGCTCAGGCTGTAGCTCCAATGCCGGGGAATAACCCGCAGATCGCGCACGGTGGGTTGGTCCGTGGGGCATTTGTAAATGCCGGTGGACTTGCTGTAAGGCCAGAGCGAGCCGGCCCTGATGCCGGCGTCCGTGGTGTCGTTGAAGGTGTTCCCGACCAGCCAGGACCCAGGATCGTTGGCGCGATCCCTCCCTGGGCCGGTAGAATGGTTCTGCGGCAGAAACTGGTTGTGGTCGTCGGGGTACATCAGCCAGGCGAGCGTCAACTGTTTGAGATTCCCGACGCACTGGATTCGTTGCGCCCTGCTCTTGGCCCGGGCCAGAGCCGGCAAAAGCAGGCTGGCCAGGATGGCGATGATGGCGATCACCACCAGCAGTTCAATCAGCGTGAACGCCGTGCAACTCGCCGTGTCCATCATTGTCCGGTGCGTGGCGAAGCGCCTTGGAAAAGCGGCAGAGGACTGCCGCACTCCAAGACGCTGTCGCGTGTGGCTGAGGTTCATAGTTGTTTCACGTTGGCCCTCACGGTTCGAGATCCGCCCGCCATGATCAGGAATCTGCCGTCCGGAGTGAACAACAGCGTGTTGGTCGGCGGATGCTTGTCGCGGCTGGACGAAACCACGGTGTTCAGCTTTTTGCCCGTGGCGGTTTCCCAGAGCACCAGTTCCACGCCGCTGGACGCCAGCATTTGCCCGTCAGGCGAAAACGCCAGGGCCACTTGTTCGGGCGTTACCTCGAAACTGCCCTGGCTCGGCCAGGCTCGGCCAGCCGCCAGATCGCGAAATTGAATCGTGCCTTGTCGGAGGCCCTGACTGGCGAGGAGGCGGCCATCCGGCGAGAAACAAATCGGCTGCGTTCCCTCGAAGGCGACGGTCATCGCGCGACGTTGGGCATCCCAGAGTTCGACCCGCGAATTCGTCTGAGACCCGCCAGACGCGAGGAACGTGTAAGTGCAGGCCAGCGCCAGCGCGTCGTCCGTCGGCGAAAATGCCAGGTCGTCAACTGACCAATTCGGGAGCGTGATCGTGGGCGCGGCGGAAGTGCCTGACGGCAACGAGGCATTGGCGAAGTTCGCGCCGGGTTCCAAGCGCGTGTTGAGGCTGCCGCTCTCCACGTTCCAGAGCAGGATACTCATGGCGTTGGAACTGACGGTCGCGATCGTTTTCCCGTCGCGCGCGAACGCCATCGGCGACGGCCCTCGAACGGAGCCGCCTTCCAGTTCATTTTCGGGCGGAGTTTGGTTCATGTCCCACAGCTTGATCGTGCCGTCAAAGGAGGCCGAGGCCAGCTTCGTTCCACCGAGCACGAACTTCACCGCCATGACGGTTTGGGAATGGCCGCGCAACTCGCGAAGCGCGCCGGTGTCCAGATTCCAAAGCAGCACCAGGCCATCGGAGGCGGCCAGAGCCAGGGTCCGGCCATCCGGGCTGAAGTCCAAAGCCCACACTGGTGCCGGATGGTGCAGACTTCGCAGTTCAACCTTGGGATCCACCTGCCACAGACGCACAACATTCTCCCGATCCGCCGTGGCGAGTCGTCTCCCGTCCGTGGAGAAGGCCCGCACCGAGCCCGGAAAAGTCTCGAGCGGCGCGCCGGTCGCCACATCCCACAAGGTCACCATTTCTCTGCCGGTTGTGGCCAGGCGCTTGCCGTCCGGCAAGAAGATCGCCGCGCGGATGGGACCCGTGAGGCTGGGCAGGGTTTCTCGCTCGCTCCACTGGCCGCCGACTTGCAGCCACAGCACGTTGGTCCCGGTCGGAACGGCGAGGAGCGTGCCGTCGGGTGAAAACGCTGGGCGGCCATGCGAGGCATCCACCTGATGGAGCCGGTTCCAAGTCGCCGTGTCCCATATCTGAAGCCCGCGGCGGGTCCATTCTCTAAAACCTGCTGTCACCAGATAACGACCATCGGGCGAGAAGGTGATCGGCCCGACGATGAACGGCTCGCCGGTGCTCAATTCGTGGAGCTTGGTCATCGTTTCCAGATTCCAGATCGTGACGGAACCGGTGCCGCCCGAAGCGGCCAACCTTTGACCGTCGCGTGTGGCGGTCAGAAAGAACACGCTGATCTTCCGGTCCAGCGAAGGCGTGCCCCGATATGGCCGGGCAAGGTGATTCACATAGCGCCACCCGAACTCGCGCAAGTCGGACTGGCCGCGCTGCGGAACGTGGCGGTCCAACAGCGTGACCGATTGCCGCAGGTTGGCCTGTTCCCAGGCGTGGTGCGCGGCCTTGAGGTCCGAGGAGTAGAGCAGCCGCCGATAATTCTCCGCCGCCGCCCGCTGCCGCGCCGCAACAATGGGTCCGCCGACCGCGAGGGTGAGCAGGAGCACCGTGGCGATTGAACCAAACGCGGCCAAGGCGGGTTTGCGCCGGCACCAGCGCCAGGTTTTGCCGAACGCGCCGATGGGCCGGGCGAGCACCGGTTCGCCACGGAGGAAGTGGCCCAGTTCGTCCGCCACGGCTTGAGCGGTGGGATAGCGGCGGGCAGGCTCTTTTTCCAAGCACTTGAGGCAAATCGTTTCCAGGTCGCGCGGGACGCTGGGATTCAACGCCCGCGGGCTGACCGGTTCCTGATCGAAGACCTGCTGGAGCGTCTCCTCCAGCGTCGCGGCCTGGAACGGAGGCCGGCCCGTCAGCAGGTGATAGAGCAGCCCGCCCAGGCCGTACACGTCGCTGTAGCGCCCGATTTTGCCGCGCTTGCGCGAGGCTTGTTCCGGCGGCATGAAGTTCGGCGAGCCGAGGAGTTGCCCACTCAGCGTCAGCCCCGAGTCCACCGTGAATTTCTTGGCCAGGCCGAAGTCCGTCACGCGCGGTTCGTCCTCCTCGTCAATCAGCACGTTCGAAGGTTTCAGGTCGCGGTGCAGGACGCCGTGTTCGTGGGCGTAGTGAACCGCCTGGGCGATCTTCTCCACGTACCGCGCCGCCCGCCGCGCCTCCACCAAGCCCTCCCGCACGAGCCGCGCGAGGTCCGGCCCTGCCCCTTCAGGCGGGGAGGGACCGGGCCGTTGCCGTGGCGCATTGAGCGCAATGGCCAGCTCGACGAGGCAGCGCGGACAAAGCCCGCCGCGGGCGTCGGCCTTCAGCGCCGCGCCACATTGCCGGCAAGTTGAGACTTCACTCATACGAACACTGCGTCCACCTGTTAAAGAGGGAGAATTCCCAAATTGTCACAGGCGTTCGTCACCAAACACCCTGGCCCTGCCCCGGCGAAACCCCGTCGTGCTCGTCCTTCGTCCTCGTCCTCGTGCTCGAAAATCGCGTGATTGAAGTTCATCGAGGACAAGGACGATGGACGAGGACGAGCACGACCGGCCAGGGGTTCAATCGCTCAACACCTCGAGCAAATGCCGCATCTCATCCTCGATCTCGGCGGGGTCCGCGACCGTGTGGGCCACCTCTTCGCGGAACAACTCGCCGTACCGCTGGCGCAGCCGATGCACCGCCATGCGCACCGCGCCCCCGTTCATGTTCAACTGGCGCGCGGCCTCCGCGTAATCCGCGTCCGCGTCACCGGGCGCGAGGTAGTCCTGAAGCACTTGGAGCAATTCCCCCTTGTCCGCCCCGGCGTAGTCCCGCGCCAACTGGTCGAACACCTCGCCCAGGAGCGACAACGCCCAGCGCCGCTCGAAGAGTTTCTCCGGGGTCAGCTCGTGCGCCGGTTCGAGGCGAAAACGCGCCTCGGCGGCCTGGGCGTCCAGTGACACCGGCGACCGCCCGTCGCCCCGTTTCTGCGCCCGCGACCTGTCCCGCGCGTCGGCCAGGAAATGCTTGAGCGCCGCCAGCAGAAACGAGCGAAACCGGCCCTTGGCGGGATTCACCGCCGTGAGGTACTCCTTTTCCAACAAGCGCGCGAAGAAACCTTGCGTGAGGTCTTGAGCGTCCTCGGGCGCGTATCCTTGCCGGCGAACGAACGCGTAGAGGGGATACCAGTAGGCGCGGCACAGCGTCTCGAGCGCGGCGGTGGCCCGCGAGTCCGCTCCAGTGCGCGCCGCCAGCACGACGCTCCAGTGCGTCGTGCGAAACGTCCCTCCGTCAGCCCTCGCGCGCGGCAAGCTGTCATCCGAGGGAGGCATGCCGGCATGATGACGCTTCCGGCTCCCGTGGAAAGCCTGAAAACCGCCCGGCGACCCGCCCCGCGCGCCGCGCACTTTCCCGCAAACGAACCGGCCTCTCGAAGCGCGGACGTTCTTGCGCGCCAGAGCGAGCCGGAGGAGGCCCGCGGGCGGACAGGAATGTCCGCGCTCGGTGCCTCGAGTTTTGAAAGAAGCTCAAGCAGATGTTCCTGTCATCCATCATCCTGTCCGGCCGTCGGCGTTTGGTTGGCCCCGGGCTGCGCTGGGGCCTCTGGTGGCGGTCAAGTTCCGCGGCCGTTGGCCCGGAAGCGGGCGTGCGGTCCTCATGCGCTTGTCGGTCGTCGGTTCGCGTTCCGTTCCGTCGGGCAATGCGCGGACCTTGCCGGGGTTCACTGGCTCAGCACGCGGAAGAAGCGGCTGGGGCTGTCGGCGGGCACGGTCGCGCTGAGTCGGTCGGTGGGCGCGCCGACGTTTTGCCAATCAACCGGTCCCTGACGCTCAGGGCAATCGGGCTCGGGCGGCACAGCTTTGCAGACGCGCTTTGTCCTGATTGGAAATGGGGCCGGCCGCCTTCAGTTCATTGGCCATTTGAGAGACGGCGCTCACGAAGGCGCCGTGGTTCCTGGCCGTGGCTGCCGCTTCCTGGATCAGGTCCGCCAGAGTGCACCCTCCGTCAAACAGGAGATTGGCCACACCCGAGTCGCAACCGGCTACCACCACTGTGGGGGAAAGGTCGGAAAACGGACAGCCATCGAGCGCGTCCGGAATTCCATCACCGTCGCGGTCGTCGTACTCGACCAACAACCCCTGGAATCTGAACTCGCGGGGAATATCGTTCCAAGTGCCATTGTTCCCCCAGAATTGGAGAGCATCCTCCTTGAAATTCTGGCAGTCGCAATCGTTCGGCTCGCCGTCCGCCCAATTGGTGTAGTCGAAGGGTTCGCCCGTGACCCACTCCCAGCCCGCCGTTGGAGGGTCGTCCGGCACGGGCGAGTCGGCCGGTTGAATGCCACCCAGCCAGTAGCCCCAAAAACTCAACCGCGACGCTTCGGGAAAAGATTGAAAGAGGAACTCGTTCTCTTCCGCGGACGTGATCGTAGCCAGATAGCCGCCGCGGGCTTCGGCCAGCGCCTTGGCTTCGTCCCAGGTCAGTTTTTCCGGAACCCAGATCGATTCGTAGAGATGGCCGTTAGCGGGATTGAAAGCGGTCTTGGGGCACTCCGGGTCCAGGTTAAGGCTGAATTCGACGATGTAACCCGCGGTGGTAGCCTCCATCGGCAGGTCGTTCCAAGCCCCTTGGCTCGTGAAGAAATGCAGGGCGTCCTCTTTGGCGTAGTCGCCGCAGCAGTCGTTTGGCTCGAATCCATCCCAGTTGCTGTAAACGAACGGCTCGCCCGTGACCCAGGCCCAGCCGGCCGCGGGGTTGAGCTCGAGCTCGGGCGTGTCGCCGGGTTGGTACCCCCCCAAGAAATAGCCGCCCGCCACCGCTTCCGGGAGATTGTCGCGCAGGAACAGGAGCTCGCTCGGGCAGGTAATCGTCGCCAAGTGACCTTGAACCGCCATTCCATTGACCTCTAGTTGGAGACCTTCTGCGGCCGCCCGGGCCGTCAGCCAGTCGATGCCACCCGGCGTGGGGATGGCCTGATACCAGTTGCCGGAGGCGGCACTGTACTTCGGAGGAGCGAACTCCACGAATTGAGGAACGATCAGGTCCCGGTACCGCCAGACATGGCTATGATCGAATTCGTCCAGGAAAAAGATTCGCCCGATCGCGCCCCCCGTTTGAAGCGTATGGATCCCGTAGGTATTGAAGCCGTAGGCCGGTTGGACAGCGATCTCGTTCCTGTTCGCATCGAGCAACCGCAGCACCGCGTCGCCGTCCTGATGGCCTGCGCCCCCAACCGTCACGGAACTCAGAATCACCTCCTGGGCGAATTCGAGCTTGTAGCGGTATACCAGATACGCCCCGCCCCGCTGCTCGCTGCTGCCACCGGTCACCCAGCCCTTGAAATGGACCGAACGCACATCAAACGGTCCAAGCGGATCCGAACTGGTGGCGATCAGCCCATCAAAGCGGGAGCCGTCCGGGTAAGTCGGCGAACTCTCCTCCATGACCGTGAGGGTCGGCGGCCCCGAAGCGCCGGACACGTCCAACTCGATAGCCCCGCGATATCGCCAAGTCGTGCTGTGGTCAAATTCATCAAGCACGAAGACCGACCCAACCGCGCCGCCGGCTGAAAGGGTATGCCGGCCTATCGTGTTGAACCCCGTGGTCGGTTGAACGGCAATCTCATTCAAATCCGTGTCCAACAATCGCAGAACAGCGTCGCCATCCTGATGGCCCGCGCCCGTGACCGTCACGCCGTTTAAGGTCACCTCTTCATTGAACTCGATTCTCACACGGTAGATCAGATAGGCCCCACCTCGCTGTTCCAAGCTGCCGCCCGATCCCCACCCAAGAAAGTGGACCGTCCGGGCGCCAAATGGCGCTCGTGGATCCGCTTCGGTGGAACCGAAGCCGTCGAAAACCGTGCCCGCCGGATAGGTGGCGGAACTTTCAGGCAGAGCGGTCACAAGCGGCGAGTCCGCGAGGAGTGGAACCGAGAGGACAAAAACGGCCAGGAGCAAGGCCTTAGCGAGTGGATTGGCAACGACGGCTTTCATAGGACAAGTCAGGTGCGACCGGCGCAGATGTGTTCGGCTACCCAACCGCGGTGGGTAAAGGAGTGGCGTTGCCGCCACCCCCTCCCCGTTGTCGCCATAGGGTTCATTCCCTATATTTGGCCGGCGTGCCCCTTGCGGGCACCGGGCGAGCCCTGCGGACGAGAGCGCCGCTCGCATCCGCTCCGTTGGGACAGAGTGACCCCCCCGTGGGGAGTCGGTTGTTGTTCTTTGACATGGCGTGGCGTGAGGCCGTCCTCAAGACCAGCAGAAGCTCTCCAACCTCAACAGCCCAAGTTGCTCGGCCTGCTTGACCCGCCACCGGCGATTGTCGTGGTAGACGACTGATCAAATCACCCAAGGTGTATCTCGGCGACTCCGGACTCGCCTGTCATTTGCTGGGGATTGACACGGCTGCGGAGCTGGACAAGTCCCCCTTTCGCGGGGTGCTGTTCGAAGGATTCATCGCTTCGGAGATCGGCAAGTCTCAGTCAGTTCGTCTGCCGGCCGGATTCCACGTGGCCGTCGGCGAACAGCATGTTCGCCGTCCCTCCGCCGTGGCTCTTGCCCGGCCAGAACGCTGAGTTGGTCGAGCAGGGGTCGAAGTGTCCCGAGGTCCAGAACATGTCGCCCACCGTTGGGCCGGGCAGGATGTCGCCCACGGCGATCAGGCTCGCGGGGGTGCGGACGACCGACTCCTTCGTGGGTCGGCGCATCCAGCCTTCGCCGGAACCGCCGATGCCCAGATCAAGGCTCGTTTTGAAGGGCGCGGTGCCAGAGGCGTTCAGCGCGTACTGGCCTTCGCCTCGCTTGCCGTCATCGTTGGCCACCTTCTGCGGGCAGCGCAACACGCGCATGGTGTCCTCGCGTTCGACGAAGCGGTCGTCCTTCACGCCGATGAAGGGCACGAGCAGCATCTTCCAGTCGTCGTGCATGAGCCAGCCGTACTTCTCACCAAACCCCATGATGCCCACGCCGTCGGTGGGCGGGTAGGCATGGAAATCGCCGAGGTACATCTGCATGGCGATCGCCATCGTATGAAGATTATTGCGGCACTCGGTGGCCTTGGCGGCAGCCTTGCCCCGTGACAGCGCCGGCAGCAGCAGGCTGGCAAGGATCGCGATGATCGCGATCACGACCAGCAGTTCGATCAGGGTGAAGGCGTGGGTCGTTGCGTTCCGGAGGGACGATGGAACCGCGGTCCGGCGCACGCCCGCGTCCGATGGCGCGGCGTGGCCGGGGGGATGCTGGAATCTCGACACGGAAGGGTTGCTCGCCTACGGTTCCGGCATGGATCTCAAGCTGACGGCCGAAATCCACCGTGATGGCGAGTGGTTCGTCGGGTTTTGCCAGGAAGTACCCGAGGCCAATGGCCAGGGACGCACTCCCGAGGAGTGCCTGCAGAGCCTCAAGGACGCCGTGCTGCTCCTCATGGAAGATCGCCGCGAAGACGCCCGGCGCCGGGTGACCGGCGACGTCCGGGTGCTCGAACTCGCGTGAAACGGCGCGAGTTCATCCGCCATCTCGAGGCCCACGGCTGCCCGATGAAGCGTGAGGGCGGCTCCCACACCATCTACTGGAATCCCGCCACCGGCCGTCGCGAACCGGTTCCCCGTCATAACGAGATTCCGGATCTGCTGGTCCGGAAGATTTGCCGCGCGTTGAACATTCCGGAACCGGGCCAAGGTGGGTAGCAAGATGACTTTGCTCAGGTTCATGGCTTGCGCAACCGGAAGAACCGCGCCGCCGCGCCCACCTCGATCGTGACGGCGTTCTGGTCGCCGATGACGACCGGGGTGCCGGACTCCGGTACCCAGTTGGCCATCGGGGTGAGGGCGCTGCTGGATTCGAGGCCGAAACCGATGGCGCTACCGGGCCACGTCAACTTCACCGTGTTGCCAGCGCGGGAGATCCCCAACTCCAGCGGCGCCGCGAACAGTTCGAACTCCGCCAACCCGCTTCTCCCCGCCGCAGCGAGCAACCGGTCACCAGACACCGCCAGGCGGTACGTGTTCACCGCCGAGGTGCCGCCGACTTGACGTGGATGGGTCGGGTCGCCGATGGCATAGATCCGGATGCCGCGCGTCACATCCGCCACGTAGGCAAAACGACCGGCCACGGCGATGGACCGTGCCTGCGTGTTGCCCGGCGCGAGGCCCAGACGCTTCGGCTTCGAAGGATCACTCACGTCCAGCACCCGGAAGCCCTCCACGCCATCCGCGATGAAGGCGCGGTCACCCACGACCGTTACGGCCTCCACCGCGCCCCGGACCAAGTAACTGCCCACGAGTTCGGGCTGGGCGGGAACGGTGAGGTCGAGCACTTGAAGTCCGGCCTCACGA
>VHCO01000284.1 GCA_016871715.1 Verrucomicrobiota bacterium
AAGCCTTGCGAGGGTCCCAATTATCCCCGCGTGTGGTTCGTAGAAATCGAGGGAGTCCGCCCCCTTCCCTCAGCTACCGCGCAAGAACCCATCCCCCTGCGCCTCGCCTTTCGTGCCAAGGCTCAAGCCAGCTTGAGTTGAGCCTCTTTGAGTTTGTCCCGGAGGAGGATTTCAACGACACCGAAAAGGCGGTTGCCTGGTATCTGGAGAACCAACATCGGCTTTTCTTCTGGTATCGCAACCGTTCCCGGCATGACTACTCCATTCAGGGCTGGCGGGAACACCGGATTTACCCCGACTTCATCTTCACCGCCACCGACAAGGACGCCGGCAAGGACTATGAGCGCGTCTACGTGGTCGAGACCAAGGGGCTGCACCTGAAAGACAACGCCAAGACGAACTACGTCCGCAAGGTGTTCGATCTTTGCACCCGGCAGGCGAAGTCCCGGAACTGGACGGAACTCGGCCTTGAGATGAAAGACAAGGTGGTTCGCTTTGAAGTCCTTGCCGAAGACGAGTGGCAAGCGAAGTTGAACGAGGTGTTGACGGAGTGAAACTGCCCCAAAGAAGAGGACAAATGGCAAGCAAAACGGTCAAGTTCAACAATATTGAGCAAGTGGCCTTCATACATGATGCCGAGAAGAATGGACAGGCAACTACCGCAAAGGAGAGTCCTGCGGGCATGACCATCACGCATCGCATGTGGGGATACCCGCCGGTCTGGAACGGAAACGACGGGAAGGCCGGGGCCGACGGCACGCCGAACCCGCAAGGAGACGTCACATGAACCGGTTGCGGGGAGGTATTCGACGCCAGATTGCCACCGTGGTCGTGTTGGCGATCTCGCCAGTCCTGCTGGCTCTCGTGCTGCTAGTTGTCCAAGTTCTGCGCATGAACTACAGTCGCACCGAGCAACATAAGAGTCAAACCGTGCTCCTGGCGGCAACCGACAAGATGGCGCGCTTCCGGGATATGGCCGTGGCGGACGCCCGGTTTCTGGTCTACATCCCACCGGTCAGCGGGTTGTTGCGCGCGACCGATCACGGGGGTGTGGACCCACGGGATGGCGGTTCGGCGCAATCGTGGATCAACCGCATGGCCGAGATCTTCTCTGCACTGGCCAACGCCAGGCAGGTCTACGACCAAGTCCGGTTCATTGACGCGGACGGCATGGAGCGAGTCAGGGTGAACTGGGCGGCAGGACACGCCACGGTTGTGCCGACGAACGAGCTTCAGAGCAAGAAAGACCGTTACTATTTCACCGAAACGGCGCGCCTGAAGGCGGGCGAATGCTACATCTCCGCGATCGATCTCAACCGGGAGCGGGGCCAGGTCGAAGTCCCGCACAAACCCATGCTCCGCGTCGGTGCGCCCGTCTTCGACGACGCGGCCCGGTTCAGGGGGATCATCGTGCTGAACGTGCTGGCGGAACCGATGTTGCACGGCCCCTGGGAGCAGCTTGAGGACGAGGCGCATGGGTACTGGTTCATTGCCGACCAGACCGGCGCTTACCTGCACCACAGCGCGAGGCCGGACAACGAATGGGGCGGACCGGTAGACCTGGACACCGGCCACGGGATGGCGGAGGACCTGGCCGACGCATTTGTCGAGGCAAGACAGGAAGGGATCGTCCATGCCAAGATCGGAGGACAAGCCTGCGAGGTTTTCACGCAGAAGCTCGCGTTCTGGCCGGAGCCCGACCGTTTTCTCGTCGTCGGGCACGTCGTGCCGCAGTCCGTCATCCACGCGCCACTTCGCCGCTCGGCGCTCCTGCTTTCCGGCCTGTTGTTGATGGTCATCGCTTGCGCGGCGGGCGGCGCGGCGTTTGCGGGGCGGCGTATTGCCCGTCCGATCCAGGAACTTTCGTCGAGCATGGATCGCTTTGCCAAAGGAGAACGCGACGCCCGCTGTACGTACGAGGGTTCCGCACAAATCGGCGCGCTCGTGACGTCTTTCAACGTCATGGCCGCGACGATATCGGACCAGCGCGATCAACTGGAGGGGGAGATCGCCGCGCGGAGGCTGAACGAGGTGGAACTGATCCGGCACCGCGACCATCTGGATACGCTGGTTTCCGAGCGCACCAGCGATCTGGATAAGGCCCGCAAGGCGGCCGTGAGTCTCGCGCAAGACGCCGAAGCGCAGCGTCGGCTGGCGGAGGGTGCTCTCGCCGATCTGAAACGCTCGGAAGTCGTCTTGCGCCAGAGCGAGGAGCGGCTCAATCGGGCGCAGGAGATCGCGCATCTGGGCAGTTGGGAACTGGACCTGACACGGAACGAGCTGACCTGGTCTGACGAGGTCTATCGCATCTTCGGACTGGCGCCCCAGGAGTTTGCCGCGACCTACGAAGCATTTCTCGACTTCGTCCACCCCGAGGACCGGACCGCCGTGGACGCGGCGTACGGCGACTCGGTGCGCGAGGGACGGGACGGCTACGAAATCGAGCACCGGATCGTTCGCAGGGGAACAGGGGAGATTCGATGGGTCCAGGAGAGGTGCTCTCATGCCCGGGATGCCTCAGGCCGCATTGTTCGCTCTCTCGGCATGGTGCATGACATTACCGAACGCAAACGGCAGGAGGCGGTGATCCGGGAACAGCAGCAGATCCTCACACTCATTGTGGAACAAACTCTGGCCGGGTCCTGGGATTGGTTCATCCAGGAACAACGCCTCGTGATGAGTTCGCGCCTCAAGGCGTCGCTAGGGTATGAGGACCATGAAGTGCCCAACACGCAGGAGGCCTGGCAGAAACTGGTCCATCCGGATGACCTGCCGGCGGTCTTCGCCGCGTTCAACCAACACGTCGAGAGCCGCGGCCAGACCCCTTACAACCCGGAAGTGCGCTACCGGCACAAAAACGGTTCGCTCCAGTCGGTAATCTGTACGGGCATGGTCATCCAGTGGGACGCCGATGGCAAACCCGTGCGCATGGTCGGCTGCCACGCCGACATCACCGCGCGCAAACAGATGGAGTCCGCGCTTCGAGACGCCAAAGAAGCCGCCGAAGCCGCCAACCAGGCCAAGAGTGACTTCCTGGCGAGCATGAGCCATGAACTACGCACACCGCTGAACGCCATCATCGGGTTCTCGGAAGTGCTCGAAGACCGGACGTTCGGCGAATTGAACCCCAAGCAGGCGAAGTACGTGGACCATGTGCTCGGCGCAGGGCGCCATCTGCTGAGCCTGATCAATGACATCCTCGACCTTTCCAAGGTCGAAGCGGGTAAAATGGAGCTTGAGCCCGCCCGGTTCCGTATTAAAGGGATGCTGGAGGACGGTCTGACGCTGATCAAGGAAAAGGCCTACAAGCACGGCCTGAGCGTGGAGTTGACGGCGCCGGACGACCTGACGGTCACCGCCGACGAGCGCATGCTCAAGCAGGTTATGTTCAACCTTCTATCCAACGCGGTGAAGTTCACGCCCGAGGGGGGCTCCATCCGCGTATCCGCTGAAGTGTCCAGCGATCAGGCGCCCTCCACCTCCCACCTTCCACCTTCCAACCTCCTCATCTCCGTCTCCGACACCGGCATTGGGATCAAGAAGGAGGACCAAGGCCGCCTCTTCGGCGAATTCGTCCAATTGGATTCGGGAGCCGACCGCAAGCATCAGGGCACCGGCCTCGGCCTGGCCCTGAGCCGGAAGTTCGTGGAGTTGCACGGCGGCCGCCTCTGGGTGGAGAGCGAGGGGGTAGACAAAGGCAGCACGTTCCGGTTTGTGATCCCCCTGGAGAAACCGCACGAAGGCGCGATGACGGCCCGGCGTCCGGCACTGCCTCTGGCCAGGATCGAGTGGAAGGACGAATACAGCGTGGGCGTCGCCCATCTGGACGAGTGGCACAGACGCATCTTCGGCACGATCAACCGGCTGATCGATCTGCGGCAGGACCCCGAAGATCCTGAGGCCATCCGCCGCTCGCTGGACGAGATGGTCCAGTATTCGAAAGAGCATTTCCGCGACGAAGAGACCTTGATGCAGGAATGGAGTTATTCCGGACTCGCCGACCAGCAGCGCGAACACCAAACATACCTGACCCGGATCGCCGCCTTCGAGACCGGGGCACGGCGCGAAGGCGAGCGGTTGTGCGATAGCATGCTGGCTGATCTCCATCACTGGTGGACGCATCACGTGGTCGAGGAAGATATGCGCTACAAGGCGTTCTTCGCGGAGAAAGGGGTTCGGTGAGCGGTGTGAGCGCGAAGGCAACGATTCTGATTGTCGAGGACAACGCCATGAACATGCAGTTGGCGACCGATCTGCTGGAAGTGGCCGGGTACCGTGTTGTCCAGGCGACGACGGCCGAGGAAGGCATCACCCTGGCGCTGGCCGAACGGCCCGAGCTAATCCTGATGGACGTGGCACTGCCAGCCATGGACGGGCTGGCGGCCACGCGGCGGCTCAAGCAGGATGCGCGCACCGGGGACATCCCGGTGGTCGCCTTGACGGCTCAGGCCATGGCCGGGGACGAGGCCAGAGCGCGCGAAGCGGGGTGCGCGGGATACATCGCGAAACCGATCGCCACCCGACGGTTCGCATCGCTTGTGGCCGGTTACCTCCAACAAGCAGCGGCCGGCAGGCCGGGAACTCACGACGGGCGGTGAACATGGAGGCACATAGGAAAATACTGGTAGTAGACGACGAATCCATGAACCGGGCGATACACTTCGACCTTCGATTGGTTGACGTTTGCTCAGGCGAAGCGGTCGAAGTGCAATGAATTCGAGAGAAGATTTCGGACGAGACAACATCATGTGAAGGAGGTTCAAGATGACGATGGCAAACATGGCCGAAGCGGTTCCCAAGGGACGCATTCTGGTCGTTGATGATGAGGCCCACAACCGCGAACTCTTGGAGGCGATTCTGGAGGGGCAGGGCTACGAAGTTGTCTGCGTTGACAACGGGGCGACCGCGTTGGAAAAAGCGGCGACGGCAACGCCGCACGTCATCCTCCTGGATGTGATGATGCCCGGCATGGACGGGTTCGAGGTCTGTCGGCGTTTGAAACAGGACCGCGCAACCGCCGCTATCCCTGTCCTGATGATTACGGCGCTCACCGAACGTCCACAGCGGCTGAAGGGGATTGATACGGGTGCCAACGACTTCCTTTCGAAACCAATTGATCGCGAAGACGTTGCGCTTCGGGTGCGAAACGCGGTCTACACCAAGCGCCTCTACGACCAGGTGCAAGCCGAACTGGAACGGATCACGAAACTGGAAACACTGCGCGACAACCTGACGCACATGATCGTCCATGACATGCGTTCGCCGCTGACGGGTGTTGACGGGGCCTACGAGATCATCTTGATGGAAAAGGACCGGCTCAGCCAGACACAGCAGGAATTTGTCGCCATGGGGCGGAATAGTTGTCGTGAGCTGATCGAAATGGTGAGTTCCCTACTGGATGTCAGCCGCATGGAGGCCGGACAAATGCCCCTCAACCGGCTCCCGTGCGATATCCGCGACATTGCCCGGGGGGCCGCGGAGTCAGTGGCAGTGCTGGCGCAGGGGAAGACGCTCACCGTCAGCGTAACCGGCGATTCCGTCAGCAGCGCCGTGGACCGCGATATCATGCAACGCGTTTTCGTCAACCTGTTGGGCAACGCCATCAAGTTCTCGCCGTCGGGCAGCGAGATCGCGGTCCGCACTTCCCAGGAGAATGACCTTGTGCGGGTGGCCGTCAGCGACAGCGGGCCGGGAATCGCTCCGGAATATCAGGCCCGCATCTTCGAGAAATTCGGTCAGGTGGAGAGTCGCAAGGCCCACACGAAATATTCCACGGGGCTCGGGCTCACCTTCTGCAAACTTGCGGTAGAAGCCCACGGCGGGCGCATCGGCGTGGACAGTGCAGAGGGTAAAGGTAGTACGTTCTGGATTGAATTGCCGGCCACCAACGTGGAAATGTAGGAGCATTACGGGGCAATGTTCGAAGGCGTTATGGGCGTGGCCTACTACCAATGCCGGCAAATCCTTGGCGACCGTTACCACCGGCTCGCGCCGGTGTTTCCGCCGGACCCGACTTCGCGCAAGGCTACGTCGGGCAAGCCAGGTTATCGGCCTCGACGCCGTTGACCGAATCCCCGCCCTCGTGAAGTTCGCCGAGGCGGTGGACATGTCCGAAGCGGTCCAGTGGATCAAAACTACCTAGTGACTTCCCGCCGCTCCGCCGATTGCGGCCCTTCCACGCCAGAGCGCGCTTGCTCCCTCGCCCCGGCCGGCAAGAACCGGTCGCCCAGTACGCGCAAGAGCGCGAACCGGGCTGCCCGGAGGACCGGGCCCCGGTTTTGCCGCCCGTTGCGAGGCGCGCTACGGCGTGTCCGGGCCGCAACCGGCTTCGCGGCGTGCAGACATGCGGAACCGGAAGGAAGAGAAGACGCGCGCCCGGATTCGGAGCCGATTCGGAGCCTCCGGGATGGAGAGCCTTCTTCGCGCAAGGCTTCGCAGGCCGAGGCCGCCGGGAGGCGGCGACCGACTGCCCCGCCCCCCGAAGCAGTGCGGAGCACGCTTCAGGGCACGGAGCGGCGGGGAGTCTGTCAGCAGAAGGCCGGACAGCAGGCAGCGGATGGATGAGAGCAAGGCAAGGAGCATGACGGCGAGGCCGGACCCGCCTTCGCCGAGCCTCCGGCGAGGCAAGCGAGAGGACGGCCCGACCGCCGACGGCGAGAGCCGGAGGCGGCAAGAGAGGCGGCGGGAGGATGTTCGGAGCAAGGGAAGCGGGCGACCAGCGCACGCCCGCCGACCGCCCCCCGGCGGACGGCGGAAGCGCAGCCCCGCCCCAGCGGGGCGAGCACAAGCGGCGCGGCCCAGCGCCGCACCTTGCCAAGCCCGGCGTCCAGCCGGGCGCGGAGTCTGGGAGCGGAGGGCTTGGCGTGCCGCGTGCTCTTCCTCTCGCACGCGGCATGACAAGCCCGGAGCGACTGGGGAGGACGCTTGCACGCGGGACCCGACTTCGCGCAAGGCTACGTCGGGCAAGCGCAGCGGAGGGCCGTCCCCGGCCCGGAGCGGTGGCACCACCGACCACGCAGCGGAGCGGAACGCCGGGAGCGGCCAAGCAGGGAGCGTGACGGAACGAAGTGACGGCGCGTCTCCCTGGTGCGCTGGGCATGATTGAGCGATAGGAGGTGAGAGTCAAGGGATTCAAGTCCTCTGCGGGGCCTGCCGAAGGCAACCGCGATCTGAAGGCAACTGCTTGACCGCGAGGTCGGGTGGGATGGAAGCCGGAAGAAGGACGCGACACCGAACGTACAGTGAATCGCCTATAGGCCGTCCCGTCTGGGTGAGCGTGCCAGATAACGCGAAGCCCGATATTCGGTCGTGGCGGGAATGGTAGAGGCGGCGGGGGTCGCGGGACATTGCTCAGTCTTACCCCAGGAGATCTCCGCGGGTCTTCGCCGGGTGGCGAAGTAGGAGGCGTGGACGAGAGAACGCGCCGCCGATGCTCGTGGAGAAGTCGGATGACTCCATACGAGTGAGGAGATTCGCCGAAAGGCGGAAGGAGCAAAGGGAGTCACAGGATGCGAAACGGTAAGAGCAGACAACTGAACTTCGTGTTTGCCGACAGTCCCCGGCGCGAGCCGGGGGGCGGCCAAGGGGAAGCTCCGGGCGAACCCGGCGCGGCCCAGTGGTTGCAGCACATAGCGAAGGGCAAGGAGTCAGCGGACCTTACCAGCCAGACCGGCGGCACGGGTCGCCTGTTGGAACGGGTGGCGTCCGTGCCGAACTTGGCGCGGGCGCTGCGGAACGTCGCACGGAACAAAGGTGCGGCAGGTGTGGACGGGCACAGTGTGGAGGAAGTCGTCCAGAACGTTCGACGATTGCTTCCCATGCTGCAAGCCGCATTGCTGAACGGGACGTATAGGCCGGGGGATGTTCGGCGGGTCTGGATACCGAAGCCCGGAGGCGGGCAGAGGGGACTGGGCATACCGAATGTCATAGACCGGTGGGTTCAGGAAGCGGTCCGGCGCGTGCTGGAACCGATCTTCGAGCCGACGTTTCACAACAGCAGCCACGGCTTCCGTCCGGAACGCGGGGCACAGACAGCCATCGCACAGGCAAAGCGGTTTATCGCCGAAGGATACAGCGTGGTAGTGGACTTGGATATTTCCAAGTTCTTCGACCGCGTGAACCATCAGCGGCTTCTGAGCCGATTGGCGCAGCGGGTCGAGGATGGGCGTATCCTGAAGTTGATTCACCGGATGCTGAAGGCGAAGGTTGTCATGCCCGACGGCACGAAAGTCGCCGTTACGGAAGGTACGCCGCAAGGCGGGCCGCTGTCGCCGTTGCTGTCCAATATCGTCTTGGACGAGTTGGATTGGGAACTGGAGCGGCGGGGGCACGGCTTTGTGCGGTACGCGGATGATTGCAACATCTACGTGCGCAGCCAGCAGGCGGGGCAGAGGGTCATGGACTCGATTCGGCGGTTCATCGAACGGCGGTTACGCCTGAAGGTGAACGAAGAAAAGAGTTCGGTTTCCACTCCAAACCGGGTGCATTTCCTGGGTTTTCGGGTGCTCATGGGACGCACCGGGAAACACGCGGGTAAAGTGCAGGTGCATCTATCGGAACGCAGTGACCAGAGAATGATACAACGCATTCGGGAGCTTACGCCCCGGACGTGGGGCCAATCGCTGGACATGTGCATCGAACAGATCAACACCTACCTGAGAGGATGGGAAGGATACTTCCGGCTCTGCACGGCGGGCGGGGCGTACCGACTTCATGAGTATGACGGTCATATCCGCAGAAGGCTGCGGCTGATTATCATGCGTCAGAAGAAACGCGCTCGGCATCTGTACAGGCATCTGCGATCCAGGGGAGTCGGCTATCAAGCGGCTCGCAACTGTGCCTTCCGCAAACGGGGGCTATGGTATCGGAGTCAATTGCCCGGTATCCAACGTGCCTATCCGAATGCGTGGTTTGAGGAGCGGCTGGTGTCGCTCTATGACCGTTGGCGCAGTCACGTTCCACCCGAACCGGAAATGGCCTTGGACGGGCAGCTATTGCTGCCCGTATAGACAGATAGCGTCCTGAAGAGCCGTATGTGTGACCCACAAGTACGGTTCCGAGAGAGGCGGGAGGGCGCGAGCCCTCCTGCCTACTCGACCTGGACGCGGACGGCGTGGAGCGGAGCGGGGCCGTGGAGTTTCGGGGTCAACCCTGAAAACAGCAAATAGCTTCTGCATGTGTAAGGCTCCGGACGAGTTCGGCAATCTCCGTGTCGGCGCGGCAGCGCGCTCTCACGAGGCGCACCAGATAACTGACGGCCGACCCGCTGGTTAGCCCGAGTTCCGCGGCGACCGCCCGCTCGGTGAGCCCGCAACGCCGGATCAGAACTCCACGGGCTTGTCCCACATCCACGCGCTGGTGACCGAAGGAGTGTTCCTGCCGGACGGCACATTTCTCCCGTTGCCCAAGCTGGCGATCGAACCGTTCCT
>VHCO01000285.1 GCA_016871715.1 Verrucomicrobiota bacterium
CCCGGCCCACTGGCTGCCACTGGGCCAGGTGGTGCCGAACCCGTAGATCGTCGAGTACACGCTCCCCGGCAGCGCATCCCGCCGCACCACCATCTGCGGGTAGCCCGCCGTCACCCCGGAGAGCCGCAAATCCCAGCCCAACACCTGACTGTCCGCAGGAACGTCCACCCGGTAATACCGCCATTGGCCTGGGGGTTGGCTCGCGACGGTGAAACTGGCGCCGTCAAAGGCTGCCGGCTCACCTTGCAGGTCGGCCCCACTCAGCGTGAATTCGCCCAAAGCGGCGACTGGCTGATAAACACCGATGTACCAGATGTCCGCTTGATGGCCGGGTCGTTGCAGGAGGCCGCTGGTGCTCGAGTGGTCCACGTGGCCCGCTTCGCCCCAGGCCAGGCCGGCATCCGAATCGCGAAACCGCCATCGGCCGGGGAGAGCGTTCCGCCGCAGGGCAATCTCGGTTCCGGGAGGCGCACCGGTCAGCAGCAGTTGCCAGCCGAGCGAGCCGAGCTGATCCTGGATGCCGCCCGTGATGCCAACACGGTAGTAACGCCAGCCGGCGCGCTGGGAAGCGTCGTTGAGCGCGGTGAACCTGAACGGTTCGTCGGTGACGACCGGCTGGCCCTGGGTCAGTGACGCGGCGAAGGGGGTAGCGCCATAGACCGTGACGTAATAAGTCCCATCCGTGATCCCCGCGGTGCCCGTAGCGGGAACGAGCGTGACGCTGTCGCCCACGGTGCCGGGCACATCGGAGAAGGCGTCGTTCCTGAACTCGTTGGGCACGAGATCGCGGCGGATGGCCAGGTTCGGGTTGCCGCTCGAAGGCGTCAGGCTGACCTGCCAAGCGATCTGCTGGACGGGCACCTGGGTGCGATAGGTCACGTACGGAAAGTCGGCGGCCGTCGCAGACACCTGATGGAGGGCATCGAAGGGAATGTCCACGACGCTATGCTGGCGGGAATCGAGGTCGACTCGAGTGCCGGGGTCGCCGGGCACGCCGACAAAATAGGAACCGTTGAACGTCCCGGCGTTCAGGTACGGCGGCACGACCAGCATGGCCCCGTTCTGGCGGAGGTCCCAAGAACCCTGCGAGGCCGGGTGGGGCGCGGCGGACCGGCGGACGTAGATCGGACTCGAGCCTCCCTGCAGCCACAGCCGCCACGCCAGCGTGCTGGCCGGCACCGTCGTCCGGAAATAGGCGATCCCATCCGGCCTGATCGTGACACTCGCCCCGCTCGAGCCGTCGGCGGCCAGCGGACCCAAGTCGTGGACGAAGGCGTCGCCGCTCAGCAGCTTCCATTGCGCGCCGGGAGTGGCGCGCACTAGCACGTACCACACCTGGCCCGGAGTGAATTGGCTCGTGTTAAGCACCAGGCCGTCCGAACCGCTTCGGGCGGAACCGTAGGGATAAGCCGCTGGGCTGCTGGCAAAGCCATCCGGCCGCAGATACACATGAGCCTCCCCCGTCAAGACGTGCAAAGCGGTGCGCCAAATCCCGACGTTCGGATTCTGGGCGGTGATCGTGAAGAAGTAGTCTCCACCGGTCGGGCTCGTGCTCGTGAACACCGCCGTCCCGTCCGCCGCCAAACCCGGGTCCCACGCCAGCGCGGTGAGATAACCCACTTCGCTGTACAGCGCGTAACTGCCGCTGCCCGCCGGTTGCTGGACCCCCAGATACCACGTGCCAGGGAGCGCCTCGGTCTCGGTCAGCACCAACGTATCGTTGCCGCTGCCAGGCGTCGCACGCGCATAGGCTGAGGTTGTCGGCAGATCGCCCTGACGAAGGTACAGCCGCGCGGCACTGCCGCTGGTGACGTTCAGGACCAGCCGCCACCCGGGTGAGCCGGCGGGGATGTCGACCTGAAAGTAGTGCCACTCGCCGGCGGACAGCGATCCCGTCGTCGAGAAAGCCTGCGGCTTGGCCTCCGGCGACGCAGCCGCCTCGAGCGGCGCGCTGACGAGCAGGCCGGCGGCGCCAAGGATCAGAAAAACGGCGCCAGCCCCCGCTCGCCGAAACCCGAAAAGTGGGTTCCTCACCCTTCCAAATCCTAAATCCGAAATCCTAAATCCTAAATCCTTCCGTATCGTGTTCATGGGCAATAAGGCTCAGCGAGGAGAGGTTCGGGCTATGGGCAAGATGCATCGGGCAATCACAGGGTGTTTGCCTCAAGGAGTCGCGGCTTACGGTCAGGGCGCCACCGGCACCGCGCTGACGAGTCCGTTGCCCTGTTGCTCGAAAGGCAGTCCGATGTCCACCGCGTAGAGCGTGTCGATGCCAGCGGAGAGCATCAGGGCCACGACGCCCGAGACGTGCGGCGTGGCCATGCTGGTGCCGTTGTAAGCGGCGTAGCTGCTGCCAATCACCGTCGAGAGCACACCCACGCCCGGCGCGGTGTAGTCGATGTCGCCGTAACTGCTGAACGAGGCCAACTGGAGGTTGGAGTTGACCGCTGAGATCCGCAGCACTTCGGGGTAGGACGAGGGGTACAGGGCGCAGGCGCAGCCGCCGTTGCCCGCGGCCGCCACCAGAATGGCCCCCTGGCTGGCGGCCGACTGCACGGCCAGACGTAGCACCTCGGCGTCGCCGCCGCCTAGACTCAGGCTGATCACCTGCGCCCCGTTCGCCACGCACGACAGGATGCCATCCGCGACGGCAGAGACGTAACCTGAGCCGGAGCTGTTGAGGACTTTGGCAGCAAACAAGCCGGCCTGGGGCGCCACACCGACGACGCCAATGCCGTTGTCCAGCGCCGCAATCGTCCCGGCCACATGCGTGCCGTGGCCGTTATCGTCCCCCCATTTCGTCGGATCCACGACCGCCTTTCCCCGCACCTTGCCCGTAACAATGAAGTTCTCCCCACCCACGATGTTCGCAGCCAGGTCCGGGTGGTCCGGTTGGATGCCCGTGTCCACAACGCCGACGATGACGCCTGCGCCCGAGTAAAACGGCCAGCCAGCCGGGGCTTGCACAGCAGCGATACCCCAGGGCAGCGTCTGGGGCGGTTGAGCCGGGGGGGGAGGCGGATTTCCGCTGCCGGGCTTGCCTTTGCCGGGCGGCGGCGCCGCGGGCTGGAAGTCGATCGAGTAGACGATGTCCGGCTCGATGATCGCCCTAGCGCCAAACCGCGCCCGCAGGGCGGCAGCGGCAGCCTGGTCCGGCAGATCCACCACCGCACCCTTCAGGTACTTGAGCCGATGTTGCACGGCCCCGCCGCGGCCCTGCGCCGCCTGTTCCACTTCGGCCAATCGCTCGGACACGATGACGTACCGGCTCTGCCCCAGCACCGGTAGGGACAGCAATAGCGCGAGCAGCAGAGGCGCTCGAGGGCGCCAAGGACTCGAGTTGAGGCGGACGGCTACAGCAGCGCCGGCCCGTTGGTTATTGGCTAGGGTATGACTTCGCATGGGGTTCACGGAGGGTTCGTGTTGGAGGTTGGACGGGTGGTTGTCCGGGAGCGATTCTGGCTTCGCGCGGCAGGGGTTACGCATCGGCGACAGGTCGCTCCGCCGGGGCCAGGATGCACCTGGCCAACGACCGGCGAGAACGGACGATTTGATACATGCGAGGATTACTAACCAACGGCATGGATCTGTCTACTCCCACAAACGTTGTATTTTTTCGGGGGAGCAGCAGGGCGGCCGGGGATACCTGCCCCACGCGCGCGCCCAAGGCCGCTCCTACTTCGTCACGTTTCGCGTGGCGGGGATGCCTCCACAGGATGTGCTCGGACCAGTTCCAGGTCGAACGCCAAGCCCTGCTGACGAAGGCTGCGGCCAGCGCAGGCGAGCCTCCCTTGGGACCGGTCTCAGCAGACCGTCATCGCGGACAGATGCGCTGGGGACAGCGCGCGCTGCCGGCTCGAGGTTTGGCGTCGTTTCGCGTGGTTCGCGCGCCATGAGGACGTCGACCCGCCGATTGGAACTCGGGCGGCACGTCTGGCCTGCAAAATATGCGGTTGGATCGCATTTTTCGCCGATGTGGATACCCCGCTCCATTGAGCCCGAGTTGCGAAAACTGGCCGCCACCCGCCCGGTGGTCGTTCTGACGGGTGCCCGACAAACCGGCAAGACCTCCACCCTGCGCCGGCTTTTCCCAGATTACGGGTTCGTCTCCCTGGATCTGCCGAGCGAGGCCGAACAGGCGCAGAAGGAACCGGCCCTGTTCCTGCAGCGACATCCACCCCCGTCCATCCTGGAAGAAGTCCAGTACGCGCCCTCACTGTTCCGGCACTTGAAGGTCGTGGTGGATGCCCAGCGGAAGCGTGCCGGACAGTTCCTCATTACCGGCTCACAGAAGTTCACGCTGATGAAAGGCGTGGGTGAGTCGTTGGCGGGTCGCGCAGCCATTCTGGATCTTGAACCACTGGCTTTCGCTGAAGCCCGTGCAGCCCGTCCCGAGACGCGGTGTTTGGACTTTATGGTGCGCGGCGGGATGCCCGAACTGCACGCCACGCCGGACCTGGACGTCGTCTCCTTCCAGAACTCCTATCTGGCCACCTATCTGCAGCGCGACGTGCGGACTCTGGCCAACGTGGGGAGCCTGCGCGACTTCGAGCGCTTCCTGCGCGCCTGCGCCCTGCGCTCGGCCAACCTGCTCAACAAGGCAGACCTGGCACGGGACGTGGGCATCGCGCCCTCGACCGCCAATCAGTGGCTCTCGATCCTGGAAGCTTCCGGCCAGGTAGCCTTGCTGGAACCGTGGTTCTCCAACCGGACCAAGTCCATCGCCAAGAGCCCCAAGCTTTACCTCAACGACACAGGCCTGCTGTGTTCGCTGCTGAATATCCGGGACGCTAACTCGCTGATAGGCGCGCCTTGCGCCGGGGCGGTGTGGGAGACCTTCGTCCTGGCGCAACTGCGCCACCGTGAGCGTGTAGCGGGACGCGCACGCAGCCTGTTCTTCTGGCGTGATCGCACGCGCGAGGTGGACTTTGTGGCCGAAAGCGGCGGCTTCCTCGAGTTGCTGGAGGCCAAATGGACGGAACTGCCCGACTCCACAGACCTGGCGAATCTGCGTTTCGTGCGTGAGGCGATTGGCCGGCAGAAAGTCAAGGGCGCCAGTGTGGTCTGCCGCGCCACGCACGACTTCCCCATCGAAGACAACTGCCGCGCCGTACCGGTCGAGGAGTTGGTGTGAGTCCGGCAGCGCGGACAGATGCGCTGGGGACAGCGCACGCTGCCGGCTCGATGTTTGGCGTCGTCTCGCGGGGTGCGCGGGCCAAGCAGACAGTGGCTGCCCGGCCGGTGTAACCGGGGATGATCGTCCGCCCCTGGGACCCACCTCGGGTCGTACCCATCCGCCTTGCCGCCCGCAGCGGACCGGTCTAGCCTGCGAACGTGACCTTCGGACAGGCGCGCGCGATGCGAACAGTGGCGCTGGCGGTCTTGATGCTGGGCTGGAGCGGCGGCGGGCAAACGCCGCTGGTCCCGCCGCAAGCCGTCGACCCCGTTGTCGATCTGCCGGTGACCGAGGGCCTGATCCGTTGGTGGCCGAATCTGCTCGATGCGCGAGACGAGGTCACGGGCCAGGAAGGCGTCGTCATGGGCCTCTTGCCCCCCATGGCCACAGGCGCCGACGACGAGACGGCGCTCAGCCAAAGCACGGCCTGGGTGCAATTGCAGCCGGCCATTACCGACGCGGTGTTCACCTTGTCGTTCTGGGTCCGGCTCGAGTCCACCCTGTACTGCCGGTTGCTCGGACAGGAATCCAGTGAGGGAGAATGGCTCTTTCAATCCTACGAAGATGGGCAACGGTTCTTTGTCGGCCCCCACCATTTCCAGGAAACGGACCGGACCGAGTGGACCACGCTGACCCTGGGGACGTGGCAGCATGTGGCCATCGCCCAGAGAGCGGACCGCACCAGTCTGGTTTGGGTAAACGGCGCCCGCACACTCGACGGTCGACGGCCGAATCTTTGGCCGGTACAGAGTCGTTGGCTCAACGTCGGCAGCTCGATGCGCGGACAGGGTGACGACTTCAAGGTGCAATTGCGCGATCTGTGCGCGTTCGATCGGGTGCTGACCGAGGGCGAGATCCAGGCGTTCCACGCCGCCGGTGTGCCGAACCGACCCGTGCGAAACACCGACGCCCGGTTGCGAGCAACGGCGCAGAACGTGCCGGTCGAAGTCTCGACTAACGTCGCGGTGCCGCCCCCTCAGACCTGGACGCATCGGCGGTTCACCACCGAGGACGGCCTGCCTGGCAACATCGTGAAGGCGGTCTTGCAGGCGCAAAACGGCTACCTGTGGGTGGGCACCGAGGAGGGCTTGGCGCGTTTCGATGGCCGGCAGTTCCGTGCCTACACGGCCGAGAACACGCCGGCACTCGAAGCGATCGGCCAAACCGTCTGGAGCCTAGCCGAAGAGGCCGACGGCACCATCTGGGCCGGCATCTTCGGCGGGTTGCTCCGCATCCGCGGCTTGGAGTTCACGGCCTTCACCCAGGGACTGCCGCAGCGGTTCATCCTCCAAGCCGAGCCGGCGGGCGATGGCTCGTTGTGGGTGGCCGGGTTCAACGCCTTCGTCCCTCGAGGACCGCTGTGGCTGCGGAGATACCGTCCGGACACGGGAACCTCGAGCGCCGAGGTCGTGGTGCCCGGGCACATTCGCCGGTTGGTCGTGGCGACGAACGGCGTGTGGCTGGCGGGGGAACAACCTCAACAAGCGTACTTCTGGGACGGACGCGCGGCCGTGCCAACCGTCGTGGCCCAGGTAGACGGCACTCCGCCGACGGTGCGGTGTGCCGGCGGGCACGCCCTGCCGGGCCAACCCAGGGTGCGCGTGTGGACCAGCGGCGGCGCCGCCCCCCACGGGTGGGCAGAAGTGGCGCTGGGCGGCGACGCGCCGGTCTTTCAGTGGCTTTGGGATGACCGAAACCTCCTCCCCAAGGCGGCGCGTTGGAGCGGGCCCTCGGCGGCGGAGAACTGGTGGGGCGTCTCCTTCCGGTTGGCCCGACTCCAGGGTGACGTCCTCGAGAAGATCGAAATCCCGGATTTCTTGGCCGGGCCAGAGATCTCCTGCCTGTGCGCCAACCAAGAAGGCGGCGTGTGGTGCGGCACCGAGGAAGATGGGCTGCACTTTGTACAGGAACGACTGGTCCGAGTGTTCACCACCCAGGATGGCCTCAGCGGCAACGACGTGCGCTCGGTCTGCACCGCGCCCAACGGAGCCCTCTGGGCAGCGACCGGAGGCGGTCTGAGTCACTATGGGCAGGGCGCATGGACACTCGAGGGCAAAGCAAAACTCAGGTCTGTGGCCAGCGACCAGCAAGGACGGGCTTGGTTTGGGGGGCAAGGCGCCGGGCAAGCCCAACTGCGAAGAGACCGTTACGACCCGCCTAGAGACATCGTCGGCCTGGGCCTCGATTGGCAGGATCCGAACACCCTGCGGTTCGCCACCGACGGGACGTTGTGGGTCGTCTGCGAGCGCGGCCTCACCTGGGTGAAACCCGACCGGCTCGCGCACACCCCGGACGGGAACTGGGCGCCAGACTCTGCGAGTAGCGAACCGGCCTTCGGCCGTTACCGCGTGGGCGAGGAACTGCCGAAGCTGTTCCCGCTCGGCTTGGTCGAGGATCGCGAGGGATCGATGTGGATGGGCTCGCTGGCGCATGGGCTGGTGCATCTCGCCCGCGGGCGCGTCGAGACGTTCACCCAGTGGGACGGGCTCCCGGCCAATTACTCGGTGCCGGTCTATCTGGATCGTGCGGGAGCGCTCTGGATCGTGGGTGAAGGCCGGTTGACCCGGCGCTGGGAAGGGGAGTTTCAGAACCTCACCGTCAAGGACGGACTGCCGCAGGACGTTCTGCTCGACCTCATCGAGGACGACTTGGGCAACTTCTGGCTCAGCGGCAAGCGCGGCATCCATCGCCTCGCCCAGCAGGATGTCGAGGCGTTCTTTGCCGGACGTTCGAGTCGGGTGCAGAGTCTCACCCTGGGGCCGCGTCATGGGTTACTGACGCCCGAGTGTTCCAGTCTCCACTACCCCACGATGGCGAAAACGCCTGACGGGCACATCTGGGTGGCGACGCGCAATGGCCTGGCCACGTTCGACCCGCAGCGGGTGCGCCTCGACACCCAGCCGTTGCCAGCGCTGATCGAGCGGCTCCGGGTCAATCACCGCGACGTCCCCCTGCCCAACCCCGCCGGCACGATTCCCCGCGTCCCGGCTCCGCCCGTAGCGGCTCGTGCCGAAACCGCGAACTTGCGGCCGACTCGAGCAGTGCGCTCTCCTGAGCCGTCGCGGCAAGCCGATCGGGGTGCGACCACGCTCCGCCTGCCGCCGGGATCCGGTGAACGACTCGAAGCCCACTACACCGCCATCAGTCTGGTGGCGGCCGACCGAGTGAAGTTCCGTCACCGCTTAGACGGGTACGATGCGGACTGGTCGCCTGAGACCGACTTGCGGCTGGCGTTCTACACGAACCTGCGGCCCGGCGCGTATCAGTTCCGCGTCCAAGCGGCCAATGCTCACGGCGTCTGGAATGAGCAGGCGGCGGCACTGAGCTTCGTGATCCAGCCATACTTCTGGCAGACCACCCCCTTCTACGTCGCTCTCGCCATAGGCCTGGCGGCCGTGGGCGCCGGCTGGCACTGGCGCCGGTTGGCCGGACAACGCCGCCTGCAGGAACTCAAGCATCGGCAAGCCCTGATGGACGAGCGCACGCGAATCGCAGCCGATCTCCACGACGAACTCGGGGCTGCCCTGACGCAAATCTCGATCCTGAGCGAGGTGGCCAAGGGCCGGGCCGACGACGCCGGCCAAACGCGCTCGAGCCTGCAGCGAATCTCGGATAGCGCCCGCGATGTCACCGCGCGCATCAGCGACCTGGTCTGGGCCACCAACCCGCACCATGACACCCTGGACAATCTGGTGGCTTACCTCCGAGAACACGCCGCCTCACAGATCGAAAACGCTCCGTTCCAAGCACGCCTCGAATTCGCCGGGCAGGTCCCCGAGCTCCGCGTCTCCGCCACCTTCCGCCGCAACTTGTTGCTGGTCCTCAAGGAAGCCCTCCACAACGTCATCAAGCACGCCGCCGCCCGCACCGTGACCGTGCAACTCGAGGTGGTCGGGTCGAATCTCATGCTGCGCATCGGCGACGACGGCCGCGGGTTCGAGCCCTCCGCGCGCCGCCCGGCAGGCAACGGTTTGGGGAATATCGAGAAACGCATCGCCGCGTTGGGGGGCCAGTCCCACCTGCGCTCGGCGCCGGGCGCTGGAACGGTCCTCGAGGTCCATGTGCCGCTGCCGCGAGCCCGCTGACGGCCGGGCCGCCCTGCGCCGAGGCCATGGCGGAACCCACAACTGCGCCCCGAATCCTTAGCGAGGCGGAGCGCGGACGGTCACGTCCGCCAAGCGGGTCTGACGACCCGCGCCCCACAGGGAGCCTGCCGGGTCTCACCCGCGATGGCAGCCCTC
>VHCO01000286.1 GCA_016871715.1 Verrucomicrobiota bacterium
GCTTCGTGGTGGGACCTCCGGATAGGGTGCAGCTCGCAGCGAGAGCGCGCTATGCTCGGCGCACCGAACCGCCGAGCCGTAGTCCAAAGCTACGACTCCTGCTTATGTTCGACGACCTGAGCAAGAAATTCGCCAACCAATACGTCAACTTGGCGGCGGTCGAGGTGGACCGTTACATTCCGTTTGTGGGGGAGCGGACGATCAGCGCGCTGAAGTGGATTGCGGAACCGCTGCACGAGAAGGTGTGGGCGAATGTGAACTCGACGTGTGTGGGGGGAGGGGTCGCGGAGATGTTGCAGAGCATCGTGCCGTTTGCCAAGGGACTCGGGGTGGATTGCCGGTGGTTTGTGATCGAGGGCACCAGCGATTTCTTCACGGTGACCAAGAAGTTCCACAATCTGCTGCAAGGGGTCGAGCAGAGCATCTCCTTGGACGAGATCTTTCACGCCTACCTCGAGACGGTCAGCCAGAACGTCGAGACCACCAAAGTGGTGGGGAACATGGTCACGATTCACGATCCCCAGCCGGCGGCGGCGGTCATGAGCGGCAACATCTACGGCCACGTGCTGTGGCGGTGCCACATTGACACCTCGCAGGCTAACCTGCGGATCTGGCGGTTTCTGCTCCCCTACATCAACCATTTCGACGGGGCCATCTTCACCTGCCCGGAGTTCATTCGGTCGGAGCTGCAGATTCCAACTTACGAGATCAATCCGTGCATCGACCCCTTGCGCGCAAAGAACCATCGGTACAGTCGCGCCGAGGCGCTGGGCGTGCTGGGCGACTTGTTCCACCAACACAACGTGGATCCGGACCGGCCGATCTTCACGGCCATTTCCCGGTATGACGTGCACAAGAATCAGCAGGGGGTGATCGAGGCCTTCAAGCGTCTGCGCGACCGAGTCGTGCCGCGGCACAAGCCGTTGCTGATCCTCGTGGGCAACTATGCCACCGACGATCCGGAAGGGTCGGAGATGTACGAGCAGGTGCGGGGTTGGGTCGATGGGGATCCGGACATTCACGCCTGGGTGAACGTGCCGAACAACGACCAGGTGGTTGGGGCGCTGATGGCCTTGGCACGGGCGTTTGTGCACGTGGCCACGCGCGAAGGCTTCGGGTTGGTGGTCTCGGAAGCGATGTGGCAAGGCACCCCGGTGATCGGCAGCAACGTCGGCGGCATTCGCAAGCAAGTCGTCAACGGCCAGACTGGCTACATCGTCCATCCCACCGACGTGGACCGGATCGCGCTGCGCATGAAGTCGCTGCTGGAGAACGACGCCGAGCGCGAGGCGATGAGCGCCGCGGCCGTCGAACAGGTGCGCCAGCATTTCCTCCTGCCCCACCTGGTGCGCAAACACCTCCTCCTGATGCGGTACTACCTGGAGATCGACAATCGCGTCCCCGATTTTCGGATCAACGATCTGACGTTCAGCGAGATCAAGGCTGCCTTGTACGGCCGCA
Organism: Verrucomicrobiota bacterium; assembly: GCA_016871715.1. Taxonomy (GTDB): domain Bacteria; phylum Verrucomicrobiota; class Verrucomicrobiia; order Limisphaerales; family J093; genus VHCO01. The sequence continues at coordinate 1,462 of VHCO01000286.1, forward strand.
CCATGTGGCCCATTTCGTCCGACCAACTCAAACGCCGCATCGAGACCATCTGGAATGGCCTGCGCCGGCGCTGAGGAGGCCGGCCCCACTTTGCCCTTGGAGTCTTCCGCAGCGCCTTGCTACCGTGCGGGCCGTCATGCACGCCCTCGCCCTCCTCCAGTCCCCGCGCTGCCGGCGGACCTTCCATGAACCGGCCGTGCCGCCGACCTTCCAGTCGGCCCGATGCCGGTTGGGGTTCTCATTGGGTTTATGGTTGGTTTGCGTCCTCGGCGTGGCGCAGCCGAGCGAGACTCCCGCACCCGCGGTTGGGGTAACGGCCGGTGGCGTGCCCGGGGTCGTCATCGACCACAGCCCGCAGTCTTCAGGCCTTTATATTGGGTCGCCGGGGCTGACGGTTCTGCCGGGAGGCGATTACCTTGCCTCGCACGACTTTTTCGGGCCGCAGAGCAAGGAACACGAGCGCGCGACGACTGTCGTGTTTCGCTCGGGGGACCGCGGCCGGAGTTGGGGTCGGGTGGCTCGGATCGAGGGTTTGTTTTGGGCCAGCTTGTTCACACACCGCGAGGCGGCTTATCTGCTCGGAACCGAGAAGCATCATGGTCGACTGGTGATCCGGCGCTCGACGGACCGGGGGGCGACCTGGACCGAACCGCAGGACGCGCGCACGGGCCTGCTCACGCCGGAGGGCGAGTACCACACGGCGCCGGTGCCGGTGGTGGTCCATGGGGATCGCATCTGGCGGGCCACCGAGGACGCGATGGGCGGCACGCGCTGGGGGTCGCGTTACCGCGCCATGATGTTGTCGGCGCCGGCCGAGGCGGATTTGCTGGACGCAGCGCAATGGACTTTCTCGACTCGCTTGGCCGGCGATCCGCAGTGGTTGGGGGGCGACTTCGGGGGGTGGCTCGAGGGCAACGCGGTGGTCACCCGCGCGGGTGACCTGGTCAATATCCTGCGCGTCCACGCCGCCCTGCCCGAGCGCGCGGCCGTGGTACAGGTGAGCGCGGATGGGAAGACGGCCCGCTTCGACCCGGCCACCGGTTTCCTGCGGTTTCCCGGCGGCGCGAAGAAGTTCACGATCCGGTTCGATCCGACCAGCGACCGGTACTGGTCTTTGGTGACGGCGGTGCCCGAGCGGCACGCCCAGGACGGCCAGCCGTCACGGATTCGAAACACCTTGGCGTTGGCGTGCTCGGCGGACCTGACGAATTGGGAGGTGCGTTGTCTGTTGCTGTACCATCCGGACGTTGCTCGGCACGGGTTTCAGTATGTGGATTGGCACGTGGACGGCGCGGACCTGATTGCGGCTTGCCGGACGGCCTACGACGATGGCCAAGGCGGGGCGCGCAACAACCACGACGCCAACTTCCTCACGTTCCATCGGTTCAGGAACTTCCGCGCGTTGACCATGGCGGATTCGGTTCCGCTGCCGGAGCAGCCGGTGGCGTCCGCGCGTTGATGGGCGGCCGTTCTTCAACATCGGACTTTACCAGAGCCTACGCATGAATGGATTGCCGTTGATCGACCTTGGGGTGTTAGTGGTCTACCTCCTGGCCATGGTGGCGATGGGAGTGCGCATCGGGCGCAAGAACAAGACGGCAGACCATTTCATGGCGGCGGGCCGGTCGGTGGCGGGTTGGGCGGTGGGGGTGTCGATCTTGGGGACTTACGTCAGCAGCATCAGTTTCCTGGCGTTGCCCGGCAAGGCCTTCGCGGCGAATTGGAACCCGTTCGTCTTTAGTCTGGCGCTGCCGCTGACGACGTGGGTGGCAGTGCGATGGTTTGTGCCCTTCTACCGGCGCAGCGGCGAGGTGTCCGCCTACCATCACCTGGAGGTGCGGTTTGGTGCCTGGGCACGAACCTATGCGGTGATCTGCTATTTGCTGACGCAACTGGCGCGGATGGGCACGATCCAGTTCCTGTTGGCCTTAGCATTGGCGCCGCTGCTCGGGTTGGGCGGGGACGTGCAGCCGGGCGAGATTCCCTGGCACTTGGTCGGCCTGATCCTGGTCACTGGGTTGGTGGTGATTGCCTACACGCTGATCGGGGGGATGGAAGCCGTCATCTGGACCGATGTGGTGCAGGCCTTTGTGTTGGTGGGCGGCGCCTTGGTCTGCCTGGTCCTGCTCTGCTTCGGCATGCCCGAGGGACCCGGCCAGATGTTCGACATCGCCGCTCGCGACCACAAGTTCAGCCTGGGCAGCTTCGGACCGAGCGTGGCGGAGTCGACGTTCTGGGTGGTGTTGATCTACGGCATTTTCATCAACCTGCAGAACTTCGGTATCGACCAAACCTACGTCCAGCGCTACGCCACCGCCAAGACCGATGAGGCAGCCTACAAGAGCGTCTGGCTGGGCGCGCTCCTTTATGTGCCAGTCTCGGCGGTGTTCTTCTTCATCGGCACGGCGCTCTTCGCCTATTACACCGCCCAACCGACGCTGCTGCCCGCGGGCACGAAGGCCGACCAGGTGTTCCCGCATTTTATCGCTCAGGGCTTGCCGGTAGGGGTGAGCGGGTTGGTGATTGCCGCCGTCTTTGCCGCCGCGCAGTCGACCCTGGCCAGCTCGGTGAACTGCTCCGCCACGCTGATCCTGCGCGACCTCTACCAGCGCTATTTCCGGCCGCAAGCGACCGAACGGGAGTCGCTGCGGGTGTTGCGATGGGCGACGCTCGGAGCGGGTTTGGCCGGCACGCTGGTGGCGCTGGCGATGATCCAAGTGAAGAGCGCGCTCGACGCGTGGTGGGAGCTGGCAAGCCTCTTCAGCGGCGGTATGTTGGGCTTGTTCCTGCTGGGCCTGCTCTCGCGACGGGCCGGCAACGCGGCCGCGGGCGCCGGGGTCATTGCCGGTGTGTTGGTCATCTTCTGGATGAGCTTATCTCCGAGGCTGACCGGCGACTGGGCCTGGCTGCGCAGCCCCTTCCATAACTTCATGATCATCGTGGTGGGCACGCTGACGATTCTCCTGGTCGGCCTCGCTTGGACGCGACTGGTTGGGCGCGCCCGCGCCGGGGCGAGCCCTCCGCAGGCGCCGACGGCCGGATGAGCCTGCGATCGGTCAGGCCCCTCGTCAGCTACATCGCCCCTGCCGCCCCGGCCACGCGTCGGCCGGCGGATGGCGACCAGGCGTTTCTGCGGCCGGAGATTGGGTTCACGCCTGCGTGGTTTCGGCAGCATGCCGCCCTGGATTTTGGCGAACGGTTTCACCGCGACCCGGCCTACCGCCGCGACTGCGTGGTGACGATGCGCCGGGTGTTGCGGCAACGGTTTCCCGGCACTCGGATTGGGGGCATGGACCGGGCGGACGAACCGCTGGACTTGCTGACGGGGGTCGAGGGGGCTTGCACCGTCGCTGCGCTTTACGGCCGGCGGGTGCTGTATGCGGCCGATCAATGGCCCACCTGCGCCCACGACGACCTGACCGACGCCCAACTCGCGCGCCTGGAACCGCCAGACCTGGACCGGAACCCGCACTGGGCCCAGCTTTGGGCGCAGCTCGATTGGATCGAGTGCCACGAGGGGCGCCTCGAGGGTTTCATCAACTGGCAAGGCGTGTTGAACAACGCCCACCGCCTGCGCGGCCAGCAGGTGTTTATCGACTTGGTCACCGAGCCGGCCAAGGCGCGTCATCTCTGCGCTTGCGTGTGTGAAACGATGCTGGCCGGGCTCGAGCGCTTGAGGGCGCGCCAGCGCGCCACCGGCGTCGATTACCGGTTCGTCACGGTCAGCAACTGCCTGGTCAACCTGGTGTCGCCGCGCATCTACCGCGAGCTGTTGTGGCCGTTCGACCAACGGCTCGCCCAGGCCTACGAGGGCATCGGCGTTCACAACTGCGCCTGGAACGCGACGCCGTACCTCGAGGCCTACGCGCGCTTGCCGGGCGTCGCGTACCTCGATCTGGGGTTGTCATCCGATCTCGCGCGGGCCAAGGCCCTGTTCCCCGAGGCGCGCCGCGCGCTCATGTACTCGCCGCTGGATGCGCACAGCAAGTCCCCCGGGGAAATCCAGGCGGACCTGCGCCGCGTGGCCGAGGAGTACGCCCCGTGCGACCTCGTCTTGGCCGACCTCGAGGCGGGGATTCCCGACGAGCGGGTGCGCGCCTGGGTCGAGTGGTGCCGCGGCGTTGGGCGGCGCTGACAAAACCTTGTCCTCAGCGGGCCGCTTTTGGCATCCTGGGCTCCGATGAAAGACTGGCTGACTGGATACCTGGCCGCGCAGAAGGCCGCCTTAGACTCGATCCCCACCGAGGCGGTCGCCCGCTTGATCGAGGTGCTGAAGCAGGCTCTGGACGCCGGCCGTCAGATCTTCGTGTGCGGCAACGGCGGCAGCGCCGCCAACGCCTCGCATTTCGCGACGGATTTGGGGAAGGGTTCCTCGGACAAGGTGGGCCGGCGATTCCGGGTGCTATCGCTCAACGACAACGTGAGTTGGCTCACCGCGATCGGCAACGATTACGCCTACGACGACATCTTCGTGCGCCAGCTCGAGAACTACGGTCAGGCGGGGGATGTCCTGTTGACGCTCAGTGTCAGCGGCAGCTCGCCCAACGTCGTGAAGGCGGTCCAATGGGCGGCCCAGCACGGCCTGCACACCGTGGCGCTTGTCGGGGCCAAACGCGGGCGCGTGGCTGAGTTCGCCCATGAGGTGGTGGTCATCCAAGACACGCATTACGGCCGGGTCGAGGACGCTCAGATGGGCATTTGCCATATGCTCTGCTACGCTTTCATGGAGAGGCCGGAGCTGGCGGGTTAGCGACAAGCCGTCGCACGTCGTCGGGCCGTGGGCGAAGGGTAGGGCGCGACCGCCGAGCGCGCCGGCAAGGGCCGTGGACAAAGGGTAGGGCGCGCACTCCGCTGCGCGCCGCTCGTGGCGTCTGAAGCGCTGTCGTTGACGATGAAACCGCTCTTGATCGTCCGTTTGGCCGTTGGCCGCCGCGGTGGGCATGATCCGCAAGGCGCTCGACCAGGCGCGCGCCGACGGTGCCACCCGTCCCTGAGACTGCGGCCGTTTCCTTACCCATGACCGGCCTGGCCTACTACTCATACGCTACCAATGTTCTCCTGCGATGAACCCCGCGAAAACCCCTGCGATCCGCATCCGTCCCACGCGTCTCTGTAGCGCAGACTTTCCAGTCTGCCGTATCGCGGGCTTTCCAGCCCGCTGGCCCATCCGCCGGGCGGAGACCCGGCCGACTGGAAAGTCGGCGATACGGCAGGCAAGAATGCCTGCGCTACGGCGCATTTGGATCCTGACGCTCCTCGCGTTCGCCTGCGTTGCCGCAACGCTCCTCCAACCGTTCCAGGCGCTCGCCGCCTCCGCGCATCCCAACATCCTCCTCATCCTCGCCGACGACCTCGGCTACGGCGACGTGGGTTGCTACAACGACCGGGCCAAGGTCCCTACCCCGCACCTCGACCGGCTCGCGCGCGAGGGAATGCGGTTCACCGACGCTCACAGCCCGGCGACGGTTTGCACACCGACGCGCTACAGCCTCATGACCGGGCAGATGGCGTTTCGGGTGCCGCGCGGCGGTTCGGTCTTCACGGGCGTTGGCGGACCGTCGTTGATCGCCCCGGAGCGCTTGACGTTGCCCGAGATGCTGCGCGACCACGGCTACGCCACGGCCTGCATCGGCAAGTGGCACATCGGCCTGACCTTCTTCGACAAGCAAGGCCAACCCATCGGCGGTGGCGGCGTCGAGGCCGTCGAACGGGTGGATTACTCACGACCGATCCAAGGCGGACCGATCGAGCACGGCTTCGACCGGTTCTTCGGGACCGCTTGCTGCCCGACAACCGACTGGCTCTACGCCTTCGTGGACGGCGACCGCGTGCCGGTGCCGCCAACGGGCAAGATCGACAAGTCGAAGTTGCCCAAGCACCCCTACGCGGGCGATTGCCGGCCCGGCCTGATCGCGACGAATTTCCCGATGGAAGAAGTTGACTTGGTGTTCCTCGAGAAGAGCCAGCGATTCCTCGAGCAGCACATCCGCAGGACGCCCAACCAGCCCTTCTTCCTCTATCACGCGGCGCAGGCGGTGCATTTGCCCTCCTTCCCGGCGCCCCGGTTCAAAGGCCAAACCCAGGCCGGGCCGCACGGCGATTTCATCCATGAACTCGACTGGATTGTCGGCGAGCTCCTGGCCACGCTGGAACGGTTAGGCGTCGCCGACCGCACCCTCGTGGTGTTCAGCAGCGACAACGGCCCCGAGACCACCAGCGTCATCCACATGCGTGCCGATCATGACCACGACGGCGCGCGGCCTTGGCGCGGAATGAAGCGCGACCAGTGGGAAGGCGGCCATCGCGTGCCGCTCATTGTTCGCTGGCCCGGCAGGGTAAAGCCCGGCACGACCAGCCACCAACTCGCCAGCCTGACCGACGTCATGGCCACGTGCGCCGCAATCGTCGGCGCCGACCTCCCGCCGGCTGCCGCCGAGGACAGCTACAACCTGCTGCCCGTGTTGCTCGGCCTGGACACCGCCCCGATCCGGCCCTACCTGCTGCAGCAAGCCTTCGGCGGCGCGCGCTATCTGGCCATCCGGCGCGGTCACTGGAAATACCTCGATCACCGCGGGTCGGGGGGCAACAATTACCTCAACCCAGGTCTGGAACCTTTCGCCCGGCCCGACACCACGCCGGACGCGCCCGGCCAACTCTACGATCTGGCCACCGACCCCGGCGAGACGACCAACCTCTACTTCGAGCGCCCGGACGTGGTGAAAGAGTTGAAGGCGCTGCTGGAGGCGTCTAAGGCCAGTGGCCGAAGCAGGGAAATCGCACGCGAGTAGTCGTGTCGCTGGGAAATATATCCTGGCCTGTGGCAGCCGCGTACGACGAGCATGACCCCGCGCGTTGCTACGGGGTTGCCCGTTGAGGGAATCCGCAACATGACGCTGCGAATGCTCGGCCATCTCATGATCGCAGGCTCGGTCCTGCTTTCGTCCAATCCGATCCACGCCCAGGCCGCGCCGCTCAAGCCCGCGGACACTCCGGAGGAACACGACGCCCGTATGGTGTGGTGGCGCGAGGCCCGATTTGGGATGTTCGTCCGCTGGGGCATCTATGCGGTGGTCGGCGGGGAATCGTGCCCCCGCGAAGTCTGGGTTGGAGGCGGGCGACGTGATTTTGAAATGCGCGGGCCGCCCGACCGACGTGGTGTCGGACCTGGAGCGGCGACCGATGGCCGCGCCCCGCGGTCCGGTCCTATTGGAGGTTTGGCGCTGCGCGATGCTCTGCAATCCCGCCGACGCGGTTCGAGTCCATGCTGCGCGACATCTGGTATCCGCTCATCAAGGACTTTTACCCTTCAGCTAACGGCAACTGGGACGCCTCGATGCTCCAGACCATGATGGCCATGGGCGTGTTCCTCGATGACCAGCCCATGTTCGACCGCGCCAAGAACTACTTCCTGGCCGGTGAGGGCAACGGCGCCATCGGCAACTACTTCAAGCCGTCCGGTCAATGCCAGGAAAGCGGGCGCGATCAAGCCCACACGCAGATGGGATTGGACTTCCTCGCCAACACCTGTGATGACCGCGTGGATTCAGGGCGTGGACCTCTACGGCGCGCTCGATAACCGCCTGCTCAAGGGCTTCGAGTACACCGCCAAATACAACCTCGGTTTCGATGTGCCTTACGAGGCCTACAGAAGCTTCGAGGGGCGCTACCACTACAAATCCATCTCTGACCAAGCCCGGGGCAGGCTGCGCCCGATGTACGAACGCGTGTTTAACCACTATCGCAACCGGAAAGAACTGGAGGCCCCCTTCACTTGGCAGGCGGTCGAGCGCCTACGAGAGGGTGCGGCCGATAGCGGTCGGAGTCCACAGCTCCTGACATGGTATGACGCGAAAGTGTCCGCTTTTTTGCCTCAAGCGTCTCGAATGGTGTACCAGAGGCGCAACTGGGAGCCCGGAAAACAGGTGTCGGTTCGATTGAGT
>VHCO01000287.1 GCA_016871715.1 Verrucomicrobiota bacterium
GCCACCCCGAGCCAGGCACACTCCAGCCGCGTCGAAAAAGCAAATGCCTATGAGTCATGCTGGCGGAGGTGTTCCGCAACTGCGCCCCGCGCGCCATCTGCCAGTCCGAGTTGTGCGACAACTACGATCACAAGCATCAGGAGCTATCCCCGCGCGACGCCGAGAAGGGGCTGAACAAAATGGCGGCGGACATCGCCAAGTCCTTCTTCCGCCGCATGGCCGCCGAGGGCATCAAGCTCGACGCCGGGTTGTTTGACACGGTCTTGAGCGCTTACATGCGGCAGGCCGAAGACACGCTGCGGTTCTACTCGGCGGACTCGGCCCTCAACGGCCTGCGCTACCCACGCCACGAGGAGGAAAGCGCCGTCGCAACCTTCGTGCGCAGCATTCGCATCGCGACCAAGTCGTTTCAAGACGATCCACTCTGGTCGCCGCTCATCTCCAACTGGAACCGCGTGGAATCCGCCCTGCCCACGTTCCTGGATGAGTTGCGCGAAGCGGTGCGGTTGGACAATGAAGCCTGACCGGCGCGCCGTCACTCGCCCTCCTCCGCGTTGAGTACGTGGCGCTTCTTCCCCTCACAACAACCAAGCCGCCAGGCTGAAATAGAAAAGCAGCGTGCAAATGTCCGTCAGCGCCAGCGTCACCGGGCCGGCGGCGATCTTCGGGTCCAGCCGCAGGGCGTGCAAGAGCGCCGGGACGCTCAACCCGAAGAAACCCGCGGCGCACCGTGCGAGCAAAATGCCCCCGCCGATCACCCCTGCCGCCAGAACCGCGCCCTGCCAAAGCCACACGATCAAGCCCACCGTCGTCCCGCAGGCCGCCCCCAGCAGCGCCGCCGTGCCCGCTTCGCGCCACTGTCAGCACCGACTGTTGCAGCCGCTCTGAATCGCGTGTCATCTGCTGAGAAGTTTACCACAACCTGGGAGGCAAAACAGCCAGATTGGCTGAAGCCAAAGGCCGATCCGTGCGTCCCTGAAGTGTTGCCGTCAGGTAGGTGTGGGGGATGGCCGGTCGGCGCACCACACCGACGCTGCATCTGCGTCATAACGTGCCGGCAGTCGGATCGTTCGTCGTGCGCCAGGCCCCGATGCCGCCAACCGTACCGGCCTGCCGCTCAAAGCCACCGTCAGCCGCACTGGCTGGGCAGCCGCCCCTTCACGGCCGAAAAGCCGCTAACAAATCCGCAAAACGCCGGGGCTTCAATCCCTCCCACTTCTCCTGCCGGACGAACAGGGCTTGATAGCGCCGCCCGCAGTCGTCCTTCGACGTTGCATCGGCACACCACTGCTTGAGCCGCTCCCATTTCGGCGGGTCGTCCAAATCCTCGCGCCCTTTGGTCTCGATGACCCACAGGCTCGCCTCGGTCTCTTTCACGAGGAAGTCCGGATAGTAGTTGGCGATGGCACCGCCGGCAGTCTGATACTCGATGCGGAAGCCGATGCTGGGCGAGTTCTTCACAAAGGAGACGATTTCGCCAACGCACTCATCGAGGAACTCGGCAAACTCCAGCTCGAAACTGTTTCCCGTCACCTTGTCGAACAGCGACCGCTTCGGCTTCAAGAAGCCTTGCTCGCTCACCAAGTAAGGCCGCGTCTGGCTGAGCTTGACGCGGTCGTGCACCTCTGTCGTGCCGCGGTCCTGCACGGTCAGCGCGTTGATCGCGGCCTTGAAGTTGTCCAGGATGGCGCGCGTGGCTTCGACCTCGGACAAGTTGCGCAACGCGTTTGGGTCCTCCAAGTCCACCGGCGCGCTGAACAGGTGCCGCTCGACGAACTCCTTCACCTTGCCGAACAGCACGTCAAACCCGCCGACCAGCCGCAGGTCGCGCATGAGCGTCTTGGTGAACCAGCCCACGACGCTATGGTAATTCGGCTCCAAGACCGTCTCCATGACGGTCGTGTGGCTGACCTGCTCCAAGTCAATATCCTTGAATACAATCTCGCGCTGCTGTTCGGGCGTGAACTGCTTGAGCGCCAGCTTGCGATGCGGAAAGGCCGCGGGGACGAGGGCGGCAAGGTTCTTGTATTCCCGGTAAATGCGCGGCGCCAGCACGGGCAACTCGATGTCCAGTTCGGCGACGTTCTTGCGCGGGTTGTCGCGCTCCACCTCCACGAGCAAGGGCGACTGCGGCGGCGTGCGCGCGCCCATCGCGGCGTATTCCAACTCCACACCCTCGACCTTGATCTTCTCCACGAACTCGATGAACGCCTCCGTGCCGATCACGCTCACCCGCGGTTCCGGCTGCCAGGGTTGGTCTCGGAACATCCGCCGCAAGCCGCGCCCAAGCGTCTGCTCCGGCAGAATCTCGCTCTTGGCCTTGAAGGGGCGCAGGCCGACGATGGACACCACGTTCTGCACGTCCCAGCCTTCGCGCAACATCATCACCGAGACGATGGCCTTGAACGGATTGTCCGCGTGGTCAATCTGCCGGCTCAACTTGCGCAACTTCTCCAACTCGGCGACGCTTTTCCCGCTCGACGCCTCGGAAATCTCGCCGTTGTTCTTCGTGTGAATGACCAGCACCGCGTCGGCCAGTTCCGGGTAACGCCGCACCAGGAACTCCGCCACTTCGTCGCAGTTGCGCGTGTCGTCGGTCATTACGAACAGCACGGCCTTCTTGCCCGCCGGCTGCAACTCGTCGAACACCTTCCTCCATTCCAGGTAGCCGAGGTGCAGGTAATCCTCGTATTGCTCGGTGAACTTGGAACTCTTCCGCTCGACCAGCTTGGCCCGCGACGCCTCGTTCGGCAGCACCGGCCGCTTCACCACACCCTGCCGGATAGCCTCCACCAGCGGGTAGTCCGCGATGGTCTGGACGAAGATGGCGCCATTGTTGTGCCGCGGCGTGGCGGTGAAATCGAACTGCGCCGAGAGCTTGCTGCCCTTGAGCCGAAGCTGGTTCGAGATGTCCTCGATGTTCTTGAACCACGCCATCTCCGGGTCGTGAATGTGATGGGCCTCGTCGTTGAGCACGATCAGGTCCGGCACCTCGCGCACGATCCGACCCAGGTCAAGCCGCGACTCGTTGGTCTTGCCCGTGGGCCGCCGGCCGAGGAAGTAGTCGGTCGTGTCCTCGTCCTCGAACGACGGCTCGCGCTCGTTCTGGAAGACGCGATGAATGTTGCTCAGGAAAATGTTCCCCGTGTCCGACACCACGCCGATTTCGTCCTGCACGTGGAGTGTGATTTGGAAATCGTCCCGCCAGTTCTGGCCTTCGTAGCCGTTGTCCGGCAGCGCCGGATCGGTGAAGAAGATCCGCAGCCCGTCGAAATCCACGCGCAGCCGGTCGAGCACGATGATGTTCGGCGCGATAACCAGGAAGTTCGCGCTCAGGTCCGAGTCCGGCTCGTAGCGTTTGTGGAAGTAGGCCCAGGTGATGAGCAGGCTCATCACCTTGGTCTTGCCGGCGCCGGTGGCGAGCTTGAACACGTAGCGCGTCTAGTCTTCGGGGAACATCCCTTTCGACACCCGCCCGCTCGAATCGTATTTGAGCAGCGCGTACGGATCGCGGGCCTGCTCGATTTCGTAGAGCCAGAGCGCCGACTCCACCGCCTCGCGCTGGGCGAAGTAGTATTGGAAGCGCGCCATCGTGCCGTCGGGCTGCGGCAGCACGTGCTCCGTCTGAAACCAGTGCCGCAGCAGCGCCTGCGTCGTCCCGCACGCCCCGGCATAGCCGCTGTCCCGCCACGCCTTCACGCCCTGGCGGACCTTGTGGACCAGCGGCGGCAGGAGGTTTTCGTAGGGGACCTCTGCCAGCACGTCGTCGCCCGGATACCAGCGCTGCTCCGGCGCGAGGACGGCGTGCGGGTCGGTGGGGAAGTTAGGGGGAAGGGCCATAACTTCAGCCGTGTCGGAACAACGCTTTGATCCGCTTTTCGAGTTCCTGCAATTCCGGGCAGCGGGCCAGGAGGCTGCGGTAGCTGCGGAGCGTCTGCCGCATCAAGACCTCTCGGCCTTGACCGGGAGCCAGCAGGTCCTGCTGGTCCAGAAAAGGCTGGGCTACCTCTTCCTTCAATCGTGGGTGATTGCGAACTTGTGCCCATTTCAGCGAGAGCGACCGGACATGGCCGGCCAGCATCCACGCTTCCACTTCAGGCACAGCGGCACAACAGAGCAGCGTCACCCGGTGCTTTGCCATCTCCGCCTCCAAGGCCGCCACCTCCACGCTGCGGTCCTGCAAATCCGAGTCGGGCAGAAAGAGCCACAAGTCGAAGCCCGGCGCCCGCTCCCACAAGTGACTGCGAATTCTCCGCTTGGCTGCTTCGTATCCGGCCTGTTTGGCGTTCGGCAGCAGCCGCACTTCCGCGTTTGGCTTGCCGCACTGGGCCAGCATCCGTTCGGCGAGCGGGCGCAGGATGTAGCCGTTCTGGCTGGCGTCCTCGGGAATCACCAACACGCGAAAGCTCACAGCGCCGCCTCCATGCCGCCTTCGACAAAGAATTCGTCGAGTTGCTGCAGCTCGACGAGCCGCGCGAAGTTCGGCAGCGACGGCAGCGGGCGCACGTCGGAAGCCCCATCCTCCGGCCGTCGCCGGCACAAGAACGCACTCGGGTAGTCCTCCGCCCGGAGCCACGACAGCACCACCGGCGAGTGGCTGGTGGCCATGACCTGCGGGCGTCCGCGACGGCTGAATTGCTTTAAGAGTTCCACCAGCACCCGCAGCCGCGTCGGATGGATCGCGTTCTCAATCTCCTCCAGGCACAAGACACCCGGTGGCTCCGGCTGAAAAAACGCCGCCGCCAGCGCTGCGAATCGCAGCGTGCCGTCCGAGAGGATGTGCGCTGGAAACTCGCGCCCCCCTTCCCGCAAGGCAAACAGCGGCTCCCCCACCGCGCCCGACAGCACGGCCACGTCGTCCAGCTCCAGCGGCGACAGTTCGCGAAGCCAGCCGACAAAGGCGGCCCGCTGCTTGGGCCGCTGACAAATGGTTTTGATCAGTCCGGCGAAGTTTTCCCCCCGGTCGCCCATCCGCACCACCGGCTGGGGGCTGGCGTAGGCGCGCAGGTGGACCAGTTGCGGCTCCAGAAACTGGAAGTTGGTCAGTGAATCCAGACACAAGTCGATCTCCGCATTGAAAGGCAGGTCGTTCTTTGCCGGAATCGTGCCGAAGAGCGAAAACGCCAGGCTCGTGGAACACACCGTCTCAGGCGTCATCTCACCGGGATTGTTGGGTCGCATCCGCTCCGGCTTGCGCCCTTTGAACTGCACGTCTCCGGTCGTGACCAGCAGCCGGTCGTCGCGGGTTAGGTCCTCCCGTTCGATCAGCCCCGACACCGGATCGAACGACACGCCGTAGTGCAGGCCGTTGATGGTTTCGGAGGCCATCTCAATTTCGAACCGAATCAACCCTCGACCCGCGCGCGTCTTGCCGTTCGCTCGCTCTTGGAAGCGCGCAAACTCTGCTCCGCCGCGAATGCCTGGCCACACGTCTTGCCGGGCGCTCTTGGGTTTGCCGTTGAGCGTCTCCTGGACGGTCAGGCCGTTGCCCAACCCCTGCAACACCCGGAGCGCGTCAAGCAGGTTGGACTTGCCGCTGGCATTGGTGCCGACCAACAGATTGAAGCGGCCCAGCCTCAGGTCCACCCGCTGGAAGCCCTTGAAGTTCTCGATGACCAGGCGCGTAATCATGGCGTCATCTTCCCAGACCGGCTGTCCTCACGCAAACATCAGCCGCCCCTTTGGTTCCGGCACCTTCCGGCCCCGCAGCTTCGCGGTTTCGATCCACTCGGCGATGACCACTTCGAGGTTCGCCAGCGCCTCCTGATAACTCGCGCCGTCCGCCGCGCAGCCCGGCAACTCCGGCGCTTCCGCGATGAACGCCTTGTCCTCCTCGCTCCAGTAGATGACGACTTCGTGCTTGCTCATGATCCCAGTCCAAACTCAGAAGAGCGCTTCGAAGCCCACCGCACGAAAGTGGCGGTCGTTGGTAAAGGCCCGGCTGAGCCCGAGCCGGCGCATCACCACGAACGAAACGTGGTCCACGACGCCGGCTTGGTCCGCTTCGCCTCGCCGGTAGGCCGCCCACGCCTTCTCGATGTCCGCTTCGGTCGGCTCAATCAGGGCGTTCGACCACTTCAGCCGCTCCCGCAGGCGCAAGACCGACTGCCGGTAGGGCCGCCGGGCCGCCGCGTTGCCGCACTCCAGCAACACGTAGCTCGTCGTCACGCAACGCGCGCGTTGCGCCACGACTTCAGCCATGGCCCTTTCCGCAGCGGCGTGCCACTGGTCGCTCTCGTCCCACAGCGCCACCAAGCCCACCGTGTCCAGGAACACCTCGTTCACGGTTGGTGTTCGTTATGCCGCGCCGCGACATCGTGTTCGCCGGAGGCGTAACGCTCCGACAGCACGGCATACACGCCGTCCATCCCGTCATCGGCTGGCTGGCCCACGACCTTCGGCTCGAACTCCACTTCCGTGCGCTCCGGCAGGTCCACCGGCTCTTTCGGCTGGAACACGCCGTTCTCGTAAACTGCATGGATCGTTTTCATACCGCGACTTCTACCACCTTCGTCGTGTCGTTGCCAAAAATATCAATCACCTTCACCGCGATCCGGTAGCGGCCCTTCTTCGCGTACTCGTGTTCGGCGCTGGTCAGCTCCAGCGAGCGGTCCTTCTTCGTGCGGAAACTCTGCCACTCGTTCTCGAAAATGTAGTTCCCCGTCCACACCTCGCGCTCGGTCTGAACCACGGAGTTCACGGATGACACGCGTTCCTTCGGACTGCTGCCGCTGCTCCCTCTATCCGTGCAATCCGTGTAATCCGTGGTCAATCTCACCATCTCCTTCTTGCTCTCGAAATGGAAATCCACCGCCCAGTAATCCACCCAGTCCGTCCAGCGCTTCGTCAACACCTCGCGCGTCACCACGCCCTTCTTGTCCTTGGCGATCTTGACCACCTGGCCGTTCTCCACCGTCACCTTGCTGCCGCCGGGCTTGAGACCCTCGGCCACGTCCTCCAATTCGTCCTGCCGGTAAAAGACCGCGTAGTTCTTCAGGCTCACCGTGGCCTTGAGGCCCTTCACGCGCGGCTGCGCCTCGATGTAGGCCACGTCGTAGAACTGCACCTGGCCGCGCTCCACCGCCCGCTTGTCGAACACGTCCTTGGGAATGTTCCGCAGCGCCAGCCCCACGCCCTTGGCCCGCGCCTCGTCCTGGGCGAACTGCACCACGCCCATCTCGAACTCGAAGCCCAGCACGTCCACCTTGCTCAAGCGCCGCCGCCGGCACTCGGCCACCACCTCGTTCACCTGCGCCAGCGTCACCGGCGCGTCAATCGGCCCCACCACCACCAGCGTGCTGCCCTTGCGCCCGTGGAACGGCGGCATCTGCCACACCCGCTCCGCCTTGTAGGCCGAGAGGATGAGCATGACGTAATGCTCCTCCTTCTGGATGGCCTGCCGCCGCCGCTCCTCCTCCGGTAGATTCGGGTTGATGCCCACGAACCATTGCCGCTCGTACTTGCCGAGGTTCAGAATCTCGAAACTGCGGTAAGGCCGGCCCGCGTCGCGCAACTGGCGCTGGACGGCGATGAGCCGCTTGCGCGTGGTGTGGATGGCAAACCGGCCGAGGTCCGCCCCAATCCACTTGCGCCCCAACTTCTCCGCCACGGCCAGCGTCGTGCCGCTCCCGCAGAAAAAGTCCGCCACCAGGTCGCCTTCGTTGGAGGAGGCTTTGAGGATGCGCTCCAAAAGGGCTTCGGGCTTCTGTGTGGCGTAGTCCGTCGCCTCAAGGGCCTGTGAATTCACCGGATTGACATCGTTCCACAAATCGCTCACGGGAACCCCCGGCATCTCATCCAAGTACAGCTTCATCCGCGGCATCTTCCCAGACGTGAACACGACCCTGCCTTGCGCAAACAGAGCGTCCATCTTGTCGTTGGTGTACGCCCAACAGCGAGATGGAACCGGTCTGACTCCTTTCCACTCGTAGATTTGGCTCTCACTCGCTCGGCTCATCGAAGCGGTCAAGTCTCGCAGCGTGTAGCGGCGTCCGTTGTTCTCATCGACCAGCGAGTAATGCGATTCCTTGTACTCCTCGGAGTAAGGCTGGTGAACCTGGTTCCAAGTGTACCTGTCAGATTTGACCGCGAAAACGATGCGGTCGGTTACTGACGCGTACCTGACGCCGACATTCCCGTGTGCCGTGGCCCTTTGCCAGACGATTTCGCCAAGAACGTGTTCCCAACCGAACACTTCAACCAAGACCAGTTTCAACTGTGCCGCGACGCTCGGTGCGACATGCACGTAAATGCTCCCATCCTCCGCCAGCAGATCGCGCATGAGCTTGAGGCGTTCGTACATCATGGCGAGGTAGGAATCGGTGCCTTTGCCCCAGGTGTCGCGGTAGGCCAGCTCCTCGATGACGCTCGGCTCCTTGGTCAGCGTCTCCTCTCCCACTTCCAGGTTGACGGAGAAATCGGCCCCCACGTCGAACGGCGGATCAATGTAGATGAGCTTCAGCCCGCCCGCCGCCTCGATCTCGCGGCGCACCGGCCCGTTCTTGAGGGCGGAGAGGATGAGCTTGTTGTCGCCCCAGATGAGCTTGTTGGTCCAGCCGCCCTGCTGCCGCCCGCGCGCGTCAAAGCGCAGCCCCAGCTCCAGCGGCGTATAGGTTTCACGTAGGACAGGCGTCCCGCCTGTCCCGTCCTCGTCGCGCCCGGTCGGGGACAGGCGAGACGCCTGTCCTACGCTTGAATCGCTCCCCGCCGCCCGCCGCGGCTCGTCAATCTGCTCGATGCTCTGGAACGGGAGGACGACGCTGGTGACCTCGCTGGTCTTGCCCTGCCAGATCAGTTCGACCTCCGGCGCGTCGGCGAAGAGCCGGAGCTTGAACTTGGCCGGCAGCGGTTCGCCCGCGTCAATCAGACGCTTCAGTTCTTCCTTCTCGCGGTCGGTCAGGTGCATCGGGACGGAGTTTTAACACTGGCTGGAGCGTCTGACCAAACAGTTTTCATCTGTTGGCGGGCCGAGCGATCGTCGCGGCGACGTGGCGACCGGTCGCTTCCGCGTGGTGTGGAAATCTCGCCGGCGTCCCGCCCATACACATGACCGGCACATAAGACTAGCATCGGCAACCCACTGATAGCGAGTCCAGTCCGCCCGAGCCGATGGTGACGGGCGGTGGGCCAAGGCCCTTCCAGTTACATGCCCGTTACATAAACCCAGCCGCCGCGATCGTGTTGCGTGGCCGCGACTTGCGCCGGACTTTGGAGGGAGCGGCCCAAGCCGAAGGGCTTGGCCAGTTACATAAACCACCTGTGGTCGGCGCGGCTTGGCGGCGGCGGCACACAGAGTCCAGAACTCCTGACATGGTATTGCCGCGCTTGCGCAATTTCCGGGCATTTTCCGTGATCTGAGGTGCGAGGGGGGGG
>VHCO01000288.1 GCA_016871715.1 Verrucomicrobiota bacterium
CAGTCGCCGTGGGTTGTGCTTGGCGGCGTGCTGGGACAGCCCGCCCTACCTCAATGTCACCGGGGGTAGGGCGCGCAGTCCGCTGCGCGCCGGACGATGACAGTCGCCGTGGGTTGAACCTCGAGGTGGGCGGATGCGTCGGCCGGAGATGCGGCTCGGCCGGAGCCTCGCCCTACCGCATGTTGTTGTGGGTAGCAGGGCGCGCAGTCCGCTGCGCGCCGGACGATGACAGTCGCCGTGGGTTGAGCCACGAGGTGGGCGGATGCGTCGGCCGGAGATGCAGCTCGGCCGGAGCCTCGCCCTGCCCCGAGGGGAGTCTCGGCCGAGCGCCGCCCTCTCCCGATTGCCAAGTAGCGATCTGCGAGATCGCGTAGGGCAACGTCGTGGAGCGTCAGGATGAGCCGGGATCTGCTTTACCCAGCCTTTACACACTGGGCGTCGACCAGGGGTAGGTTAGGGCATGCGTAGCACAAACCTGAAATCCCATGACTCACCTCATCAACCCTCCACGCAACTACGACCCATGAACCCCGAACTGCAACTCCACCCGAACGCGTCCGCGGCGGTAGTGGCCCGGTCCGCTCAAGCGCCTTTGTGCGATTCGGCCTGCACCGGGCTGGGCTGGGTTGCGGTCGCGGCGGCCGCGGTTCTGGCCACCGTCTCGGCCCTGGCCAACGGCGGCCCGTTCGTTCTCAAGTATCCTGGGGGCGATCCGGCGGCTAAAGGCGTCTTAGCGCGATTGGATTCGAACCTCAAACCGGCGCGGGAATCGCGTCTGGAAGTGACCCGGGAGAACCTCTGGATCCGATTCGAGGCGGAACGCCCGTCCTTGCTTCGCACCAAACCCGGCGACGAACCGCTGCCGTTGGTCGCCGTCGCGGCGGAGTACCTGATCGCCAACCCAACACCTGAGACTGTCGAAGTAGACTTCGGATTCCCCATCTTGCGGGGCGTTTACGTCAGCCTATGGTCCATGAGCTTGGCGCCGGACGTTCAGGTGCGCGTCGACGGGACCCAACCGCCGGTACAGCCCACCTTGATATCGAACTCGGCAATCTACGGCCTATTGCGGCGGCACGCGGCGGAGACCATTACGCGCCAGGTCGCGACCGAGGCACAATTGGACCGGCTGTTCCGGAGCGTCGCGTCGGCGCCGGATCGTGCGGATGCCGACCACCGCGCTGCCCTGGCGCGGCACCTGACTGAACACCGCGGCTGGCCGGCTTCGGACGCGACCTTGCTCGTCGAGTACGCCGCCCTGCAGGGACAGCACGCCCTGCCGCTGCCGGCCGCGACGCAGTCATCGGGTCACGCCGCCACCCCTGGGGTGCGGCGCGCCGGGTTGTTCTGGGGATTCGACCACGACGCCACCCTGATCGAGGCGAAAAACGCGACCGGTTGGGCCGTCAGCGCGATCGGCGAACAGAAAGCCACTCAGTGGCTGACCCGATTGGCCGCCCGGTTCGATCCGACCAGCGCCGCCAGTTACGAGTCCATTTTCCAGTCCTGGGGCGGTGACGTCCGCGAGCGGGCCGCAGACCTCGAGACCGGCCGAGTGCGCCCGCGCGAGATCAGTCGGACGGCGTCACCGCGCCCGGAGGGGTTCGCGGGCGAGCTGCTCGCCCACGCCGATCCCACTGTGTACGCCCGTGTCGACTATTTCACCGACGATCCGGACCTGACCGACGCGCAGCGGGTGTCCTGGCGGTCGGTGCTCGAGCATCTGCCAGTGGTGTTCACGTTCGCCCCGATGAACCTGCTGCACTACCGCGTGGCTTTCCCGCCGGGGGCCACCCGCACGGTCACGGTTTCCTATCGGCAATACGCCTACCTCGACACCCGCTCCCCGCGGAGTTTTCAGCTCGCCTACGTCGTGCACCCGGCGTCCCTGTGGGATTCGTTCGGGCCGATTCATGTGACTGTCACTGCGCCCGAGGGCGTCAGGCCGGTCGGTTCGGTGCCGTTGCACCCGGCGGAACCCGGGCCGGCGCTGACCTCGAACCCGATCGGTCAAGCGCCGCCAGGATGGGGTTCTTTTGGCGCTACATTGACGGAGACGCGGGGCGAGCTGTTCGTGGCCGTTGAGGCGGAAGCGTGGAACCACGCCCTCGCCGCCATGGGGCCTGAGGGACCGGCCGGGAGGAAGGTGACCGCCAGTCCGTGACCTCTGCCCGTACGTCGCCGGGCGCGGCCTATCCGGGTGGACCTTCGCTCGATGCGGACCAACGGGAGGGCGCAGGTGTTATAGAATCGGCAGAAAGGGCAGAGCTATGCATCGCAGAGGTTTCCTCGGTCGACTTGGGGCAGGGCTGGTGGTAGCGGGCCTGGCGGCCAGGCGGCGGGCGGCGGGTGGATCCGGCCCGATGGACCTGATGGGCGCCGCGGACCGCAAGTTGGTCTTGGTTCAATTCGGCGGTGGAACGCGCTACGACGATACGGTCGGCGATCCGGAGCATCGGTACATTCCGCGGCTTTGGAACGAGTTGGTCCCGCGCGGCACGCTGTTCACGAACCTGCGCGTCGAGGGCAAGGTGGTGCACCCCAACTCGACCGGCTCGATCCTGACCGGTCATTGGGAGTGGGCGGATCTCGACTGGAGCCGGCCGGTCGCGCACCCGACGCTCTTCGAGGTCTACCGGCGCGCGACCGGAGCGAGCGATCTCAAAGCGTGGGCGTTTATGTACGCCTCGATTCTCGCCCAAGCCGTCCTGAGTCGGGCCCACGGGTACGGTTGGCCGTACGCCGCCAATGTGGTTGTCCCGCCGACCATCCCGCGCTCGACGGCTGAAGCCATGGAGCGCTGGATGAGCGCGGCGGCGGTGACGGGGGATCCAAGCGCCGGTGCGGAAGCGGCGCGTCGCAGCGCCGCTTTGGCCCGTGCGACCAGTCGGACTTGGGAAGGCGGTCTGCGCTCGGAGGCAGCGCGCGCGTTTCTGCGCCGGTACTTTGCCGTCTGGCAAGCCGGCGCCGGAACGACCAGCCACGACGCCTTCCTGACCGAGGGCGCCCTGGCTTGCCTGCGCGAGCACGCTCCGGACGTGCTCGCCGTCTGCTATGGTGAGATCGACTGCGCCCACTACGGCTCCTGGTCACGCTACGTCGAGGCCATCGCCCGCACCGACGCGCTCACGGGACGGCTGTGGGATGCGGTCCAGTCGCAGGCGCCCTACCGGGGACGAACGCTATTCTTGGTGTTGCCCGATCACGGCCGCGAACTCGAGAGCAGCGGCGGGCTAGGCTTCATTCACCATAGCGATTTCTACACCGATGCAGGCGCCGATGAAGGCTGCCGCCGGGTCTGGATGGTCGCCATCGGACCGGGGGTGCCGGCTGGGCGCATCGTGAGCGAGGCCGTGCCCATCACGGCGGTGGCCGCGACGGGTCTCGAGTACCTCGGCCTAAGGGCTTCCACCGGCGCGGCCGCGTCGGTCTGGCCAACGCTAAGCGATCCGAGTTAGTATGCCGGTCATGGAGCCCAAGCGCGTGCTGGTGGTTGAAGATGACCCGGCGATTCGGCGAGGTGTGGCCGACGCGCTCCAGTTCGCCGGCTACGAAGTCCTGCAGGCCGCCGACGGCCAAGCTGGCCTGGCCCAGGCCCTCCGCGCCACGATCGATCTGTTGCTGCTGGATCTGATCCTGCCCGGCCCGAGCGGATTGGAGATTCTGCAGGCCGTCCGCGAGGCGCGGCCGACGCTGGCGATCATCGTCTTGACCGCACGCGGCGACGAGACCCACCGTGTCCAAGGCCTGCGGCTCGGCGCGGACGATTACGTGGTCAAGCCCTTCAGCGTCCGCGAGCTCCTGGCGCGCGTCGCAGCGGTCTTGCGACGCTCGCCCGAGCGGCCGACTCCGGTCGACCAAGTGCGCTTGCCGGAGGGTGTGGCCGATCTGGCGCGATGCGAGGTCCGATTCGACGACGGCGCACGCCGTGAGTTGTCCCAACGCGAAGTCGAGCTGTTGGGCTATCTGGCGTCGCATCCTGGGCGAGTGCTCTCGCGCGATGAGATCCTGCGTCGGGTCTGGCGCCTCGAGCCGAGGCAGGTGGCCACCCGCACGATCGACATGCACGTGGCGCATCTGCGCGTGAAACTGCGCGACGATCCTACCGAGCCGCAGGTCGTGCGCACCGTGCGCGGCAAGGGGTACCTGTTCGTCCCAGTACGAGAGTGAATCGTTCGTGGAACATCTGGCCGGTGTTCGGCGTCTGCCTCTTGGTGCTGCTGGCCACGCTGGGTTGGATGACACGCACCACGCTGCGTTTGGACCGCGTCCAACGCGAGATGGCCCGGCAGGCTGAGCTCGAGGAGCGGGTGCGCCTGGCCCTTTGGCGCATGGACTCGGCGTTGACGGCGTTGTTCGTCGAGGAGAGCGCGCGGCCGGTGAACGCTTATCGCGCCTTCTACGAGGCCGAACGCGCCTACACGAAGGAAGACAACTTCCCGCTGCGCAAAGGCGACGTGCTGGTGCCCTCGCCGTTGCTGACGTTGACTTCCTCGTACGTCCGGCTGCACTTCCAGCGCGACTCGGCTGGCGGGCTGACTTCCCCGCAGGTGCCCACCGGTCCGCAGCGGACGTTGGCGCTCGGCGGCTATGTCACGCCGGCGCGACTGGAAACGTTCGAGGCGCGACTGGCGGCGATGGCCGCTCTGCTCGAGCAACCCGCGCAGCTTGACCCGGGCGCGGCGCCAGGTGTCCCCGCGTCGAAGTTGGCAGCCCAACCCTGGCGCAACGACGACGTGCTGATGCACCAGAGCGGCGCTGCCGCAAACCCCGTCTCGGGGCCTGCCATCCGGGAACAGGCGGTGTGGGCTGGCACCCCCGAATCGAAGGCCGAAACCGCCCTTCAGCAAGCGAAGGAATCCCAGACGTTCCGGAACACGGCTGAGCTCCAGGTGCGGGCCAACGTCTATCAACAGGCCCAGCAACAAGCCGTGCTAAATGTGAATCCGGACCAACGCCTTCAACCCAGCGCCACGCCCAACGCTACGGAGCGTTTGGCCCAGGGCATCGTCTTCAAGGCCATGTGGTTGGGGGACCAACTGGTGCTGGCGCGCCAGGTTTGGATCGAGGGCCGATTCGTGGCGCAGGCGTGCTGGTTAGACTGGCCTCAGCTACGCGAGTCGTTGGTTGAATCGATCGGCGATCTGTGCCCGAACGCCGCCCTCGAGCCGGTGCCCGGCGTCACCGGCAACGGGGCCGCGCGCCGCTTGGCGGCGTTGCCAGTGAACCTGGCCTCGGGCCTGGTGCCGGGCCCCACGGCCCGCGCTTGGTCGCCCGTGCAGACCTCCTTGGTGGTGGCGTGGGCTTGCGGGCTGCTGGCGGGGGTGGCCGCGGCTTGGTTGCTGCAAGGAACGCTCTCGCTGAGCGAACGGCGCGCCGCTTTCGTCTCGGCAGTTACGCACGAGTTGCGCACGCCGTTGACCACGTTCAAGCTGTACTCCGAGATGCTCGCGGAGGACATGGTGCCCGACGCGGCCAAACGCCGGAGTTACTTGGCGACCTTGTGCGCCGAGGCCGATCGCTTGAGCCACCTCGTCGAGAACGTCCTCGCGTACGCCCGGCTCGAACGAGGCCGCACGCGCCAACGGGTCGAACGCCTAACGCTGGGCGAACTGCTCGAGCGTGTCGTGCCGCGCCTCGAGCAGCGCGCCTCCGAGGCGGGCTTGAGCTTGGTCGTGGAAGCCGACGCTGCCACAAGACCGATCTCGGTGCAGGTGGACGTGTCCGTCGTCGAGCAGATCCTGTTCAATCTGGTGGATAATGCCTGCAAGTACGCCGCACCCGGAGCCACGGATAAGGCCATTCAGCTCGAGGCGCTGCCGGCCGATCGGCCTGGCCGGTGGGCGTGGCTGCGCGTGCGCGATCGCGGCCCGGGGATTCCTCCCGCCGTCGCGCGGCGCCTCTTCCAGCCCTTCAGCAAACCGGCCAGCGAAGCCGCGCGCACCGCGCCGGGAGTGGGCTTGGGTTTGGCCCTGTGCCGGCGCTTAAGCCGGAGTCTGGGCGGGGACTTGCGCTGGGACGCGAGCGTGCGTGACGGGGCGTGTTTCGTGCTGGCCTTGCCCGTCGCATGGGGTTGAGGACTGGCCACCGCCTCGCGCCAAAACTCGTGCCCGTCGCCGTCGCGACCATCACCACCACGACAACAACAGCAGCCAGCGATTGTTGTGTGGGAGCCAGGGCTCGTTGGCATGATAGTCCGCATTCGGTTCCGGAGTCAGGTCGAGCCAGGGCCGGTCTTGGTGCGGCCAGGCCCGCACGATCCCGTTGAGCAGGGCGCCCGGGACTGCGCCTCTCGGGTTGCCCGGAATGGCATTGTAGCGGTGATGATAGCTCGGCACAAACTGGCTCCCGCACCCTTCCATCAACGACACCCCAAACGGATTCCGGCCCAGAATCCAATGAACTTGATTCGCCGCAAACCGGCGCCCGGCCGCCACTCCCACGCGCGCCGCCAAGACCGCCTCGATCGCCGCGTCGAGTTGGTGCATCGTACCTCCCACGTACCAGTCGTTGACATCCGCGTACGGTGCGAAGAAAGCCGGCTGACCCTCCGGCATCCCCAGCCGCGCGAACCCGAACACCGGATCCGCCCGCGCCTCGAGTTCCGCCAAGCGCCGTTCCGCCACCACCCGAATCTGGCTCGATCGAGGGTCCTCCGGATACACCGCGGCGAACTGGCCCAATTCGCGGAAATGCGCCGGTGGATGCGCGCTACCCAGCAACTCGTTCGCACGCGCACGCGCTGCATCGCGGAACCGTTCTTCGTTCGTCGCCGCATGCAGGGCGGTCAACGCGGGCATGGCGCCGCCGACTCGGTCGTACAGCCGCAACGCCAGTCGGATGAACTCCTCACCGCGCGTTGGGTTGCCCTCCTGGCGCAACGCGTGACCCAGCAGGGCGAACGCCGGCACGCACCAGGTGCGGTCGCCCCCCGTCTGCGTCACCGGCCGGTCATCGCGCGTGCCGGGTTGGTTGTCGGTCTCCGCGGCCGGATCGCCCCAGTAGCGGTACCCGGTCGAGATGGTGTGCGCCACTACTTCGAGGGTGTCGTGGTCCAGAGCTTTCCACAGGAACTCCGCGCCCCAGCACGCTTCGTCCAGGAGATCGGCCTGACCGTTGCCGTCCCGATCCCATTGGCCGAAGAACCGCGGTTGGCGGTGATAAGCCGCCGCCAGCGCATAGACACTCTCGGGCGTGAAACCGCAGTATTTGTTATAGTCGCCGGCGTCATGCCAGCCGCCGGCCAAATCCAGGTGCGTCCCATCCGGCAGGCGCGCGTCGTCCAGATGACACGCCGCGTGGAAGCCCGGAATCGCCGTGCCGCATCGCTGGTAGTAGAAAAAGCGGTACGCCAACTCGCCTGTCCGCTGCCGCACGAGATCGGCGCCCATCTCGAAAGGGAGCGATGACACCGCCGATCGCCCTTCCCCGGCCACGACCGCGTACCGGCCCGCGTTAGTGACCGACGAGAAGTCGAAGCGCCAGTGCAGTCGGTCCCAAGCCGGCAATGGCTCCTGCGCCTCCCAAGTCCCGCGCAGGACCTCGCGAAAACCATCCAACTCGATCAGGCGGGCTGCCGGCGGCCGCGGCCAAGCCGGCCTTGCACTCGATTGCAGCAGTGCAACCTTGGCCTGCGAGTCGGTTTCGTAACCCACTTGGTTGACGAGAACCTCGAGACCGGCGCTGCGCTCGAACCGGATCTCGACATCGTCCACAAAGAACGGCTGCGCGGAATCGCTCTCGAGCCACAGTTGCACTTGGTGGCTGTGGTTGGGCCGGGTCACCGCCAACTCGTAGCGCCGCCAGCCTGCCGCTTCCGCACTGGGCCGGTTGACCGTGTCCCGATGTTGTACGACCGCGGGTTGGCGTCCCTGCCGCCCAGTCCAAACCAACGCCATGTCGCAGCGCGCCTCCTCGGGCGCGCGCACCCATGCCGCCGCGCTCACGCGCGCGATGTCCGGGTCCAGGCGCAAGGCGATGGTCCGGGCGCCGCGCACACCCGGGCTTTCGGTCACCGCCAACTCATCCTCGCCCCCGTTGTGGCTAGGACGGTACTTCTTGCCCGTGACGATTCCCGCTGGACCGGGCCGAACCACTAACGCCCGCGCGCCGGTGCGCGCATAAGCGTTGGTCAGGTCGATACCTCCCTCCCCCTGCGTGGGGACCACCCCCACGGGCAGCCAGCCCCCCAGCCGTTTCCCGTCCCGCTCGAACGAGGGATTGGGCGCGACGTTCGCCCACGCCGCATTCCCGGAGTTGCGCGCGGAACCGGGCTCGAGCTGCAAGGTCCGACTCGGGGCGCCGCCCGCGCCGCGAATCTCGATGCGATCCGCATAGACCTCCGCCACGGCGTGCGGGTAACCGTCCCCGGCCGCCTCGACCATCCCGGGCAGCACTACGAAATGGATGCCAGCGTGCAGGGCATAACCGCCGCGGTGATCGTGCCCGCTGAAAGAGGCCCGGACGACGCCTGGTCGCGCCAGCGTCTCGAACACCTCATCGTGGTTCCACAAGGTCAGCGCCGGATCGCTCGCTCCCACCCAGAGCGGATGATGGCTGAACACGATCACCCGTTCCCCAGCTCGCTGGGCCTGGGCCAGTTGCTCCTCGAGCCAAGCCAGTTGTGCCTGCCCGATCGCCCCGTTGTACGTGGGCAGTTTCGGGTCTCGGGCGAGGTACGCTTCCGCCAACCGCCGCTGCTCGGTGCCGGCGGCCGCCTTCAGGCTCACCTCCATCGCGTCGAGCACCAGGAATCGCCAGCCCACCTGGGTGAAACTGTAGTAGCCGGTTTGCAGGCCCAGCGCCTCGATCAAAACGGGCCGCTCGACCTCGAGGCAATGATTCCCAATCGCGTGCCGCACCGGCGCCCGCAACGATCCGAGCCGCGCCATCACCTCGCGTAGGTCGGCCCCCGACTGGGCGCCGTTGCCGTCGATGAGATCCCCCAGGTTTACCACAAAGGCGACCTCCTGACGGTTGAGTTCGGCCACACAGGATTCGAGTCGAGCCAGCGATTCCCGATAGCGCCGCGCGCCTTGCGCGGGCTTGTCCGCATATTGCACATCGGCCACCAGCCCGAACCGTAATCGTGGCGCCTCGATCGAGTTGGCGTGGTTCGCTTCGGCTGCGGCAGTCGCCAGCCAACCGCTGCTCAGCAGCGCGAGCAGGGATGCGCGGATGGCCCACCTTATGGCGTGGGCAGCTTGTCGGAGCCTGCTCATGTGGACTGTTGACGCCAAGGCGGTGGGCGCGCATGGGTGCCATGAACCGGCAGGGCGCGTCGCGGCTCGGCAGGAGCCTCGCCCTACCGCATGAATCGGTAGCAGGGCGCGCCGAACGGTAGGGCGCGACCGCTGGGC
>VHCO01000289.1 GCA_016871715.1 Verrucomicrobiota bacterium
GAAGTCAAAAAACAACAACCGACTCCCCACGGGGGGTTCACTCTGTCCCAACGGAGCGGAGGCGAGCGGCGCTCTCGTCCGCAGGGCTCGCCCGGTGCCCGCAAGGGGCACGCCGGCCAAATATAGGGAATGAACCCTATGGCGACAACGGGGAGGGAGTGGCGGCAACGGCACTCCCTTACCCACCGTTTGTCCCGACAATTCTTCCGCGACGTTCACTATCAATACGTTAGCTGGTGTCCCGCCGAAGCCGTGCAGCCGAGGCGTTGTGTCTTGAGGTCTGCTTTCCTTACATGCACCAGTCGGCGACCCAACATGTCCACCGCCGCCTGGCATTGCTCCAAGACGATGTAGCCAACCAAAGGTTCATACTGTCCATTGGCGGGGTGCATGTCCAGGAACAGCACTTCTCCATAAACGGGATCGAAGCCTTCAAGCTGGATCTCCACCGGACCGCACACTTCCGCGGGCGCGAGGTCTTGCGTGGCAGTTTCGCACTTGATCGTGCGAACGCTGTGAAGTTGACCGAGCCTGGCCTTCCAAGCGGTCGGCAGCGCCAAATACGCGGCCCCCGTGTCCACCAAGGCATCGCAACTAAGCGTCGCCTCCGGGTCAAGGAGGTTCTTGACTTTGAGACTGGTCACGATTCGGCCCATGCGCAGAGAATCATCGAATCGCCTCGGGAATGCAAGCCCATCGCGCAAAGGGCAAAGCGGGAAGCGCATGGGGCCGAGCGCAAACGGCGAAGGCAAAGGTTGACGGGAAGATTGCTGACAGGAAATCCATGTTCTTGTCATCCATTTTTTCGCCGGCGGTGTTCGATGGCGATTCCGCAGGCGCGGTAAATGGCCTCAGCGGCTTTGGGCGGCGTGTGGGCTTTCAAGATTTCGCGTGACTCCTCGCCCATCGCCCCCAACTCTGTAGCCACGCTCGTGAGAGCGTGGATTTCCGTTCCCTGGACGCCTTCCGCGCTCCGACGAGCGCGGCTACAGGCGAGGAGGCACCGCACGATGTCTCTGGGATCGAAGGGATCAAACACCCAGCCTTTGAGGTAACGTTCCGCCGCTTCCTGCAACAACTCGACCGCACTGCCACCCGCGCCGCAGGCCTCGCGGACTGCATCCGCCGCCTTGAGTCGCTCCTGGGCCAAAAGGAACCAGTCGCGCGGATTGGTCTCGTCGGTCTTCACGCCAGCCGCAATCCGCTGCGCACCGCTTCCGCGTAAAACGAGCCTCGCTGGCTGGCCCGCCGCTCATGCGAGGCTGGGGTTTCGATCAACAGTTCGAAGGGCATGGAGTTACCCCGCCAGCGGATGGGCCGCCACGCTTTCAGAATATCCGTCAATTCCCGCACCGCGCTTTGTTTCAGGTCCTTGACGATGATCAAATCCACATCGCTGTGTTCCGTCCTCGGACTCCAGTCCTCTGTCCTCTGTCGTCCGTCTTCCGTCCTCTGTACTCCCACGCTCGGCGTTACATTGTGCAGGATCTCGATTCTCTCCGGCGGGATGCCTTGGGCGATGAAGCGCTGTCGCTGGAACTCGGACAGCACGATAAAAATGTCCACGTTGTCCAGAATCCGGCGCGTCACGCGCGCTGCCCAACTGCGCAGCGCGTAGCCGGCGCTCTTGAGCAAATCCCGCTCGCAATTCCGCAGAAGGCACCAGTACTCCTTTCCGCCCAAACAACGCTCGCAGACCTCGCCGTGACTCAGGTGTAGTGCGCTGGGACAAAAGAGGCGGTAATTCGGGCAGCGCATCACAACAGGGACCCCTCGCCGCTTGGGCGGCCATAGTCGTTATGGGCGATGAGCAGTTTCAAAAGGAGAAATCGAGAAAGTGGAAAGCAGAAATCAGGAGGAGGAGGGCGGCGGCGGGTCCTTGAACGCAGCGGAGAAATTCCGGCGGGCCCTTACGGTCTTGCCCTGTGCTCATTTGCAATTTCACACGCCCGATGAATCGCCTCCGCGGCCTTGCCGGGCGTGTGGTCTTTCAAAATCTCGCGGGACTGGTTGCCCATCCGGGCAAGCATGGAGCGTGGAGCGTGGAGCGGAGAGCGCGCAGCCGGAAGCCGGAGGACAGAGGACGGAAGACGGACCTTCAGTTTCCGCGCTCTCACCAGCGCGGCTACGACCACGGGCCCGCTCAATCCCCGGCCTCCCGCAGCGCCCGTAGCTGACGGAAGACGTCATAGACCACGTCCCGGACATCGGCGTAATCCAGGCGAACGATCGGACCCGGTTCAAGGTGATACACCATACGATAATCTCCGATCCGAAGCCGGTAAAACCCCTCCAATTCGCGGCGCAGCGGTTTCAAGTCCAACCGACCGGCCCGCCCGCCCGCCAGGGCTTTGAGTTCCCGCCGCACGCGCTGCCGGGTTTCCGGCGGCAGGCCCTGCAACCAGAGCTGCACCGGCTCAGAGGCCGAAATTCTCATCCTCCAAATCCAGGTTCTGGTACTTCAACTTCCCGGCCTTGGCGGCCCGGAGCGTCTTCATGGCCCGCGGGTTGGCCAACAGGTCCAGGGTTTCGATGAGGGACTCGTAATCGGCGATGGGCAGTAAGACGGCCGTGGGCCTGTCCCGGTTCGTGATGAGAAAACTCTTCCCGGAATTGCACAGCCGCGGGAGGCCGGCCTGGGCCCGCGAAACGGTGAGCGTGCGGTCTGTAACTTTCATCCGGGAGTTATGTATCACCAAAACCAGCCGTAGGCAATGGCTTTGCCTGGAATTCTTGCTTGGAGCGTGTTTGGAAACTCCGTCCCGACGCCGGCTGAGGGCAGCCGGCCTACAGGCAGGGGTTAAAACCACCGGGTGTTGTAGGCCCGGTGTCCCCACCGGGCGGGTTTCCCAGCAGGCTCTTGGCCGACCTGCGGCCCCGCCGCCCACGTCCCCGGTTTTGGATCGCCATCTCACAGGCCCGGTAGATCGCCGCCGCCGCCTGGCGCGGGGTATGGTCTTTGAGGATTTCGCGCGATTGTAGGCTCATCCGACGGAGCAAGGAGCCGGTGTTCCGGCCTGTCAGGGCGCCGTCCTGTCCCTGGGCGGCAAAGGAACCTTCTCACCGATATAACGCCGGGTGGATTCAATGATCTCGAGCAATGTGTCCGTCAGCTCCAACGTCCTCCGAAAGACCTCGTTCAAGTTTGCCACGGAATACTCATGGGCGATGGTATTGCGCAAGTCCCGAATGGCCGCCAAGTCGTCCGCGTTGTCAATGATCGCCAGTTGCTCCGCCAGGCGGGCCTTGTCCAGAAACGCCACCGCGTCCTCGCGCAAAACCAAGAACAGCGACTTGAGCAGTTTCTGCGTGTAAAGGTCCGAGGTTCGGGCGAAGCGCGCGCTCAACGCTTCAAAATGGTCCAACTCATCCAGCGCATATTCCGGTTTGACTCCCACCCCACGGCATTTGGCGAGCGAATGGCGCAGCGCGACGACCGACCGTTCCACCGCGCCCAGATGCTCCCGCAGCGTGGCCCGTTGCAGTTGCTCGCGGCGTTCCGCCTCGGTCATAGGCGCCTCGCGTCCAGCAGGACCAGTTCCTTGAAAGCGCCGCGGTCTTTGGGGCTGAAACAGGCCAGGTCCAACTTTTGGAAACCGAATCGCGCCCAGAACCGCTGGCGTAGCCGCGCCGTTTCTTCCCAGGTCAATTTGGGATCGCTCAACACCAGGATGTCCACGTCGCCCCCCTTGCGCTCATCATCGGTGCGCGAGCCGAACAGATACACTTCCGCCCCGGGCCGCACGGCGGCGACTTCGGTTCGGAAAAACTCAGCGTATTGGGGCGACAGACGCATGGCCTCAAAGTGACGGCAAACGCGAGACTAGTCAATGCCGGGCACGCGACGGTGTCGTGGTGCCTGAATCCTGCCAGGCGACTCAAAACCGCAAGCTGCTCAATCTTGGCCAGCCCGATGAGCGGCCCCGTGTTCGAGACGATGATCACTGGCCAGCCAGACCCCTGGCCGTATCAAGGTCCTGCCGAATCTCGGCTTCAAGCTCGTCTCGGGAATAATTGAACGCGCTCACTTTGTAACGGGCGGCGGCTTCAAAGAAGTCCACGCGCGACAAGCCCGCCAGTTCGGCCGCCTTGCGCGAACTCAACTTGCCCAACTCGAACATCTTCAGGGCAGCCATCAACCGGACCTGCTGCCGGGCTTTCTCGGGCGTCGTTTGCACGCTTTCGCCCAAATCCGCCGGTAGATCAACCGTCAATGCACCCGTGCTCATGTTCACCTTTTTATCGTCAACCCTTCTCCCTTGCATGCGAAGACTGGACCGTGTCGCCGTCGTCGCCACGCCGGTCAGAAGACGGATCGCTCTTCCCGCGCTCTGGGGTGGACGCCCGTTTCTGACTGCTTTGCCCTGTGCTCCCTCGCCATCTCGCACGCTCGATAAACCGCCGCCGCCGCCTTGCGCGGCGTATGGTCTTTCAGAATTGCGCGCGACTCTTCACCCATCGCGCGAAGCGCACTCCGAGGAAAACCCGGAAAGCTGAAGAGCGGAAACCTGAAACTTGAAAGCAGACATCAGAGGACGGTGGAGGGTGCTTCAGTGTTTCGGTGGTTCGGTGGACGGTATTTCGGTGGGCTGCTGAAGGCACAAACTGAAAGCGGGAAGCGCGAAGCGGGAAGCGGGAAGCGCAAAGGGCAAAGGGCAAAGGGCGAAAGCGGAGAGCGGAACTCACAGTTATAGATCCAGTATTTCCAGCAACTCCGCGACGGTCAGTTGGTGGTGGGCCGCCACGTTGCGCAAAATGCTCTTGAGGGTGCCGAGTTTGAGCGGGCTGTGATTGGGAATGACTTCGTGGTGCTCACCACGCTCCTGGGTCGTCAGGCGGAGGTGAGAACCGGTCTGGCGCGTGACTTGGTAGCCCAGCCGCCGGAGCGCCTTGACCAATTGCTCGCCCGTTACATCTCGCGGCGTCTTCACGTCGCCAGCACTTCATCCCGAACGAAGTGAAGCCGGATTACCTTGGGCGCCCGCGCCGGATCCTCGAAGTAACAAGCGACGGCGTCGCGCACCATGGAACGCAAATCCGCAAGGGAGTCGGCCTGGGTGTTGATACCGTAGCCCAAGGCCGAGGCGCAGAAACCGCCTTCATCCGCCTCGGTCACCTCGAATATGATTTCAGAACTCATAGGAATACACCATGCCCGCCACGGCCCAGTGTGTCAAAGTTGAAAGCAGATGACTGCCAAGACCTCGGTGAAGGGCGGTAGGGCGCGTCACTCCGTGCGCGCCGAAGCCTGGTAGAGCGCGCAATCCCTTGCGCGCCGCTCCCAATGCCGTCCGCCCCCGGCGCGCACGGAGTGACGCGCCCTACCTTGAGGTTCATGGGGAGCCGGGAGCCGGTGGACAGAGGCCGGACGAGAGCGGGCGGACGCCGCATACAAATGAGCAAGGCAAAGCCCGGATCAACCAAACAGCCTCAAGTCATCCCGCCCATTGGTTGCGCCGTGCAGGACCCGGTAGATATGCACCTCGCCCCCCCCTGATCTGGTAGAAAACTACATAGTTGTGGAATGGGCGGGGTAACGGCCGGAATCGAATCCCCCGATGTCGTTTCGCGGGCAGCCGCGCCAACGGTGATGCTTCCGGCCAGCGCCCGATAAAGTCAAAGGCCTCGAACGCGCGGTCCAGGAAGCGCGCCGCTGCGTTAGGATTGTCTCGCCGGATATACTGGGCGCTCCGAACCAGATCCGCATCAACAGCATGGTGGAGGACGCACTCCATCACTCCCCAGCACGCTCATAGATTGCACGTTTGCGCCGCGGCGTAACCGGGGCGCCGGGATTCCTCATGCCTTCATCGAGCAGGCGCTGCAACTCCTGCCGCGTGGCAAAACTGGCGCCCGGCGGAGCAGAACGTGCCTCGACCAACTCCGCGATCCGGATGCAATGCCGAAGGTATTCGGAGGCGTTGGCAAATTCGCCGCTGCGAATGCGGGCGCGAACGGTTGGTTCGTATTTCAGCAAGGAAACATTCATCGCCGCAAAATCAGGCGGAGGCCATGGTTTGTCAAACCTCGTTGCTCATCGGAAATTCGCTGGAGCGACCAGCCCTATGCAATCAGAAAGCTTTTGAGGTAGCGTTCCGCAGCTTCTTGCAACAACTCGACCGCACTGCTACCCGCGCCACAAGCCTCCCGGACAGCATCTGCCGCCTTCAGCCGCTCCCGGGCCAAAAGGAACCAGTCGTGCGGATTTGTCTCGTCGGTCTTCATGCCAGCCGCAATCCGTTGCGCACGGCCTCGGCATAAAACGAGCCTGACTGACTTGCCCGCCGCTCATGCGAGGCTGGGGTTTCGATCAGCAGTTCAAAAGGCACGGAACTGCCCCGCCACCGGATGGGCCGCCACGCCTTCAGAATATCCATCAATTCCCGCACGGCGCTCTGTTTCAGATCCTTCACTGGAGCGAACTGGCCCGCGCCAGCGCCGCCGTCTCGGCCTCTGCCTCGGGTGTCAGCCACTGGAGCAGCGAGCCTCTCGGGAAGACTTCCCCGGCTGCTTCCACCGCATCCACCGGGAGCAGCCGGATCGATCCGTCCGCTGCCGGTTCATAGGCAAACACCTGCCGCGGCCGGGCGTCCGGCAGCCAGACGCGCTTTTGATCATCTACCGTCAAAGTCCTCACGCGGCGAATCTCCCACATCTGTTTCTCGTGGGTCAAGAACAGGATTCGCATCAACGGTCAGGCCGCTGGGCGAGTTGGCTGATGGTGAAGCGACGCTTCCCTCCCGGCGTGAGCGCGAGCTCGGTCACTGTCTCGACTTCAATCGCGAGGTCGTCCGCCCCCAGTTCCCTTAACCGCCCGATGAGCGTGCGCTCCACCGTCTTGGAATAGGTCGGCGTGGGCTTGATGCGTAGCAGCATGGCTTCAGGTCGCTGCTGAACGACTTGGAAAGAACCCACCTCGGAAAAATGTTCAAGAATCCCGGTGAAGAAATGCACGATCAACCGTTTGCCCGAGGGCGTAACCACCACGTCGGTGTCCCGACCCTGGATGCCGGCCATGGTGGGAAAACCGCGACCGCAGGCGCAGCGCGCTGCGGTTCCCGCCCGGGCGATGTCGCCGACGCGATAGCGGATGAGGGGCATGGGACCGGGATGCAGGCGCGTTAGCACGACGTGTCCCGGTTCACCGGGGCTAACTGGTCTGCCATCTTGATCGAGCAATTCCAAAACCGTATCCAGAGCGTGAACATGGTAGGTATCGCCACAACCACACTGGGCACTGATCTGGATGCCCTCGGCGCAACCATACGTGTCATGCACACGCACTTTGAAGACATCCTCCATCGTGCGCCGGTAATGCGGATACAAGTTACCACCCCAGGTCACGAGACTCGCGAGAGGTCGGTTCCAGCCCTTTTCCCGAGCGCGTCGCGCCAGGTAATACAGGCTGCTCGGGTAGCCCCGAAGGTGGTTGATGCGCCTGTCCTCCATGGCCTCACGTGTCTGGTCCAAACTCGCGTCGTCCAGCTTGTTGGCCGGCACGTAGTGACAACTGAGCAACCAATCCTTCAGTTTCTTCTGGAAACTCCTCGCGTACGCCATGCCCGTTTGAACATGACGCTCCCCGAACCGCCACCCGGCCCAGCCCAGGGCCGACAGAAACGACGCGCGATACCACCCAGCGGTGTAATTGTCGTGCGCGACTCGAAAATTCGTCCCGGTGGATCCAGAAGTTCTGGCTTCGAAAACCCTTCGGCCCGTTTTGCGCGTCGTCCGCGCCGGATAATTCTCCCGCAAGAGTTCCTTGGTCACGACGGGCAGCCGTTGGAGGTCGTCCGGTGTCTGGATTTCATCGGGGCGCACACAAGCCTTGTCCATCAGCTCACGGTAAAGCGGCACCTCCGCGTAGGCGACCTGAACCAGATGTTGCAGCGCCCGGTTGCGTTCGGCGGCCAGCCGCTCGAAATCCCACCACGGGGCTTGCTCCAGAAACCGCAGCCGCCTCATCATCCGCTGGCCAAAGACCAGGTCCCCAATCGGCAACAACCCGTTTCTAAGAACAAGACCCCACGCCTTCTCCCCCAGCGATTGCACTCTTGCGCTCACCTCAGTGCGTCCGGGGGCTGGAACAACCGAGCAGTTAGCCTCATTGCCTTGTAGGGACAGCCGACTGTGGCTCTGCCAGCCACCGCGCTCATACCTTTCCTTCCAATACTGCTCAGACCCGACAAGAGCTCTGTTTCAAAACAGGAGTTTAGGGAGCAAAGCTCGTGGCACGGCGCAAACAAGGAAAAGCATCTTCATCCATCTACTCATCTGGACGGGCTTTAACCTGGCACGGCCTGACAGCTCGATCCAAGAGCGCTTCCCACTGTGGCAGGATGTGCCCCCAATGAAACCGCTCCGCGCTGGCCCGCGCTTGCCGGGACAAACGCTCCGCCAACCCCGGCTCGGTGAGCACCCGCCCGGTTAGCGGCCCCGGCCCACGGCGGAATCGGGGCTTGGCCAATTCCTGCGGGCCGGGAGACCCCATCCGGCGAAGGGACGGGTTTTCCGGCAGGTTCTAATCCGGATATTTCACACTCCCATTGAATCGCCGACACCGCGCCGGGTGAGGGCACCCGGCCTACAGCGCGAAAACATCAGTCCTGTAGGCGGGGTCCCCTGACCCGGCGATTTGGCTGTGAAGTATGCGGGCTCAGCCGTAAAATGCGGTGGAGAATTCCTCGCTGGTGACGCCGGCTTGCCGCAACACGCCGGCCAGGGTGCCGATCTTGAGTTCGCGGTGAAGCGGGACAACGCAACCGCCCGTGCCGCGGCGCAGGATGACGTGGCTACCTCTTTGACGAACCTGTTGAAACCCCATGCGAGTGAGCACGCGAACGACCTCGGTGCCGGAAGTGCGTGGCAGTTTAGGCATGGACTTCCGCCTCGAACGAGGTGAGGAGGCAATTCCCGGTTGGCTGGATCGGAAACTCTTCGATATACAATTCCGTGGCCTCCTTCAGATTGGCCAAAGCCTCGGGCACGGATTCGCCCTGGGTCGTGCATCCGGTTTCAGGGTTCAGGGCGACGTAACCCCCTTCCGGCGCCGGGCTAAGGATAGCTGAAAGAATCATACTGCTGAAATCTGGTCGCTGGGTCCGCGTTCTGTCAAGTCCTCAGCGCGAGGGGCCGCCGGGTTGGCGTCGGGCGCTGCACTGCCTCTCGATGACAGGAGGGGCGAGCCGCCCAAGGGTCTACGAGTTGACGGCTGGCGGCGCAGGCTTCCACCGGCTGGGGGCCTGACGTCGTTTTCGACCAAATTGTAAAACCAAAGGTAGCCAGTGGCCGCCTTGCCTCGGACTTCCGGGTCGAGCACGCTGACGGGCGTCTCGTCGA
>VHCO01000290.1 GCA_016871715.1 Verrucomicrobiota bacterium
TCATAGGGGCCATACACCGGCAGGGCGCGCAGTCCCCTGCGCGCCGCCATCCGTGGCGGACTGAGGTGGCCGCAGGGTAGCGGGCGAGACGCCCGCTCTCCGTTGGCGACCCGAGCGCTCATCCGTATGGGGCATCGACGCCAGCCTGGAGGCCGGTTACCCGACCGCGGTGCGAGCCTACCGATCGAGGCGCGCCCGAAAGAATCGCTGCGGCGGACCGTTGGTCTCGGTCTCGCTGTAGGCGATGACTCCCGAGGCATCGTAGAACTCGAACCGCGGCCCCGGGGCCCAAACGGGCAAGCCAGGGCTCGAGTCGAGCGTGAACCGCTGGTCCGCATAGCCAAAGAATCCGAACTGGTTGGTAGCCACGCCTGGCGGACCCAGATGCCGCGCGAAGCGGATCACCACAGGATCGCTGCGAGGCACCCAGGGGGCGCGCAGGATGGCGCCTTCGACGCCGACCGTCACCAGTTGACCTTGCCGGGCGGCGACACCGTAGAGGGATTTGCCGGTCAGCGTGCCGAGGGATCGCCAATCGGTCGTGTTCGTGCTCAGCAGGACGGTTCCCTGGTTGCCCACCACCACAAAGTCGTCGTCGATCTGGACGACGTCGTTGAGCCAGCGGGTCGTGCCGGTCGTTCTCGCGGTCCAACGGACGCCGTTCGCGCTCGTGAGCAGAGCACCGTCTTCTCCCAAGGCGATGAACCCGCTTTCAAAGGCGCGCACGCGATACAGCCATTGGCTGGTTCCCGAGGTTTCCGCCGTCCAAGTAGCGCCGTTGGGGCTGGTCAAGACCGTGCCCAAATCCCCCACCACCGCCAGAGCGGCGTCGCGGCCGGCGACACTCGAGAGGAAGGCGGTCGTGGGCACCGGCCGGCGCGTCCAGTTCAGCCCGTTCGTGCTCGAGAGCACCGTGCCGCCGCCACCGGTCACATAGTACGCGCCCTTCCACGCCGTAACA
The DNA here is from genome assembly GCA_016871715.1 of Verrucomicrobiota bacterium. Lineage (GTDB taxonomy): Bacteria > Verrucomicrobiota > Verrucomicrobiia > Limisphaerales > J093 > VHCO01. Next base: position 962 of record VHCO01000290.1, read on the forward strand.
CCCTGCAGATCGTTCGTGGTGAGGCGCGGCTCGATCGCGTGCCAGACAATCCCCAACTCGCTGACGGTCTGTTGGGTGACGATGGGTTGGCCGTTGACGACGTTGGTGACGCTGACCTGGGTTAGGCGATTGGTGCTGATCATGAGCGCGCCCCCGGTGCCCACGGCCACCAACAGGTTCGTGTCCCCGCCCACGCCCAGGAACACAGCCTGGGTCACAGAAGTCGGCACCAGCTCGAGTTCCCAGTTCACACCGTTCTGGCTGGTCAAGACCGTCGCGTAATCGCCAACCCCGACGTACAGGTCCCCCACGGCAGCCACGTCCCAGAGCCAGTTGCGAATCGGTTCGGCTACCTCGAGCCAGTAGAGTTGGTTGCTCAACAAGTCGGGCTTCAGCCCCTCGACCGTCATCCCGCTGCGCCCGGCGATGAGGTATTCGTCCTCGTAACGCGTCGCGCAGTAGTAGGTCCAGTTCGGGGGAGGCAGGGCGTTGGCCGGAAGCGTCGCGTCCAAGGCATCGGTCCACGCGTAATTGAGCAGGGTTCGCTGTCCGACCCGGACTTCGCCGGCGCCGACCACCAGCGTTTCGGCGAGGTGACCCGTGACGCCGTACAGGTTTCCGGACGCGCCGGTGGCCAGCGAGCGCCAGGTCCCCTCCGGGTTGGCCGTGACCAAGACCACCCCGCCGTTCCCAACGGCCCAGAAGAAACCGTCGATCCATGCCACCTCGTTGAGGTCTTGGGTCAGACCACTGACCCGGACGACGGACCAGCGGCGGCGGTCGATGCTGGTGGCTACCAAGCCGCCCTGCCCCACCGCCACCCATTGCCCCGCGCCAAAGGTCACTCCGCGCAGCCAATTCGTGAAGCCGGGCGCCTGCCGAGCCCAAGCGACTCCGTCGTTGCTCGTGTAAACGGCGGCGTTATCGCCGACCGCGACCAACCCGCCCGGGCCAGCGGCGACTGCCTCGAGCCAGTCCGCAGTCGGCCCATCGAGCGAGCCAGCCTCGACATGGGCCGGGTCGTCCGCGAAGAGGACGGTCCCGTTCTCGCCGGTGATCACGAGGCGCGAGCCGAAGGAAGTGGCCGCGCGCAAGGCGCGGGTTGTGCCGCTCTCGCGCGGGATCCAGTGAACCAGATCCTGGCTCGTGAAGATTTGCCCGCGCTCGCCCACCTGAACGATCAGGTCCTCCCGAGTCGCCATGTCGTAGACGTGCGCGCCATGCGGCGTCGGATTGGACCAGCGCCAACGGGGAGAATCGTTCGCGCCTGCAGCCATCAACGCCCAGCCCCAGACCAGCAGCGGCCCAGCCCTCAGGGCCATGCCCCGCACCCTCGGACCACCTCGCCCAGCAACCTTCTCAGTCAACATGACCACACCCGGCGTAGCCTACCGATCCCCCCGCCCGTCAGGCCAGTCCGGATTCGCGAGCGCCTAGGCCCACAGCCGATGCGTCACTCGACACTGACGCGATAGTAGCGTCTGGGAACCCCGCCGGACAGGCCGTCTGGCGGCAGACCATCGACCTCAGCCACCCACTCGGCGACACCCGGCGCCGGACGCGTGAACCGCGGCGCAGCAAGCTCCTGCCAGCCCTGCAGGTCGCTGGACACCCACAGCCGATACCACTTGCCAGGGACCTCGCCGAACCGCAACGCCAACCCGACCGGCATCCGACGCTCGAGTCTCAACCGCAATCCGCTGGCCGGGTCGCTCGGGTCCGTCCCAGCCACCGCCTCCGCCCGCGCGCTCAAGCCATCTTGGTCGTTGTCCCCCTCCCTCTCCTCGCTCGTCAGGGGCGAATGACCGAAGTAGGTTCGCGCCCACAGGTCATCGATCCCGTCGCCATCCAGGTCTTGCCGGTAATCCCCCAACTCGAGGCCCTCGACCAGGTAATGCACCCGAAAACTGCCTTGGCCCACCGCCAGGCGCGACCCCGGAGGCGCATTGGTGAACTGGCCGGCCCAGCTCGGCCAACTCAGGGCCCGGAGGCGGTTGGTCCAGCCCGGCTCGAATCCCGCAGCCAACTCGATGAGCAACCGGCCGCCCAGTTGGGCTGGACTCGTCAACACTATGGGAGCCGCGCCGGCTCCAGCCGCCGCGCCAAGCGTCAGCCGAACGGCGCCCTCGGTCCGCAGCGGGCCCGCCACCTGAAAACCGCCGCCGCCATGCTGAGGCGCAATCGTTCCCCGGTTGGTCACGGCGCCAACGAGGTTGCCGCTGCCGGCCAACTCGGCATCCGGCAACAGGTGCAGGCCGTTGGTCGCCACCAGCCGACCGCCCCGGAGCTCGAGGACGGCCGTTTCGATCCCGAGACCGTCGCCCACGCTAATCGGCTCGTGGTTGGTGCTGCCACGCGAGGTGAGGTTTCGCACCTCGAGTCGGCCGCTCTTGAACGCCATCACTCGCCACCCGCGCGGCGCTGCCCAGACCTCGAGCTCATCGGCCGCGAGCCGCCCACCGTCCACGGTCAGGTACTCCGGCCGCACGGTCATCGTCCCGTTGCCAGCTTGGTTGGTGACCGCCACCAAGCCTCCGTCCCGAATCGTGAATTGGTCGATCTGCCGCCCTTGATTCAGGAGCGTTAGGTTAGTGCGAACCACCAGCGCCGAGCCCAAACCGGTGACCAAGATGCGGCCCTCGTTGAACAACGTGCCGGCCTGCACCTGCCCTCGAACCGCACCCCCACGGTTCGGAGCAGCAGGCGCTCGCCGAAGTCGCATTCCGAACCGGGGCCGTTGACCTTGATCGAGCTGTTCGGCGTGTCCACGTAGGTGGACCGACACGTAACTCGACCCCCACCGGTCACCCTAAGACGGTTCCCCCCTCGAGCCCAATAGGAGAACTCCAACGAACCATCGATGCTCCATCCCGCATCAGGGCCAACGACATCGACGGCGTTGCTTGACCCTCCTTTAAGCATCACGTTCCCGACGGAGAACACCCAAGCACCGTTGCTGATGACCAAAAGGTTGTGCGAGCCCCACTCACCCACAGACAGGCTGCCTACGTTCCAAACCGACCGGCTTCCCGCCACGACGGCGTAGTTGCGGTTCGCAGTACTCTCCGCGCCTATTTGAAATGCGGCTGGAGAAAACAATCGCCCACCGTTGATGATCAGGAGCGAATTGTTGGTCCCAGTGCGGCCTACATACCGTAGCCCGGTATTCGTTACGACCCCTTCCACCACGAGCGAGGTGTTGTCCTCGGCGAGAATCCGCGCCTCCACCCCGAAGACGCAGAGCGCTAAAGCGAGCCTCCAGAAGAAGGCTCCGCTCAACACTATACGCGGGAACACGGCAGTGCGATCCCGGCCGACATCTCGTGAACCAGGGCCACCAGGGCGCTGGCGGCCTCCCCCAGGGCGAATTGGTCCGCAGCCGAGCGCCGACCCGCTCAGTGGACAGGATGCTCTGCCTGGTCCAGGCCCAAGCGTGGCTTGTCCACGGGCCAGGGGAGCCTCAGTCCGCTGGCTGGCCCACAGCCATTTACGTAACCGGTTCATTCACCGTGAGCGCCCCTCACTCAGGAAACCGAATCTTGATGTTTTCCAGGGCCGGCGTGGCTGTCACAAGCGGATCGCGCCAGAGCACCACCCTCACCTCGAGGTATCGACCCGTCACGTTGAGGTGCGAGAAGTCCACGCCGTTCCCCACGGTAGAAAAGGGCCGCGCGCCGCTCGTTCCAGGCAGTTGGCACACGTCATCCGCCGCGCGCACCTCGACCGTCACACCGGTGCCACTCGGCTCGATCGACTCCCAGTCGACCCGACTCCAGCGTCTTCCGGAAAAGCCGCAGTCCTGCACGACCACCCACATCCCGCTGTTGAAGGTGCTTCCCAGCGTAACAAACCCTGTCATGTCACTCATCGCGTAAGGACTAGCCGGGTAGTCATACGGCGAGGGATGCCCCCAACCGTCACCCAGATCAACCGTCATATCCACTTCCCCGATGCGCGTTCCCAAGGGGCTGGTCGGCCCCGCCTGAGCGTTGATGCGCATCACGTTGTTGGCGTTGTAGTTGGCTACCCAGACCTTGCCTCGCGCATCTACCGCTAGGCCGGTTGGGCCAGGCGGGCCGGCGATCGCTTGACCAGGCCCGGGTTCATACCAGTACAACATCGAGAGATATACGTTGCCGGCCCATCCCCAGTCAGGGGCGGCGATGCGAACGTGCCCCACTGTGAAGCCGGTGTTGAGTACGTGGGCGACCCAGGCATTATAGCTGTTGTCCACGACTAAACCCTGCGCCTGGCTGAACCCGTGCGGATCTGCATCTTCGTATAGCCCAATTCGGCTGAAGCGCGCGATTTCGCTGTCGTAACGCCCCGTCGTCCAGACTTTTTGGTCGCGTGGATCGATCGCGATGCCGTAGTCATGATCGGCCGTAGTGATAGGAGTGTAGGCTCCCGTGCTCGTTTGAAACAGGAGGCTGCTGTCATACGGCCAGGGCACCTGGGAGGACACTGACCACAGGTATCCGTAGCCATCTACAAGTCCACAGTAGCCAGGGTGGTTACCATTCCCGGAAAGCGGGAATCGCGAGGTGCTCATCAACAAGCCGTTTACTCCGTCCACAGCCTGGTGAACAAAATTGCCATACCCACCGACCCAGAGGTTGTTGTTCTTGTCCACCGCCAAAGTACGCGCACCAGTGGGATCGACTCGCACGTAATTCAGGATTGCCTCGTCCTCGGAGGTGGTCACTCCGCCGCAGGAGTCTGCACTGCCCGCATTCTCCCACGACAGGACGTTTCCAAGGCCATGCGACGTCTTGATCAGGCCGTCCGAGTCTCGGTCCCTACAGGTATTATAGATGAAAGGGGGGCGAGGTATTGGCCTTCTGGGTTGGGATCGAAGTAGTGGTTCGGAGGTGTACCCACGCGATCGCCACGTACGCCCCCGACCACCACCCCGATCCTGACCAGCGACCCACGTTCCACCCCATCACAGGTCCTGTTGTCCTCGCGATTGGCGACCCAGACATTGCCGAACCGGTCTACCGCCGTGCGAGAGGGACTTGAATAAGGTCCCAAGTCTGGATTATCTGCGCGAAGCGGGGCTGTTGGGTATTCGCCGACAATCTCGCCAGAACCGCTGATTAACCGGACGAGAGTGTCCCGCCCGCTGCACGGAACATTCAAGTACGGGAACGGTGCGGGGTTGGCGTTGATTCTGAGTTGTCCAGCGGCGTCGGTGTAGTTGAGGTTAATCAAGAAACCTTTGCCGAAACCCGCGTCCGAGTCGTATACGAAGTTGTTGGGCGGGGAGCCGGACACCGTCAGGGTGGCGGTGGCGCTCGAGACCGAGCCGTCCCGCTGCACTACGGCCCAATAGGTGCCTTGGTGGTAAGGCTGCACATTGTGGATGGTGTATCGGTGCCTGTGTTCCCCCGGGATTTGCACGCCGTCCTTGAACCAGTAATACTCGAAGGGGGCGTAATTCCCAATCGCTTCGACGAAGAACGAGACGCTGGCCCCGGCCGGCACAGTCTGGCTCTGCGGCTGCTGCACGATCGTCAGCGGGCCGTCCACCCAGAGAACAGCCGGCGCGCTTTTCACCGAGCCGAAGTCGTTGGCCACGACCACGTAGTATTGGCCGGCGTCGCTGTGTTTGAGGTTGCGGCGGGTATACCAGCGGGCGGTGGCGTTGGGTATGCTCGCGTGGCCAAAGTACCACTGGTAGGTCAGCCCGAAGCCGGAAGCCTGGACGAGGAAGGTAGTGTTGCCGCCCAGTTGCGCCGCGCGGTCTGTGGGCTGGACGCTAATCTCCGGCGGAGGACCCGGCCTGACCCCGTCCGCGGCTTCGATCACCCCTTGTTGGTAGAAGGCAGGCTGGCCGCCGCTGGCCATGAACATGGTGGTCACCGCGTGCTTGAGGGCATCGTTCACGGAAACATCGGTCCACCAGGAGTTGATTGCCATGTCACAGGCCTCCCAAATGCACTTCTGAAAGGACGCGGCGTAGGGAGCCAGATAGACTTGGACCCCCTTTTGGGCATGACAAAACTGAAGTCGCGAGAGGCTCGCAGCGGAGGGCAGCGCATACAGCGTCAGCCCTACCGGGTATCTCTGGGCGATAGGCCCGGGCTCGATGTACTCGCCATAGCCCGTGTCTTGGACATGAGTTATGATCGCCCGCCGCACGGTCGAGCCAGGACAGGTGACGGAGGCTGAGGGGCCGGAGATCATCAGCGAACCATTCAGTGTGACCTTCACCACCGCGCCCGCCTGGAACACGGTGGGGCCAGAGATCGTGACGGGTGCCGACACCAAGTAGGTCTGGCTGGTCCGGAAGATCCAACCTGGCGCCGAATAGACCAAGAGCGCATCGATAACCAGCCCGTCGGCCGGGCCTCGGACCGCCGCCACACTCATCGCCCCATTCGGCGCGCGGGCGGCGCGTGCGCCCCGGGAGGCTTCGGGTGAAGTCCGCCCGGCCTGCCGCGCCGGCAGTCGCGCCAGGATCTTGCGGACCGTTTCGTAAGGAACCCGCTCGGTGAGCAGGCCGACACCGTCCTGTTGCTGCCAACCTTTCATGACCAGAGCAGACGAAGCGGAGCTCGCGTCCGCCACCCTGCCTTCGTGCAGGGCAAAGGCCTTGCCCAACGTCAACTGCATCGCTCCAAAGTCAACCAGGCTATCACCATCACCCGAGCCCGCCGCGCGGGCGCCGACAACCTCGGCCCTCTCGATTTGCTTGCTTGAACCGTGCCAGGTGACTTTGGGCGCCACGCTGCTCGTGAAAACCGTCACTACCTCTAAGCCGGTTGTCGCCACATCGAAGCCAGGGGGCAGTTCAGGGCGCTCGTGCAGAATCACGTCCGACTCCAAGGCGCCGGATGTGTACGTCATCCGAACAGTTGCGTCCAGCCCGTCAAACGCGTTCGGGTACAGGACCTGGTTCGGCGGCAGGATGAAGCCTTCGCAGTCCCGCACGCTGGCAATCCAAGACTCCCGGCCGCTGCGGGTGTCGCGCCACCGCAGGCCGATCGGTCGGATGGACAGCCGCCCCTGGTCCGGCATGAGCGCGTCCACGGGGGCCGAATCCGCCTGGTTCAGATTCGCGGCGAAAATGACCTTGTGCGGCCCGCGCAAGGCCGCCGCGCCTCCTGGGTAAGCCTCGATAGTCTCCGCCGATTCGACCCACTGGCCAGCCTCCAGAAAGTGCATGCCGTTTCGTAATTCGGTATAGCGACCCTTCAATACGCGGGTTTTGCCTGAAGTGTCTGTGATCATGCTGGTCGTCTCGACCACGCGATGATGTGGTCCGCGGTCGATAACCCGTTCTGGGAATGTCTGAGCTGCGGTCGCCGCCCATGCGGCGGCGCACCACCAAAGCAGGGTGACACGCGGAAGTCTCCTCACTCGATTTGCGCGCATAACATGTGCTCCTCTTGTGCGGAGGGGGCTTGCGTGGGCTGGCATGCCCAAGTCGGACGTCGCACTTAGCAAGCCACCGCACGTGCGGTTCAACCTAACACATGCCCCCCTCCACGGCAGAGTTAAGAGTTCACGCCGCATGCTCTTGATCTCCGACCCAATATCCGCTACACCTATTTTGCCAATTTGTGCCCCTTTCTTGTCCTCTAGAGCCTAGGATACGCTGTTGCCCCAGGACTGTGCTTTACCGACTGCGGGATGGGTTGCTCCGCGCAAGCGAGGTGCGCTATCGGGAGTCCTTCAACCACGCGCCCACGGCCCATTTCGTGGCGCTCCCGAATGGCCGCCTTCTCACGTGCAATCCGGCCTTCGTGCGCGTGTTTGAGTTCGACTCGAGGGGCCGGGCGCTGGCGCCTGGCCGGCCTCACCGAGCGGTATCCCAGGCGCAGCCTGTGCGGATGCGAAGGCGCAGCACCGTAGCGCCATTCGGAAGCTGACCGTGAGGACAATCGTCTGCCGCGGGATCCTATGCTTGCTCGGGGCGATCTGCATCTGATGTCGGGGCGCGAGGCACAGTCAATCCGAAGCTACAGCCCTCGATCGAGCTGCGGCGCAACTCGAGTGTGCCGCCGAGCGCCAGGGCCAACTGCCGGCTGATGGCCAAGCCCATCCCGCTCCCGCCCGCCTTGGTCGAGCGGCACGGCAGGAAGAGCGAGGCGCGTATCGGTTCGGTCAGGCCGGGTCCATGGTCCGTTACTTCGAACGTGAGGTGTTGCCGGTTGGCGTCCACTCGCAGGCGCACCTCGCCTCCTCGGGGCGTTGCCTGGATGGCGTTGTCGAGGAGGTTCTCGAGGATGAGCAACACCAGGCTGGCCTCGCGATTGGTGTACGAGACCTCCGCCTGCCCCTCGACCACCAACGACACCTCCGCCTCGCGCGCTGCGGGCAAGAGCCTGGACCGGACCGTGTCGCACAACT
>VHCO01000291.1 GCA_016871715.1 Verrucomicrobiota bacterium
GGCCGCGGGGGCAGCGGGCGAGACGCCCGCTCTCCGTTGGGGAAGGAGCGCGGCCATTTTGGGCGCGGGGGCAGCGGGCGAGACGCCCGCTCTCCGTTGGGGAAGGAGCGCGGCCATCTTGGCCGCGGGGGCAGCGGGCGAGACGCCCGCTCTCCGTTGGGGAGGGAGCGCGGCCATCTTGGCCGCGGGGCAGTGGGCGAGACGCCCGCTCTCCGTTGTGAAAGGAGCGCGGCCATCTTGGCCGCGGGGGCAGCGGGCGAGACGCCCGCTCTCCGTTGGGGAAGGAGCGCGGCCATTTTGGGCGCGGGGGCAGCGGGCGAGACGCCCGCTCTCCGTTGGGGAAGGAGCGCGGCCATCTTGGCCGCGAGGCAGCGGGCGAGAGGGCCGCTCTCCGTTATGCCTCTTGCGGCGGGGACGCGAAGATGCTGTAAGATGGATCGGGCAACGGTTCTGAAATTAGGCAGACCTTAGCCATGTCGGGCGTGTTGTCCAGAATGCGGAGCTTCGCTCGCCGCGGGATCCAGCGGCGGGCCGTGCGGACGTTGTCTGCTCGGCCTGGGCCTGGCCGCCGGTGGGCCCGCGCCGACCCAAGCGACGACCGAGTTGGAGGCTTTGCTCGCCCGTCCGGTCGTGCCGTTGGGCGTGAAGCTCCACACGTTCGGGGATTACGAGTTGCTCGAGGAAGTGGCCCGCGGCGGGATGGGGGTGGTGTTTCGCGCCCGGCAGGTGAGCTTGAACCGGACCGTAGCCATCAAGTTGATCGGCGCCGGCCGGCTGGCGTCGCCGGCGCAGGTGCGCCGGTTCCGGGCCGAGGCCGAGACCGCCGCCAGTCTCGAGCATCCGCACATCGTGCCCATCTACGAGATTGGCGAGCATGCCGGTCAGCAGTACTTCAGCATGAAGCTGATCGAGGGCGGGTCGCTCGCGTCGCGGATCTCGGATGCCCGATCGCCAATCCCCAATCAAGGGGCGGCGCGGTGGGTCGCGGCCATCGCTCGCGCGGTTCACTTTGCCCATCAACGCGGCATCTTGCATCGGGACCTCAAGCCGGGGAACATCCTGCTGGATGGCGTGGAGGAACCGCACGTGACGGACTTCGGGCTGGCGAAGGTGTTGACCGAGGGAGCGGACCTGACGCAGACGATGGCGGTCATTGGCACGCCGCATTACATGTCGCCGGAACAAGCCAGGGGGCAGACGCGCGAACTGACCACGGCGTCGGACATCTACAGCCTGGGGGCGATCTTCTACGAACTGCTCACGGGTCAACCGCCCTTTACGGGCGACTCGCTGGTCGAGGTGTTGCGGCGGGTGGCCGAGGAGGAGCCCGTGCGTCCCAGCCTGGCAGTGCGCCAAGCACGCCGCCCCGGCCGGTCCAAATCAGGAACCAGAAATCAGAAATCAGGAATCGACCCCGAGCTGGAGACGATCTGCTTGAAGTGTCTCGAGAAGGATCCGGGGCGCCGGTACAGCTCGGCAGCGGGTTTGGCGGCGGACCTCGAGAAGTGTCTGCGGCACGAACCGATCATGGCGCGACCGGCGACGGCGCGGGAACGGTTGGTCAAATGGACTCGGCGCAATCCGCGGCTGGCCGTGGCCGTCGCTCTGGCGGCGCTGGTGGGTGCGGTGGGCCTCACCGGCGTGCTGACGCAGTGTGGCCCCTGCCCCCGGCCGCGGGACTGCCCCGCCGCATGGCCTGCTATCCGACCGACGCCACGGGGGTAGCTTTCTCTCCCGACTCCCAGCATCTGATCACTTGCGGTCGTGACCCGGCCATTCACGTCTGGGACGTTGGCTCGGAATCCGGGAAGCGCACAGTCCTCCGGAGCCACACGGCCCACCTGTACCAGGCCGTCGTATCGCCCGACGGCACGCGCCTGGCCTCGGCAGGCGGTGATGGCCGCATCATCCTCTGGGATTTCGCAGAGCGCCGCCGGTTGTTCGAGTTCACCGGCCAGCACGGGCGCATCTTGACCTTGGCCTTCTCCCCGGATGGCCGTTGGCTGGCCTCGGGGTCCTGGGATCAGACCGTGCGGCTGTGGGACCTGGATCCGCAAGAACATCGCCTCCTGGCGGTGCTGCGGGGGCACGAGAGGGAGTTGACTTCGGTGGCCTTCGCGCCCGACGGCCAAACGCTCATCGCCACCGATGCCGGCGGCGCAGCGACCGTCTGGGATCTGAAGTCCGCGCTCTCGGCCGGGCTTTTCGGACGTCATCCCACGTGGGTGGACGCCCTCGCCTTCTCTCCCGACGGCACGCAATTGGCCTCCGTCGGCTACGTGGATCCGATCGTCAAGGTGTGGGACGTCGAGTCGCGCCGGGAGCTTGCCACTTTCCCCGGACACCCGGAACCGATCCACCGTGTGCGGTTCACCCCCGACGGACGCCTGGTGGCGACGTGCGGCCACGAGGGCACCGTGCGGCTGTGGCAGATCGGAAGGGAGCAGCCCGTGGCCATCTTCACGAACGGGTTTCCGGTGTCCGCGTTGGACATCTCGCCTGACGAGGGCCTCCTCGCGGCGGGCGGCGGACCGGTGTTCGGTCACCGTGGGGCCTCGGGGGGACTCCTGCTTTGGGACCTCCCGGGGCGCCAGAGAGCCCACCTTCTGGAGGGGAATCCGGACAGGGTGGGTGAGGTGGTTTTCGATCCGCTTGGGCGGTACCTGGCGGCCGGCCTCCCCGACGGCACGGTCCGGCTTTGGGATCCGGCCACCGGACGGTTGCTGCACTCCTGGCCGGCGCACACCCGGGCGGTGTTCTGTCTGGGGTTTTCGCCCGACGGCCGATGGCTGGCCTCCGGGAGCCTCAAGGTCCCCACGAGATGCACAACCGTGCCGCACTACTTCCCTGACAGTCCCTTGTAAGGTTGGCCCCAATTGGGGTCTTACCAGAAGTGAATTGTATGAAAGCGTTCCTGCATTCCTCTCTGGTCTGGCTGCCGCTGGCCGCCACCCTCGCCCAAATGCCGCCGCTTGACCTCGATCCCATCCTCGTCGGCCAGTCCAACCCCTATCCGCCGCGCGGCGATATGTTCATGCTGGCGGTGGAGAATGGACTCGCCGTTGGCGCGCTGAGTTCGGGCTGGCTGGCCGTCATTGACGTCCGAGACCCGGCGCAGCCCCGCTGGCGCTCGGCAATTCCGGGGCGCGTTTCCGGGCTGGCGCTTTCCAGGGGCTACCTTCTCGCCATCGGCAGTTTTCAGGGGCCTGATGCGCCAACAGACCAGTGGGAACTCGCGGCTTTCGATCTCGGGAATCCGGATCGCCCCACCCAGGTTGCACGCGTCGGGCTGCAGGATTACTGCAGGCTCAAAGTCGCCGGATCGCTCGGTTTCCTGAACTACGCTCGTCACGTTGAGATCCTTGACCTCAGCGACGTGACCCATCCCAAACCGGTGGGCCGCTACGACGTGACCGGCGGCGTGGCTGATGTCGCTGCTGACGGAGGGTTTGCCTGCATCATCGAGTACCGAGATCCCCCCTTTCCGCCCGAGTTGGAATTGCACGTGTTGGATCTTGCCGACCCGTCCCAACCGCGGCGACTCGGCGGCGTTCACGGTCACGGGAACTGGTACAGCAAAGTCCTTGTGCGGGGTCGACAGGTCTTCCTGACCGACTCTCGTTTGGATCCTGCCACCACGTATCATGCAATCACGATCCTGGATCTTACCGATCCAGCCCAGCCGGCGCGCATCGCGGAGCTGGACACCGATGGTGGCGCTGGTCACTTGGCCCTCTCGGGCAATCAACTCTACGTGGCCAACCACTGCGCGATCTACAGCGTTGACATCACCGATCCAAGTCGTCCGGTCGTAACCCGTCGGCTGGAGTTCGAGAACTGTAACTACTCGGGTGGAGTCACGGTCTCCGGGGACACAGTGTATCTGGGAAGAGGCCCCGCGCTGCACCTCTACGACGGAAGCGACCCCGCCAACCTGCGCCGCCTGGGAAGGCTGGCGACGGGAGGGCAAGCCTACGACCTCGCCGTGGTCGGGCGCTATGCGCTGGTGGCCGAAGGCGTTTCCGGCCTGCAGATCATCGATGTGGCGGATCCGAACAGCACTCGTCGGGTGGGCGAAGCGGTGACCTCGGGCGACGCCGTCGCGATGGAGGTGGAAGGCGATCTCGCCTGCGTGCTGGGCCAGCACCTGTCCGGAGGGGACGACCAGGGCAGGATAACGCTCGATCTGTTCGACGTCAGTCGGTTGCCGGCGGTCACCCGGCTGGGTTCATATCAGACGGATCGCCTGGCAAGCGGTTGGTCCGTTCCACCATCCTTGGCGCTCTCTGGACAGCGCGCCTACCTTGCCGGGCACGACGAACGTCCGGGCCAAGGCGCATGGCTTGAAATCGTGGACGTCCGCAACCCAGCGGCGCCGAGTCGGCTTGGCCTGTACCGAGCCGGTGACTGGACGCCGACGGCTCTGGCGGTGAGGGGCGAATATGTTGTCGTGGCGTCGGAAAGCGGCCCCACCGAGATCCTCGATGTCAGCACGCCCTCGAGTCCACGACTGGTGTCCCGTCTGGGTGGTTTCACCTCCGTGGCGCTGGCGGACACTCGCCTCTACGCGACAGGAGAGTGGGAAACCCAGGTGATTGACCTGAGCAATCCCGCTGAACCGCAGTTGCGCGGCACGTGGCCGATCGGAGGCCGGCGAGTCCTCGCCGCCGGGACCCGGGCCTTCGTCCTCGGTGACAACTTCGTCGCACTGGACGTCATCGATCCCTCCGCTCCCCGGTTGCTGGGCAGTGCCAACATGGCCAAAGGCAATGACCTCCTGAAAGGTGCGGCGCTGGATCGGGAGCGGGTGCTCGTCATCGAATCGCGCTTCTTCGGAGCCCCGGGTCCCATCTTTACGACCGCGATGAAGGTCTTCGATTTCAGTCGCTGGGCAAATCCGCAGCGAGCCGGCTCGCTCGCAACTCACGGTTCGGCGACCGGTGTGGCGATCTTGGACACCCTCGCCTGCGTGACCACGAGCTGGTGGTCTGGCAGTCTCGACGGCGGTCTCGAACTGCTCGACGTTTCCGACCCGGCCAATCCGCGGCGCGTGGGCGGTCATGACATCGGCACGTCGACCTACGGCGTGGACGCCGTGGGAAGACGGGCCTATGTCGCCGCAGGCGCTGCGGGCCTTCAAGTGATCGATGTCTCCGATCCAGCGGCGCCCAAGCGTCTGGGTGGTTCTGAATCCGGGGACGCGCGCGGTGTGGCGGTGTCGGGCCACCATGCCTTCGTGGCGGATTACGACGGTTTGCGGGTCCTTGAGGTTTCGGACCCTGCCAGTCTACGGCGCGTGGGCGCCTAGCAGACCGGCGAGCGAGCGCGTGATGTGGCGCTTTCGAGCTCGCACGCCTATTTGGCAACGGAGTCTGGCGGCCTCCATGTGATCGACATTTCCGATCCGGCGAACCTCAGGAGAATTGGAGGCTACGTCCGGGCTGGCTTGGCTCTGTCAGTGTCAGTGGCGCTGGCTGGCAACTACGCTTACCTAGCAACGAGCGGGTGGGGCAACTCCATAGGACTTGAGGTGATTGACCTCACCGACCCGGCCGAACCACGGCGAGTGGGCCATCACCCGACCAGCGCACCAGCCTACGACGTACGGGTATCCGGCCATTATGCCTATGTCATCGGCAAGTGGGCCTTGGACATTTTCGACGTCAGCGATCCGGCCTCTCCGCGGCGCGTGGGCGGCAATTCGGTCGCGGGCGGCAACAGCCTTACCGTCTTGAACGATCGCCTGCTGGTGGCTGGCGAGCGCGGTTTGACGATCCTGAACCCCTTCGTGCCTTTGCGCATCCGCTCTCCCGTTTGGCAACCGCAGACCCTGCGCCTCTCGGTCAGCGGCCCGCCGGACTGGCCGGTGCGGGTCCAACGCAGCGCGGACCTCGACACTTGGCAGGACTGGCAGACCGTGACGCTGGGCGACCAGCCGGCCGAGCTATCCGATCGTGAAGCCGGCGCGCACCCGCGCCGGTTCTATCGCGCTATCGCGCCGTGAATGCGGTTGTCTCCTCGTGACCATCGGGGACAACGATCCATGAGTTGGCATGCGCCCCCAAGCCGCATCGGAAGGCCAACGAGAACTCAGGTTGACCGTCGAGCGCGGCAACGACGTGAACCTGGGCGCTTTCACGGTCGATTACGCCACTGCAGACGGCACCGCAAAGGCCGGTTTGGATTACGAGAAGCGCGCCGGCCGGGTGCAGTTCGCCCCGGGCGCCGAGACGGCCACCCTGCGCATCCCGATCCATCCGGATGACTTGGACGAAGGCGATGAGGGCTTGCTCGTCGGTGACAACCTGCGAATCGCCTGGCAGGACGACTCGTGGTGCGGGGAGCGGACTCGCACTGGGGCCGCCCGCGACATGACGTTTGGCCATGACCTTCTGGTGGGAGTTGGATGGCCCGGACTCGGCGTTTCAGCGGATGGGCAGCACTGGCCTGCGCTCAACGTATTGCTACATCAGTTGGCATTCGGCGGGGGGCCTTTGTCGCAAGCGGTGGTTGGACTGGCGAGTGGTCTCCCGGCGGGTTGTTCAGCTCGGGTAGCGGTCGGGACTGGGTTGCGCGCCCGCTATCCACGACGGTCGAGATCCATGCGGTAGCCTGCGGCAACGGACCCTTCTATCTCCTGGGCGACAACAGCACGATGGTGCGGTCCCACCCGATCATCCACCTCCTGCCCCCGGAGCTCACGGACGCGGGGACACGCCTCGTGTTTACCGGGGAAACCGGCCATCCCTACGAGGTGCAAACACCGTTCCTGGTGGCTGAGGTCGAGGGCAACTTGGTGGCCGACAGCCTCTCGGTTCTTTCGGGAACGATTCTCCAAGGCTGGCTCGCGGGGAAAACCGTGGTGGTCGCGTTGTCTGCGGAGGACTTCGATCTCGCCACGCCAAGCCTCCACCGGGGCCGGATCAACTGTTGGAGCTTGGACCCGCCGACGGTGTGTCCGGCCCAACCCGCGATGCCTCGACTTCACAGGTCCGGCTCAGGGCATCGCCAAAGGAATCACCTGCCGGCTGTGGCGACGGTAGATGCGGAAGTCGCCATCCGTCGTCAGCAGGACCGGGTCCGCCAGGGTTTCGGTCATCCGCACCAAGCAGCCATCGGCCAGGCTCATTGGCACCTCAGCGTACTTCTCCATGAGGCCGAGAACCGCGTCCAGCTCATCCGCCAAGTCGAAGCGCAGCGCCACCGCGCCGCGCTGCAACAACTCCGAGAGACCCTGCCGGCCCGATCGCCCGAGAAGATGGAAGCTTTCCGACACGACCGCTTCGCAGGACAGCCACGGTCGGGGAACCCGCGTCGCCTGGGCCACGGCCCACGGGTGATGCTGGTCATCCCGACTGAGCAGCGCCACGAGGAAGCCGCTATCTGCCAGCACGGTTCTGGCCATAGCCCAATCGCTTTAGGTAATGCTTCTTGCGGGCGCTCAGATCGCGCGGCAAGCCCCGTGCGGAGCCGATCAGGTCGCGCAGGCCCGCGAGCGGATCTACCGACCCGGCCGGATCGGATGGCGCCGGATGCCGCAGCCGGTCACGGACGACCTCCGATCGCGAGAGTCTCCGCCGCCGCGATTCGGCATCAAGGTCGGCCACCAAGGCTGCGGGGACTCGCACGGTCAACGTCTTCATGCGCCTATCGTAGTACGCCTCCGCCACAGATGCAATACGGACCTGACCCCATTGCCGCTCACATTTTCCTCAGCCGATAAAACCGGGCGCCGCCGGCAGTGGCGTTGGTGAGCGTGAACTGCGCTCCGATAACCGCCGGCACGCTTGTGGAATCGAGCCAGGTCACGGGCGGTGTCAAGTCGAGCGTTGATTGCAAGGCGAACCCCGAGGCATTCGTGGGCCAGGAGAGGATGAGTTCACTGCCGTTGGGCCGGGCCTTCAGAGAGGGCAGCAGCGGCACGCCGCCGATGAGCGCCACGGTCCGAGAAGGTCCCGCCGCAATGGCCGTTACCTCGCTCAAGACCTGACCTTCCAGTCTGACCGGACTTGCGATTGCAGGATCGGGGTCGGTGGTTGTTGGAGTGCCTGTCACTTGGCCGCCGTCGTTGTTTCCCCACGCCACCACCGTACCGTCGTTCTTCAAGGCCACGGTGTATTCATACCCCGTCGCAATCGCCGTTACCCCGCTTTGCGCCGCGACGGGCACCGTCGTTTGGCCATAGCCGTTGTTTCCCCAGGCCGCCACCGCGTAAGGAATTGCCGCTTGAGCGATGTTGGCTTGGGGCCAGGCGCGAAGAAGGAGGAGCGGCACCGCGAGAGCCAGGCGAAGCAGTTGCTGTTTCATCATTTGGCCTTGTTTTGTGGTTCCTTTTTCCGGCGACGGGCGCCTGAATTGTCATGTCACCGGTCCAAGGCGTTTTCCGCGGCCCAATCACGCCAGGGGCTTTGAAAGCTTCTTTCTGGGCTTGGCACTTCATTCCCATGACGCCCGTTTTCTGACGATTCCCGTGCGACAAGGATGTGGCAGTCCGGCAATTGTCGCCGGAATCAGGCCTCGTGTGACGTTTTCTCCTCCGCCTCCGCCGGGGCGATCTCCTCCCAGGACGGCGCGCTCCAGGCCTGCCGGGCCGCACGAGCGAGCCAAAGGTTCATCCGCGGCGACGGCCCGGCCGGATTTTGGACTGCGGCGGGAAGCGGAGCGTCACGCGGCTTTGGGGCGGGTTGGCGAGAGAGCGTTCACGCCAAACCCGCCGTGCGCTCAAACGGGCGATAAACTCATTTCTGCACCGCGCGATAGAACCTGCGGCTCGCCGCCGCCGCGCCGGGATCACTCTCGCTCACCAGACCGGTAAGGTTCGTCCTCCACGGTGCCCAGCTCACGAGGTCGCTCGACGTTTCGATCACGTAGGGCCGTGCGCCGACCGTCAGCAGATTGAGTTGGAACGCGCCGTTGGTCTGCGCCTGGCCGCTGACGGCGCTCGGCACGGGCAGGAGGAAGTTCCGCAACATGTGCTGCGCGATCGACCGCCCCCGCTCGGCTCCCACGAGGCTCGAATTGCGAAAATGAAAGCCGATATAGACCCGCGCATTGATGGCGTCCGTGGAAAGCCTTGAAGCCAAGGTGGTTGGCGCGCATGGGAGCCATGAACTGGGCGGGCCCGTCGCGGCTCGGCAGGAGCCTCGCCCTACCGCATGAATCGGTAGCGGGGCGCGCCGAACGGTAGGGCGCGACCGCTGGGCGCGCCGAACGAGGCAGGTCACCGAGCCCGGGCGGCCGGCCCGGCGGTCCGGCCCTACCTCTAGCTGGCAGTT
>VHCO01000292.1 GCA_016871715.1 Verrucomicrobiota bacterium
GCAACCTCCGGACTTCGCACATATTCCTCCTCCACGGTCACGGTCGGGATGCCGGGGGAACAGAACGCCTCATACGTCGTGGGCACTTGTTACTTCAGATTGGCCGGGCTGGCGCTGTTGACCTGCAAGGCCGTCCCGCTCCAACTGGCTAGCGCTTGGACGTTGGCAAAGGCCTTCGGACGTATTTGAAAACGCTGCCCTCGGTAGGGCGAGGCTCCTGCCGAGCCGTCGAAAACAGTGGCAAGGTTGGAGCCGTCGCGGCTCGGCAGGAGCCTCGCCCTACCGGCGCTGGGGTTTTCTAACAGGCTCCCAGGCATTTGTCCCGCTTCGCCCGGCCAACCGGTCGAGTTGAACCGCCACCAACCAAGCCGCGTCTTCGTCGCGCTGTCCGGATCCAAGGGATCGGTTCCCTCGGCCGGTTCCTGGCTGTCACTGCGGCCGTCATAGTCCGTGTCGGGATCAACGCATCCGGGAGGCGGATGAAGTTGTCCATGTGCCCGTCGAGGAAATAGACCTGAAGCCGGCCCTCGGTGGGATGCGCGAGGACTTCGAGGTGGAACTCCTCGTTGCCGAGCACGACCACCGTTCCGCCGTGGGGCGGTTCATGATGATGTGAGTGGGCCGGGCGCGGATCGGGTCGCTGCGCGGACCGGTCGCAGGCGACCACCAGCAGGGCCGTCAGGGCGAGGAGGCAAAGCGTCGGTTTCATGAGCGGAGGCGGGAGTGGTGGACTTTGGTAGCGTTTAGGCGTGGCGGCGGCGGTGATGGGGCGTCGGGCGCGCGTTATTCGTCGAGGAGTTCGACCGGCAGACGATAGAACCGCGCGGCGGTGGACTCGACCGGGGTAGCCTCGCGCAGGGTCAAAAGTTCGTACCCGCCCCGGTCTTCGATGCCTGTGACTTCGGTGATTGAAGTCCACGGACCGACCACGGACGGTCCGGCTTCAAGTCGGAACACCGCATCGGTTGCCGCGAGGTTGCGGCGGAAAGTGATTTCGGCCGCGCGCCCGGTCTTCCGGGCCACCAGCGACAGGCTGGGTGTCCCGTCGCCATCGGGCTTTTTGGGGTCGAAGGCGTAGGCGTACTCGAGGCGGTTGGGACGACGGTCACGGTCGGGATCGGCCTCCGGACCGATGATCGCCTCATCGGTGACGCCCGGCCAGTGCTTCTCCTGCCAGGCGGCAAAGGGCGTCGCCGGTGCCGGCGGGAGCGGTTCCACTTCGAAACGGATGGGCGTCGCAAGACTGTAGTCGTTGGTGGCCACGCCGGCGCGGCGGCCTTCGACTTGGAGCACGACCTGGTAAACGCCGTTGGTGGTGAAGCCGTAGTTGAAGTGCTCGTGGCTGCCCAGCGCCAGCGGGGTGCGATCGGCTTCGCTGATGCCGTCGCGGCTGTTCATGCGGACATCGAGCCCGCCGATGGCGTCGGCCTGCCAGAGGAAGAAGTGTCCCGGGCCGTCCACCGCCACCAGGCGCAACGTGAGTTGGCCGGTAAAGACGCCCGGCGGCATCACTCCGGGCGGGTCGTTCTCGGCGGAGAGGCCGAGGTAGAGCAGGGCGGGGTTCTGCGTTTGGGGCAGAATCCAGAGATTATCGCCCGCACTTCCGAGTGGCGGGTAATCCCCGGGCAGCACGAGCTTCGCGACCTCGGCCACAACCAGGGCGACCTCGCTCGACCGGTAAAGGATGCGGTGGTCGTCGTCGTTGATGGCGATGGCCAGCTTGTTGGTGGCGTCGTTGGGCTGATAGACCGCCTTGATGTCCACGTGTTCGGTGGTGAGCCGGGCCACGTCAGCGGTCAAGGGAGCCGCTGCCCAGAGCCCGCCAGCGAGGAGGACGATTGCTGTGGAGTTCATGGCGAGAGCACGTCGGGAGTGGCTGCGGAGCCGGGAGAATTCCGACGAAACGGTGTTTCGGCCGGGTTGATTCTCCGCCGGGATCTCCCGGCTCCGAGCCTGCAAAGTTCAGCGTTTGCGGGCACGCCAGAGCAGGGCCGCGCCGCCGGTCACCAACAGCGCCCAAGTGTGCGGCTCCGGGATGACCGTGAACGCGAAGGTCGCCGGATCGCTCTCGATGGCACCGCCGCCCGCCAGTGTGCCGGAGGCGATGAACGTGAGCGAGTAGTCGCCGGGAGTGGAGAACGCCCAGTTCGCGTGGGCATGACTGCCGGCGGCGATGTTGACGTGATCGGCACCGCTCAGACCGTCGCGGGTGTTCATGTGGGCAGTGGGACTGCCGAAGGCGTCCACCGTGAAGAGCGCGAATTCGCCCGGACCCTGGTAGCCGCTGAGGGTGAGGCGAAGGTTGTTGCCCACGAACACCCCGGACTCGACTTCCTCGGCCGCAAGCCCAACGAACGGTAATTCCGGATTCAGGCTGGCGGGCAGGATATAGGTGGTGCTGTCGGGCGCGCCGAGGAACGAAAAAGCCGGGTTCGCTGGCACCGTCGTGCGGGCGGCCGGGCCGGCCAGGATGACGGCCTCGCCGGGACCGTACTCGGCGCCGTCCGGTTCCGGATCGTGCGCGTGGATGTGTGGTTCGAGGGCGCCGGCTTCGTACGCGACGCCGAGGTCCATGTGGCCTTGCGAGAGGATCGTCTGGGCGGTGAGCATGGCGGGAGTGGCGAGCGCCAGGGCTGCCAGGCAGGCGGTCGTGGCGGTGCGGACTTGTGGGACAGGTTTCATAGGATCGTATTGGAGACGGACGTTTGGCTGAGGTTTGACGGACGGCTGACGGACAATCGGATTGCGAAAGCGGGACGCGGTCTCGCGGCGAAATCGAGCTGGGTACGGCGGACGAGGAGGAATCGAACTGGGGATCATTGTGGCGGCTTGGCAATGTTCTCGCCCCGGTCAAACCGGGCCTTGATCGAGGCGGCCTTCCAGGTGGTGACATGGCCGTCGGCGTACAGGTAGTTCGCCGAGCCGTTCAAGTGATTCGTATCGGTGCCTCCGGAGCGAAAGCGGTTCGGTTCGATGTCGGCGATGACCGTATGCCAGCCCTTGTGCCAGTTGCGCGAGTGCGTGTGGTCCTGGAAGACGCTCGGGCTGAGCGATTCCGCGCCGATGAAGACGGTGATCGTCTCCGTGGGCCGCGTGAGTTGATTGAGATTGCGGAAGCTCTCTTGCAGGCCGCCGAAGGGGTCCACCTTGTCCACCGAGGTGTACTCATTGAGCACGTAACTGCTGGCGAAGTTCTTGATCCGTTCCTTCGCCTTCGGATCCGCCGGACAGATGCGAATGGCGTCCACGTTGCCCACGTAGGATTGCAGCGTGAAGATCCAGGACCGATTCGTGGATGTGCCGTGGGTCGTCTCGGGCATCCAGCCGCCGTGGTCGTCGGCGTACATCATCAGGGCGAGACCCATCTGGTGGAGATTGGAGGCGCACGCCGTCTGCCGGGCTTTGAGTTTGGCGGACGAGAGGGCGGGCAACAGCAAAGCCGCAAGGATGGCGATGATCGCGATCACCACCAGCAACTCGGTCAACGTGAAGCCCGGAACTCCGGACGGCCGTCGGCACGGGGCGAAACCCGAAGGGCTGGGCGGACCGGTTTGGGCCCCGGAGGTGGGGCGGCGATAATTGTTTGGACGACGCGATTTCATTGACTGGACTGACTTGATGGGCCGGGAAATGCCTCTCATACGGGAGGAACACGGCTAGGGCTGACCCTGCTGGCGGAACCCACTCACCGGCGAACCGAAGTCGCGAGCGGCGCTGCGATCCAGGGCGGGAAGTGGACGATGGAGTCAGACGCCCGCTGGCGGGGCGCGTTCGGGCAGGAGCAGAAACCGCTCGCGGGGGAGGATCGGTCGCGCGAGGCAGGGTAACTCGGGGGGAGTCTGTCGGGCCGGTTCCGCGACGGCCTTATTGCCACCGGGAATCTCCTGGCCTTGGGCAAGCGTGGTGATCGGGCAATCGTGATCGGAGGAATCGCTGTCGTCGTGGAGCCAGTGATGGAGCAAGTCCGAGGAGGCGACGCTGTTCGCAAGCACGAAGAGCATCGCGAAAAAGATGCCAAGCGCGCTCCGAATGGGGAGCAAGCGGACGGACTTCATGGCACGCTTGAACTGCAAAGCGTTTGCATTAAAGCGCAGGTCGGGTGGTTTGGCAAGCCGCGTTGGGGAGCGGCTTCCCGTCGGGGGTCCTGGGCAGTGGGCGGAGCAGACGCAGGCGGCCAGAACGACTTCGCCGCGAGCCGGGTGAGGTCCGGCGGTGTCGCTTGGGGCTCGTCCGAGCATCGGCTGGACCGGTGATGATCGGTGGTTCGACGCGCTGGGGTGGGTGGCGGCCGCATGGCAGACTTGCGTCGGGCGGGTTTCGGCGGGAATCTGGGCGTGCGCCATGACTACTTCCCACGACACCCGGTTCCATTACCGGCCCTCGGCCACGGCATCTTCGAATCGCATGACCTTTTTGCGGACCTTACTCATAGGCATTTGCTTTTTCGACTGGTGAGGACTGGTGAGAGTGTGACCGGAGCGAATCAGCCGTTCAAGCGGAAAGGGGCTGGAATGCTGGAATGCTGGAATTGAAGTCCGGAACGGGTCCGGCTGCCGGCGGCTCCCAGCGGGCCGGGAACTGCAGACGACTTCGGGCTTGACCAGAAAGAGAATCGGGCCCAATCGGGTCTGGAGCAGACAACCTGAGGGAAACCCAGGGCACACCCAGCCGTAGAGCGGAGAGCGCCGCCCAGCCCTTCCGCGCCTCGCGTGCCGAGGGGGAGCGAGCGGGACCCGCGAGCAGTTCCGCGTTGCCCGGCTTGGGGAAGCGGCCCACCGCGTTATGCGCTGACTTCTGACCTCTGGCCTCTGCCCTCTTCGAGAGCCTCCTCACGTCGGCTGCTACCTTCCGCCAGCGTCGCCCGCCAGCCTCACTCCTTGTAGATGTCGTGCGTGCGTGCCGATGGTCAACGATACCGCCGTTTCGCCGTCCAGATAGAACGTGGATCGCAAGTCGCCCTCGATCGCCACTGAATAGATGGTCCGGCCAAAATGAGCCGAGAGCCGGTGAATCCGATGCGTTCCCAGTCGGGAATCGAACGGGTTTTCCTTGAAAATCGCCCACGCTCGCCGCGCTCCTTCCTTCTGCGCTGGCGGCAGCCGTTAGAAGCAGGTCCAAAACCGCTCCATCGCCCGCTAGCGGTAGTTCATTGCAGGCGCGATGGAGGTGTTTCAAACAAGGCGGTTTCCATGTCCACCGTCCGGCCAGCTTCCGCGTCGGCCATCGCCTCCTTGAACTCGTTGGGAATCCACGAATCGTCTTGCTCGACGACGAAGCGCGCGACCTGCTTCCGTTCTTCAGGCGGAAGGGCTTTAATTTGCTTGATGATTTCGAGCGCGCTCATGGCGGAAATATCCACGGAAGGGGCTGTGGCGGCAAGTCCAGAGAGGCCAAGCAGGAGTGAGCGCGGTCAGGCGCAAGGCCTCGTCGCTGGGAACCGGCAGCACGCCGGGCAGGCCGAGGCAAACGGGGCAGACGCGGGTGTAGGGCGGCGAGCCGAAGGCATTCGCGCACCCGCACTACATCTTCGACTGGGTCTTGAGCTGGACGTGTGCTTCCAGCCCGATGACGGCGTCGTAGTCCATAAAGTAGCGGGGAGATGAAACCACGGATGGACACGAATGAACACGAATTATCGTGAGGGCAAAACCCGCAGAGTTCAACTGCTGTAGCGGCGATGCCAAAAAGACAGCCGCTGAAAACCACTGAAAAGGCAGTTGCCGGTTCCACGCTGGCCCGGTAGCAGGGCGCGCAGTCCTCTGCGCGCCGCGGCCTCGCAGGTCCACCGTGGTTGACGGCGCGCAGAGGACTGCGCGCCCTACCCCCGGACTGTCGTCCATCTCAGGTTCATTGAGCAGCCGCTCATCGGTCAGGGTCGCCTCGACCATGGCTGCGTGCGACCGCACCGCCACGCCAGCCACCACAACCCCGCCAACAGCAACCACCGCGGCGCGGGTTCCGGGATCGCCGAGAAGTGCAGGTCGTCCAACGCATGCACGTGCCCGGGCCAGTCGCGAAAGGCGTGGTACTCGAACGCGCGGAATTCGAAGCGGAGCATCACCTCCTGCCCCGCCCAAGGCTCAACATGGACTGCGTAGTAGTTGTGCACCGGCACTCGAGGGTCATCGGTCAACCGCTGTTCCCGAGGGTAAATGGGGAGCTGCTGACCGTCACGTTGGCGTCCCCGCTTACCTTAGCTGCGGCCGGGGCGGGACCGTGGCGCGGTCCGAAAGGTCCACGGTATAGCGCAAGGTGCGGACAGATTCGTTGCCCGCCAAGTCCGTCAAACGAAGCACGACGGTGTTCGTGCCCTCTGCGAGCAGGATGGACTCGCAATCGAATTCGGTGCGCCTGTACACGAAGGCTTCCTCGTCGAAGTCGGCATCCTCGGTCGAGGCATTCTGACGCAACAACTCGCCCTCAGCGTTGTAGACGTCGTACTCGACGCTGTCCAACTCCTCCGCGGCGTAACCCGTCAGGTCCAGCTCGAGAGTCCGTAGCGTGCTCCGGTTCGCCGGCCTGATCCCGCGCGCCACGGGCGCGACCCGATCCAAGACCAACCGCGTCATATCCCAGCTCTCCGCCCCTGGACTGAGACCCTTGAACCCGACCCAGACTTCGTAGATGCCGTCCGCCGGCCCCAGGGTCACAACCAGGTTGGGCTGAAAGGGTCCCCACTGGGCCGTCGGGAAATCGTCGCTGTTGACCAGGACGGCCATCGCCGCCGTCGCGCCGCCTAAGGCCTGGACGCGCAGTGCAACCTCCGGACTTCGCACATATTCCTCCTCCACGGTCACGGTCGGGATGCCTGGAGAACAGAACGCCCCATACGTCGCCGCGACTTGTTCCGGACTCAGCGCATAATTAAAGGTCTCCAGTTCCTCGAACTGGCCCTTGCCTTGCTCGATCCCATCCCGGTTGCTGCCCAAGCTGAACCCGTAGAGCCTCCGCGCCGCCACGCTCGGATAATTGACGATACCGCTGCCGGTCGCGACGCAAGCACCGTTCACGTACAGGGCACTGGCAGCCGTCGAGTACGTGGCCACGATCTGATACCACTCGCTGGCCACGAGGTTGAGGGACCCGACCAGATAGGTCTGCTGCACCCCGTTGAGCTGGCTCTGCAGCCAAAGCTCGGAACCGGTGGGATTGACCGACAACGCCCACCAGCCGCCAGCCGGCGTGTTGTCGCCCAGCTCGATCAACCTGCCCCAACCCCCAGGCCCGCTGTCACTGCTCCAGCCAGGCTTAAACCAGAAGCGAATGCTGCCCTTGCGGCAGTTGATGTTCGCCGTGCCATCCGCCTCGACGTCGCGATACTTCAGATTGGCCGGGCTGGCGCTGTTGACCTGCAAGGCCGTCCCGCTCCAACTGGCTACCGCTTGGACATTGGCAAAGGCCTTCGGACGTATTCGAGAACGCTGCCCTCGGTAGGGCGAGGCTCCTGCCGAGCCGTCGAAAACAGTGGCAAGGTTGGAGCCGTCGCGGCTCGGCAGGAGCCTCGCCCTACCGACGCTGGGGTCTTCCAACAGGCTCCCAGGCACTCCTTGTCCCGCTTCGCCCGGCCAACCGGTCGAGTTGAACCGCCACCAACCAAGCCGCGTCTTCGTCGCGCTATCCGAATCCAAGGGATCGGTTCCCTCGGCCAGTTCCTGGCCGTCACTGCGGCCGTCGTAGTCCGTGTCGGGATCATGGGCGCTTGTTTCGCCAGGATCGACCAGGTTGTTGCCGTTGCGATCCTCGGCGTAGTCGGGCAACCCGTCCCCGTCGCTGTCGGTGGGCAAGCGGTTGGTCGTAGCCCCGTCGTCCACTCCGGTGTCGGCCTGAGCACCGGCCTCCTTGCCGATGTCCCGGTTGACGGCGTCATGGTCCAGGAGGGCCGCCGACGCACTGCGGCCACCCGAGTCGAGCGGCGTGCTGCTGGTCAATGGATCGTAGGGCTCTAGACCGGGGTAAGCCCACCGGAGCCATTCGCGGCCGTCGCTGGACTTCCCCCATTCGTCGGTCAGCGTGCCACCGTACTCGGGCCCATAGACCAGTTCCCGGAACCTCTGCTTCCCGAGCTTCCCGTAGAGATCGTAGTTGCAGGCTGCATCGCAAAGGTCGCCTTCGAAAGTTGTGACGCCCCCGCGCTTCGAGGTCCAACGAGGGTTTTGTTCCTTGAGACTGCGAAGTAGCGCCGACACCTCCGGCCTGCCGGTTAAGCCCAGCGCCTGAATCGAAATGCCGAGGAACATACCATCGACGCCATCTTCCAAACGGCCATCCTGCGCCTTCCACTTCCTAATCCGCCCCCAAGTCCCGAACTCAGTCCCTTGCTTGAGGAATTCGTAAGCCTCGTCACGGTCTTGTCCGAGGATGCCCAGCGCGTGCAGCACGGACACCAGTCCCTCGACCTCGGCCTGCGGTAAACGCGCGCCCCGGAACTCGACCGTGAGGCTTGCTCGCAGGGCTTGAAAAGCCTCACGGGTGCCGGTGTACCCAAGTGCAACAGCGATTGGAACCCGCTGCGAGGGCAACCGACGGCTACGGTACTCTCGAAGCAGTCGGGGCGCGTCCCCAGGGCCCACCTCGCGCAGCGCACCGCCGGCCGGCCACCTTCCGGCACCGGTCATGATCTGCCGCAAGGATCGCTCATGCTGAAGCGTACTCGGGTCTTTGTGAGTCGTACAACACGTCAAGAGCAGACCGCTCCCCAGAGATACCAACCACACGAGCCTTCTCGCCGGGAACTGGTCGGAACGCCATGGAGGACCCGCAATGATGGGCCGCCAGATTGAGGAATCAGGGTCGGTCTTCGATGAACTGATACTCATTTCGATTGATTTCCTTTTGCCACCCAGCGCCAGGGCGAGCAGAGACATGCATGATCGCACATGGGTCGCCGCGATGAGCGCCCATGGTGAGACCGTTACTGTGCATCCACTCGTGGGCGAAGATCACTCCGCAGGCTCCATACTTACTAAGAACCATGTAATCCTCTATGTGTCCATCCGCGAAACCGTAAGCATTTCCAAATTCTTGGGCCGTGATGCCTCCGGTCTGCTTTATGTGCGCAACGCTGTACCTGCAAAGTGCCTCTGCCGCATCGCGGCTCCGGACCCATTCGTAGGTGGCGGTTGCGAAGTCACCCTCAAAGAGCTTGGGCAGCTTATCGTTGCTGATGTAGAAATCGATGTATTTGGGGACATCGTCGGTGTTGTTTGGATCGGTCAAACCCGGGCGATTATCACAGATCCGCTGGTCA
>VHCO01000293.1 GCA_016871715.1 Verrucomicrobiota bacterium
CCGGCTGACGAGGGAAATCTGGTGGCCGCGCTGGCCACACCCCTGGGCCTGGGGGCGCCGGAACGGGTGGCCGTGTGCGAGACTCTTCCGGGTGCGACCGGTCCCGAGGCGAGGACCTGGACTCTGCGGCTGCGGGCGGCTGGCCAAACCCGGGTCAGCTACCTCAAAGGCCGTGGCTTAATGCAGATTCGCAATCCGTCGGCTGCCGAGCGAGGGGGCTCGATCCGCTTCGATCCTGAGCTGGCGCCGGCGATCGTGGCGGCCTACCTCGATTGCATCGGTCAGCCGCTGTCCGCTCGCGAACCGGTGCCTTGCCAGGTCGAGCCCCACCCCATCACGCGCCTGGCCGCAGACGGGACCGAGGTGGTCACCCAGATCGACGCGGTGCGCGTGGTGGCCGAGCAGAGGGTGGGCGGCGCGAGGATCGTTCGCGGGGGCGGCCGATTGTCGGCCACTTTGGTGGGCCGCGGCGAAGTGGCGCTGTTGACTCGCGATTGGCTCGTGCTGGAGTACTGGCTGACGGTCACAGGCCAACAGGGTTACCGCGGCAGGGCCGGGGCCTTGTACGCCTTCCTCGGTGGGGAAGTGCGCAGTGAAGACGAAGCGCGGATGACCTACCTGGCCCGCTACGGCGCGGTGACCATCCAGTCCGTCGAAACGACCGATGACGGTCATTGGTGGAAGGCGACTTACGAAGGGTAACGCCAGAGCCCCCTTGCTTCGCCCCAAACCCTGGTCGCGGGTGGGTGGGGGATTTACACCCGCTTAACAAATCTTCGACAGCGGCCGAATAATAGCTTAACGAAGGTGGGTTTCATTGGGCCGGCTACGACATGACCACGTGCCAACACCAATCGGTACGTTCGACCGCAGCCTCGGAGCTGCGGTCCGCGCCGTGTGCTGACGGCCTCCTGGCCCTCGAGTTCCTGGCTATGAGCCCGCTTTACAGACTACTACAGGTCGGTCGTAGGGCGGGTCACTCCGTGCGCGCCGCGCGGGCCGCGGTCTTGTCGGTCAGCCCGTCCACCACCACCCTCCCCACCATCCGAACCTCCGGATTTGCCGTGCCACGAGGATTCGCATGATGCAAAAGCTCTCCCGTTTAGCTGTCAGCGCTGAAGGCTTCGTGTTCAACCCGGCCAGCGGCGACAGTTTCCAGGTGAGCGCCACCGGGTTGCGGGTGCTCAATGCCCTGCGTGAAGGCCAAGCCGAAGACCAGATCGCCCACAGCCTGGCTGAAACCTACCAAGTCGAACTCGAAGACGCCCGGCGCGATGTAGCCGAGTTCTGCGCCGCCCTCAAGTCCTTCGGGCTGACCTCCTGATGAACCGTCGCCCAAGACTTCCACGTACGGGCAGTGCGCGCCGTGCACTGCGGGCCGCAGACCGCGGCGGACACGGTAGCCCGCGGCGCGCAGCGGAGAGGACTGCGCGCCCTACCGGCCAGCCTGGGCAAGCTGTAACTGCTGATTAAGGCACCGCATGCGCCCACTCAAGATCGGCCTCTCCGGCATCAACGCGGTCGATAACCCCGGCCCGGGGATCGGCGTCGCGCGCAGTCTGAAGGAGGATCCGGACCTGCAGGTGCAGGTGGTGGGCTTAGCCTACGACGCCATGGAGCCGGGGCTGTTCATGGATTGGGTGGTGGACAAGTCCTTCATCATGCCTTACCCCTCGGGGGGCGGGGACGCGTTTCTCGAGCGGCTGCTCTACATCCAACAACACTACGGGCTGGATTGTGTGATCCCGAATCTGGACGCCGAACTGCCGCATTACATCAAGTGGGCTCGGACCTTGGCCGATCGTTCGATTCAGACCTTCCTGCCGAGCATGGAGCAGTTCCGGCTGCGGGGAAAGGACCGGCTCGTCGAGATTGCGGACCGGATCGAGCTGGCGTTGCCGGAGACGCGCGCGGTCACGAACCTCGAAGGGCTGGTGCAAGCCATCGACGACCTCGAACTGCCGGTGATGGTCAAGGGCAGTTACTACAAGGCGCATCGCTGCCATACGCTGCCCGAAGCGCTCACCCGGTATCACGAGTTGGTCGCCGAGTGGGGGTACCCGGTGATCGTGCAAGAGGTGGTCTCCGGCGACGAGCTCAATGTGGTCGGCCTCGGCGATGGCGCCGGTCACCACCTCGGCTTGGTGGGCATCAAGAAGCTGTCAGTGACCGCCCAAGGCAAGATTTGGACGGGCGTGACGGTGCGGAACGAGGCGGTGCTCGAGGCGGCAGACCGGTTTGTGCGCGCCTATCAGTGGCGGGGGCCATTCGAGTTCGAGTGCATGGTGCAGGGCGATCGGGTGAACTTGATCGAGGTGAACCCGCGGTTTCCGGCCTGGTCGTATTTCGCCACGGGCGTGGGCGTCAATCTGCCGGCGCGCCTGGTGCGGCATCTGTTCGGAATGCCATTGCCCGCTTTGCCCGAGTATGAGGCGGGCAAACTGTTTATCAGGTACACGTACGAACTGGTGACGGACATGGCGTCGTTTCAGAAGGCGATTACCCGGGGGGAAGTGCCATGAAAATGCCCTACGAAAAACCGATCGTCACCAAGCTGCAGACCGGCTGGATGAACAAGTACGGGCGGACGTTCGCTTACGCCCGCAAGGTGCGCACCGAGATCGACGGGGTTGGCATCGACGACTTAGTCGGCCAGTTCGGTTCGCCCCTCTTCGTGTACTCCGAGCGCACGCTGCGCCGGCTCTACCGGCAGATGCACAGCGCTTTCTCGACGCGGTATCCGAATGTCGTGTTCGGCTGGTCGTACAAGACCAATTACCTGGGCGCCATCTGCGCCCTGATGCACCAGTTGGGCTCGTGGGCGGAGGTGGTCTCGGCGATGGAATACCAAAAGGCGCGCGCCTTGGGTGTGCCTGGGGAGAAGATCGTGTTCAACGGGCCGCATAAGCCGCGGGCGGCGCTCGAGCGTGCGGTGGCGGAAGGGGCGACGATCAACGTGGATCATCTGGATGAGATCTACGACCTCGAGAAGGTGTCGCTGCAACTCGGCCGACCGATCCACATCGGCCTGCGGCTCAATCTCGACGCCGGCATCTACCCCCAGTGGTCCCGCTTTGGCTTCAACCTCGAGTCTGGTCAAGCCCTCGAGGCCGCCAAACGCATCAAGAACGGGGGCAAACTCCGTGTCCATGGCCTCCATTGCCACCTGGGCACCTACCTCATGGAAACCGCGCCTTACCAGCGCCAGGTCGAGAAGTTGGTCGGCTTCGCCACCGACCTCGAGCGCACGTTCGGCTTCGCCCTCGAGTACCTCGACCTCGGCGGCGGGTTCCCATCGAAAAGCCGGCTCAAAGGCGTATACTTGCCGCCCGAAGTCGCGCTGCCCTCAATGGATGAATACGCCGAGACCATTGCCCAGGCCTTATCCAAGACACTGCCGCCCGGCGAGTTTCCGCGTCTCATCCTCGAGGCCGGCCGGGCGTTAGTGGACGAAGCTGGCTACTTGATCGCCACCGTCGGCGCGGCCAAGCGCCTGGCCGATGGCACCCGCGCGTACGTGGTGGATGCCGGCGTGAACCTCCTCTTCACCTCGTACTGGTACAAGTTCAACATCGAGTTGGACCGCGAGGTGGGGGGCATGAACGAGCACAGCGTGGTCTATGGACCGCTGTGCATGAACATCGACGCGCTCGATGAAGGTGTCGCCCTGCCGCCGCTCGCGCGCGGCACTCGGCTCATCCTCTCGCCGGTCGGCGCTTACAACCAAACCCAGTCCATGCAATTCATCGAGTATCGCCCTGCGGCGGTCCTCGTGGGCGAGCGTGGCCAAGTCGATGTCATCCGCGAGGCCGAAGATCTCTCGGACATCACGCGCCGGGAGCGAGTGCCGACGCGATTCGCCAGCCCGCCGCAAACCGGCCCATGACCCAGCCCCCGCCGACCGTCCCCACGCACCCGGCTGCGGCTCGACGCGGTGGGAGCCAGGCCGTTCGCCAAGCTTAGGGGCGTTGATGAAGCAACACCTCAAGACCGTCTTCTGCAGTTACGCGGAGATTTTCTTTCTCCACGGAGGAGGCGTTGGGGCGGTCATCTTTGCCGTCACCATGGTGAACCCGAACGTGGCGGTGTCGGGGTTGGTGGCGGTGCTGGCCGCGTATGGCTTTGCGCGTCTGCTTGGGATGGAGCGGCAGTTCTTGGCGTCGGGTTACTACACCTACAACCCGCTGCTGGTCGGTTTGTCCCTGGGCTACCTGTTCAAGCTGTCGCCGCTGACGCTGTTCTTCATCGTCACGGCCGGCGTATTCACATTCTTGGTCACGGTGTTTCTGGCGCAGGTGTTTCTCACGTACTTCCGGTTGCCGATCCTGAGCGTGCCGTTCGTGTTGGTGAGTTCGATGGCGTACCTGGCCTCGTTGCGATATTCGAGCCTGCTGGTGCGACTCCGCCATGACACACCTCTGTTGACCGCGGATTTCGGTTTGCCGATGTGGCTGGGCGGGTTCTTCAAGGCGCTCGGGGCGATTCTGTTTGCCCCCAACGTGGTCGTCGGGCTTGTCCTCGGGTTGGCGCTGCTGCGCAGCTCGCGCATTCTGTTCCTGCTCGCCCTCTTTGGCTACTACGTGGGTGCGGGCACGCGCAGTCTGCTGCTCGGGTCGGTGCCGCAAGCCTATGAGGACTTGAACAACTTCAACTTCATCCTGATCGCGATGGCGGTGGGGGGCGTGTTCCTGATTCCGTCGCTGACGAGTTACCTGCTGGCGGCGATCGCGGTGGTCGTCTCGACCCTGTTCCTGGACGCCATCACCGGCTTTTGGGCCTCCTTCGGCATCCCGGCCTTCACGCTGCCCTTCAACGTCGTCACCTTGGGCTTCATCTATGTGCTGGGCCTGCTGCGGCATCCGATGGTCCCCGCCAGCGTCGGCCTCTCTCCCGAGGACACCCTCGAGAACCACTTGGCCAACCGTTTGCGGTACCCGGGCCAGGACCGCACCCTTTACCTGCCGTTCGCGGGCCGCTGGACCGTTTGGCAGGGGTTCGACGGGGCCTGGACCCACCAAGGCAGTTGGCGTTACGCCTGCGATTTCGTCATCGCCGACGACCAAGGGCGCACGCACACCGGCGAAGGCACTCGCCTCGAGGACTACCACGGCTACCGCAAACCGGTGCTTGCTCCCGTGCGGGGGCGGGTGGTGCAGTTGGTGGACGATCTGCCCGACAGCCCCCCCGGCAGCGCCGACCACGCCAACAACTGGGGTAACCTGGTCATCCTGCAAGATCCGCGCGGGTTCTTTGTCGAGCTATCTCACTTCGCCGAGAAATCCCTGCGGGTCCAGCGAGGCGACTGGGTCGAGCGCGGCGCCGTGCTCGGCCTCTGCGGCAACAGCGGTTACTCGCCCCAACCCCATATCCACGTGCAGGTCCAAGCCACCGACGCCATCGGCGCGGCGTCGTTGCCGTTCAGCTTCCTCAGCTACATCGAGGACGGTGAGTTCCGGTCCAACCAAGTACCGGCCGAGCGACGCGTCGTCGAACCGCTCTACCGCGACCGACGGCTCGACACCCTCACCACCTTCGTGCTCGACGACACCCTCCACTACGACATGGTGCGCGCAGGCCAGAAACGGGGGACCCTGACGCTCGAGGTCAAAATGGCGGGCGACGGCACCTTCTATTTGCAGTCGGACGGTACTCAGCTCTACTTCGGCAAACACGAAGGCACCTTCTATTTCTACCGCGTTACCGGTCAGGACCCGTGGTTGCGCCTGCTGTTCCTGGCTCTGCCGCGCTTGCCGCTGGGCTACCGCGAGGGGTTGACCTGGCACGATTACGTCCCGGTAAGCTTGGTCACCTCGGGCCTGCGCCGGGTGGCGGTCGGCTTGCTCAGCTCCTTCTATCCGCGGTTGGCCACGGTGCGAGTCACGCAACGCTTCGTGAGCGAGACCCGGATCGAATCGGCGATCGAGGCAGGCCTCTTGCGCGTGCGCCGAACCGCCCAGGTCGATCTGGACCGGGGCAAGGGTTTCGCCTGTGTGACCATGGATGACATCCAATTGCGGAGGGTGGACCATGTGGAGCGTTAGCCGCCTCGCAACGGTACGACCCGCGCGTCTAGCCCGGCTGGCGGTCGCGCTCGCGGTCGGCTCGCTCGGCTGGGGTCACGTCCGGGCGGCTGATGCGGTTGGTGGCGCTACGGGCCTGGCCGAGCTCACCGCCCATGAGCCGCTGCGGGCGGCCTGGCGGCAATCCCAGCAAAGCGAACAGGCGCAGGATTACCCCGCGGCCATCGCCGCCCTGGCCCACCTGCCCGAGTCCTACCTTGTGCACCTGCGGTTGGGCTGGCTCTACTATGCCAGCGGCCAATACCCACCAGCGCTCGGGCATTACCAAGCCGCCCTCGAGCGCGCCCCCGAATCCCTCGAGGCCAGCCTTGGTTGCCTGCTGCCCTTGCTAGCTCTGGAACGATTCCGCGAAGCCGAAAGCCGCGCCCGGCGCATCCTCGAGCAACACCCCGCCAACTACTACGCCCACCTGCGCCTCGCCTATGCGCTCCGACGCCAAGGCAAGTCTGCCCCAGCCGAGTCCGTGCTCGAGCGTTTGCTGGAACGTTATCCGAGCGACCCAGCCGCCCTGACCGAGTTGGGCCTGGTCAAGATCGCCCGCGGCCAAAACGCCGCCGCCCGCCGTCTCTTTGCCGATGTGCTGGTGCCGGATCCGGAGAACCAGACGGCTCTGGAACAACTCGGTTCGCCGCGCTTCTACTACGAGCCGCACGATGAACCTCGCCCGGATGCGGCCGTCCCCTTGCCCGGCGCGACTGCCGCCCTGCGACCGCCAGACATCCACCGCTCCGTCCGGCTCACCGCCTCGGCGTATTACGCCTACACCGATTACCAGCGCTCACTCTACAAGGCCCATGCCCACTCGACGGGCCTCCATGCCCACCTCGGCATCGGGTCCGCGCATGCCTTCGAAGTCGAAGTGGACCGCTTGGACCTCCATTATCACGCCCTCCCAACCCTGCGCCAGTGGGATGCCACCCTGGCCTACGCAAACTACAGCGTCCCCCACCTCAAACTCCGGCTCGGCGGCCATTACCTCGCCAGCGAAGATCCCTGGACTGACCAGGGCTGGGTGGCGTTTGCCGGCGCACACTCCTACGGCCGCGACCGCTGGGAGGCCGGCCTGGACGCCGCCTTCTCGAAGTATCCTAACTACCCCGAAGGGCTCGATGTCGTGCAGCTCGACCCTCGCCTCGGCGTGGCCCTTTGGCGCAGCCCGCAAACCGCCCTGCGCGCCGAGCTCCGAGCCTACTGGATCCACCCCACCCGCGCCCTCACCGGCCAGCGCGACCTCTTCTCCCTCGAGCCCCGCCTTTCCCTGGATTGGCGACGCTGGACTTGTTCGGCGTTTGGCTGGGTAGGCGAACAAGTCTTCGCCCTGCGCCAAGACGGGTTCCTGCTGTTTAACCTCGCCGAGGAACACCAAGGCGGCTACGGCGCCGAAGTCCGCCGGGCCCTCTCGAGCCAATGCGCCTTCACCCTGCGAGCCAGTCGCGAGCAGTTCACCGATTGGGGTGCGTCGGTGCGTTCTTATGCCGACACCTACTTGCTGCTGTTGACGGTCAGATTCTGAACCTCCGAGGAACGGCCCTATGAATACCGCAATCTGGCTCGCGTTCGCTCTGGGACTCGCCCTCGCGGCCACTCGACTCGCCGGCGCGCCCGCCCTAACGGAACTCGAGATCCGCGAGGCTTATCACGACTCGTACCGTTACGAAAAGGCGCAAGCCTACGACGACGCGCGCAAGGCGCTCCTGCCCGTCCTGAGCGCTTATCCGCAAGGGTACACCGCCAATCTGCGCCTGGGTTGGCTCTACTACCTCAGTGGCAACTACGCCACCGCCAAGACCTACTACCAGACCGCCATACGCGTCGCCCCGGCGTCGCTCGAGGCCAAACTCGGCTATCTCCTGCCCGTGCTGGCTCAGGAACGATTTGAAGAGGCGGAAACCGTCGCCCGGCAAATCACGCGCGTGGACCCCTCCAACTACTACGGCAACCTCCGGCTGGCCTTCGCGCTGCGCCACCAAAAGAAGTTCGACCTGGCTGAGGAAATCCTGAACCG
The DNA here is from genome assembly GCA_016871715.1 of Verrucomicrobiota bacterium. GTDB lineage: Bacteria > Verrucomicrobiota > Verrucomicrobiia > Limisphaerales > J093 > VHCO01. The sequence continues at coordinate 8,086 of VHCO01000293.1, forward strand.
GATGCTCGCACTCTATCCCACCGATGTCGCTTTCCTCACCGAACTCGGTTTGGTCAAGCTCGGCCAAGCCAAGCCCGAGGTCGCTCGCCGCATCTTCGCCGACATCCTCACCCTCGATCCCGAGAATGTTACCGCCAAAGAACAACTCAGCGCTCGGCCATGAGAGGGCTCATCCCCATGAACCGGCCCTACCGCATCTCGGCCGTGGGTAGGGCGCGTCACTCCGTGCGCGCCGCTCGGGGCCAACCGCACGCACTTGGCGACTCTGGTTTGCGGCTCGCAGGGGACTGCGAGCCCTACCGCATCTCGGCCGTGGGTAGGGCGTGGAGTCAGTCTGGGCGGTTCATGATTTATGAGTAGGTCTGTGCGGCACGCTTCGGGCGAGAGTCGCCCGCAGGATCGCTTTATGAAAAGAATCAGACTCCTCGTTCTAGTTGCGGGCCTCGCGCCGTTTTCCCCAGGTTGGTTGCTGGCCCAGGTGCCGCAGCTCCTCAATTACCAGGGCCGGGTCACCGTGGGCGGCACCAACTTCGACGGCGTGGCCCAGTTCAAGTTCGCCCTCGTCAACCCCGCCGGCACCATCAACCATTGGAGCAACGACGGCCGAGCGACCGGCCAACCCAATCTCGCCGTCCCCGTTCCCGTCGCCCAAGGTCTCTACTCGGTCTTGCTCGGCGACCCGAGCGTCTCGGGCATGAGCGTCCCCATCCCTGCGACCGTCTTTACCAACGCCGACGTGCGACTTCGCGTCTGGTTCAACGATGGCGCGGCCGGTTTCCAGCAATTGGTCCCCGACCAGCGCGTTGCCCCAGTCGGTTACGCCCTGGTGGCGGCCAGTCTCGATCCCCTCGCCGACGTGCGCGCCCGGCGGCTCCTGATTGGGTCCGACCACCTCCTCACCGGTGTTGCCGCCACGATCGCCGGCGGCGCCCAAAACAGTGCCACCAACGATTACACCACCATCGGCGGCGGCTTGGGCAACCTCGCCAGTGGCGGTTCGGCCACCGTGTCTGGCGGTGTGACCAACCGTGCCTCGGGCTTCGAGTCCACGGTCGGCGGGGGTGAACTCAACGTGGCCAGCGGCACTGTCGCAACCGTCGGCGGCGGGTACGCCAATCTCGCCTCGGGCTTCGAAGCCACCGTTGCGGGCGGCG
>VHCO01000294.1 GCA_016871715.1 Verrucomicrobiota bacterium
CGCCCTCTGAGCGGCCCTGCTGGTGACTGCGGCCACCTTTGGCGGCTGGTGGGCGGCCGCCCGCCAGCCCCCAAAGGCCGACCAGGCACTTGGCAGCGGACAATTCTGCCGCCTTTCGCCTTGAATGGCCACCCCGAGCCAGGCACACTCCAGCCGCGTCGAAAAAGCAAATGCCTATCAGCCGTTCATCCACGGGTTCGAGGCGATACCGCTGCTCCGCCGCCTGCGCAACGAACGAGATGGAGGCCTGGCCGCCACCGCGCTTCTGGGCCCGCGCACGATCGCGTTCGTCCGCGAGGAAGTAATTCAAAGCGGCGAGCAGAAACGAGCGGAACCGGCCTTTGGCCGGCTCCACGCGCGCGAACGATTCGCGCTCCAACAACTGGCCCAGGAAGGCTTGCGTCAGGTCCTGCGCGTCCTCGTGCCCGTAGCCGCGCCGTCGCACGTAGGCGTAGAGGGGATACCAGTAAGTGCGGCACAACTGTTCCAAGGCCGCCGCCGCCTTGGCATCGGCGCGTTGGCCCGCCGCCAGCACCACGCTCCAGTGCGTGGTGGCGAAAACGGCTGCCGTGGAGTTCATGGACGCGCTCCAAAACCGGGTTTGCTCTGGAGCGTGCGCTTTGGGCGGCAGGAGTCAAGCCCGGTCTTGAGCCCGGTCTTTAGCCCCGTCTTGAGCAAGCTGGAGCGATCCCGCCTTCAGTCGCCCCCGCCGCAGCGACCTCGGCGGCTATGGCGGCTATCAGGCGATTCTCTGGGACGCGACGAACAAGGTCTATCACGGCGCCAGCGAGAGCCGGAAGGACGGTTGCGCGATGGGTTACTAACGGACACCAACGCGGTAAAAGAGCGGGGCCAGGAACGCGGCGTTCGTGTCGGTGAAACTCGTCGCGCCGGGTTGGCCTTCCAGGCCGCAGGCCAGCGGCAGGAAGGGCGGCGAGGCCGACAGGTCCGTGCTCCGCTCCAGCAAGTAGCGGACGCCGGCGATGCTTTGCCAACGCACGGTCACGTTCGTGCCGCCGGACGTCGCGGAGAGCAGGCGCAAGCCGGAGAGCGCGTTGGTGGGATCGGTCAGGCAACGCCACTCCTGCCAGGTGGTGTGGCCGTCGGCGTCCGGGTCCGTGGCATCCGCCGAGCCGTCGGTGGGCAGGCCGAATTGCTGAAGCCAGGCATAGGAGATCAGCGAGCCGGGGCCTTGGAACTCGTAGGCGCCGATGTCCACCGTGCCGCTGACAATGCGTGGGTTGCCGTCCAAGTCAAAGGAGTTGGTGAAGCTTGAATCAGTGAGGTGCGAGTTGTTGCCGGCGTTGATGCAAGGGGAGTTGGATTGCAGCCGCAGGTTGCCGCCGGCGTAATCCACGAACAGCGGCGCGTTGGTGATGTTGCCGACGCCGTAGGTGGGCAGCGGTGTCGTGCAACAATAGTGCAACTCGCTCGTATGGTCGTAATTCGCCCCGCTTTCCGCGCTGTTGAAATAGACGATGCAGTTGTTTAGCGTGGCAGAAAACCAACCACCAGACACCCCGCCGCCGTCTCTGGCCGAATTGCCCGTCAGCGTGCAGTTGTTCAAGACGGCATAGTGCACGCCGCCCCCGAGGAAGTCAGCTGAGTTGGCGGTGAGAACGCAGTTGTTGAGTGTGCCGCCAGACGCTCCGCCGCCGTACTCGGCGGAGTTCCCAGTCATGGTGCATTTGTTCAGCGTGCTCTCCCACGCCCCGCCGCCACCGACCGCCCGATTGCTTGCGAGCGTGCAGTGGTTCAGTGTGCCACCATACGCCCCGCCGCCGACATCGGAAGCCGAATTGGCCGCCAGCACGCAGTTGGAGATAGCTGCGTTCGTTGTCTCACACCACACCCCGCCGCCACTTTGGTCCAAATCGTTATTCCCGTTGGTCCGCGTGGCCCCGTTGGCCAAGGTAAAGCCAGACAGATTGGCGCCGTCGGCCAGATACACACAGCGGATTGCACCGTCGCCGCAGCCGTTTGTGGTACCAGGCACCTGGTGGCCTTGGATCACTGTGACCTGCGGGCCATTGACGCTGCGCAAAGCGAGCGGCTTGTCCACCGCCACTCGATTGACCAACAGGTTCGTTCCCACTGCCCGACTGCCAGTGACGTAAATGCCGTCGGTTACCACGATCTCGTCGCCCGGCAGAGCAGCATCCACAGCATCCTGGATATTCGTCGCGGCGATGGCCCAAGTGGTGTAGGGCGGGACCGGATTCGGATTGTTGACGTTCACGTAGCGCGTCCCCGATAGCGGCCATTCGTATTGCCACACCTCCAGGTTGTCATAGACGACTTGGGCGAGCGGACTGGGGGCGCTCTGGGGATTCACCCAGGCGACCCCGACGACCGGATAGCCGAAAGATTGCAGCGCATAGGGTGTCCCCGCCGGGTCAGGGTAGCTGAGAATCCCTTTGACGGCGCGATTGGGGAGAACCGGGTCCGCTTGGGGCGTGTCGGTCACCGTGCGCTCGAACAGAACCGCGTTGGCATTATCCTTGTCCAGAACGCGGGTGTTGATGCGCAGGTCGGAACCGAGGCGCGTGAGAGCAAGCACCAGGGTGACGTTTTGGTTCTTCACCGGGCTGTTGGTCCAAAAGAAAACGGCCCAGGAAGCGGGCGGGTTTGGCCACCAGCCCTTGAGCAGCGCGATTTCGTTTTGGTCCTTCACGAAGAAATAGCCTTTGCCATTGAAAGCGGCGTGGATGTCGGCAAAGGCGCCGTCCTGGTTAGCACTGAATAGATCAATACGGAGTTCCAGCGTGTGCTGATCCGGCAGCACCGCGCTGGCAAAGAGTGACGGCGGCGGTTCAACGCCTCCAGTGCTCGTGCCGAGATTGTTGGTGTCCGTGGCTGCGTTTCGGGTACACGTGAGGACGAGTTGCTGGTTGCTGAACGCGTAGGTGACCCAATTGAGGGCGGTGAGCGGCTTGCTTGGGTCGCTGAAATCGTTCGAGTACAGCAGGGTTTGGGCGAGGGTGGTCGAGACGCCCGACGCCACGAGGGCGAGCGTAACTAGTGCGATGGTTTTTCTGTGGATCATGGGATCGTTCCTTTCGATTTGGTCAAAACGTGCTCATCTTGTGCTTCCAAAGGAGTACTTCGGGAACGGGCGGCGGAAGTTGCGCGGAGTCCTGCAACGTCGCTTGCCGCAGTTCCGGTCGGCGGGTCGCCGACCGGAGCGGGCGAGTCGCCCGCGCCACCCATTTTAGAAAAACCGCTCTTAGTGGTCTCGACTCAATCGCCCGTTTGGTACGCCCGCGCTTGGAGCCAGGCCAGGTCTTGATTGCCCGGCGAGGCGACGGCGTTGACCATGAACACGTCGAGCGGCAGGTCATGGTCCCGGACCAAAGGCGGACGCGTGCGGGCATCCACCCATTTGTGCGACTCGGTGTGCCCGTCGGCGAAGCTGACGTTGCCCGCGTCGTTGTGGTAGCTGGCGGGGTAAGCGACGAACTTGTACGCGGCGGGGCCGGCGGACAAAAGCCCGTCAGTGTGAACCACGAAATGGCTCTCGTGAATGCTGTCTTCCCGTTCGTCGAGAAAGACATAGCAGTTCGCCGGGCCGGGGTGCCGGAGGTCGGCCAGTTTTCTCACGGCAAACGGCCACAGCCGGTCAGGAACCCATGGAGGGCGATAGAGGGATCGCGTCGGATGGTGATAGCCCATAGCGACGTTCATCGAGACGCTGCGGACACGAGGATGCTTTGTACCACCGATGGTGCGCGTGCTCTTATCCGAGGGACAACGCCAGAGGCCGGGTGCGGTGCCATATCGAGCGAGCGGGCTACGCTCCAAGTGTAATCGGTTCGTGCTGTCAGTCGCCAGGAACGGAGAGTTGGGAGGTGGAAAGTCCAGCGTCATGGCCCCCCTCACCCACGATTCCCAATCGGCCTGGGCATCGGCGCCGATATTCAGCGGCACGGCGTCATTTTGGTCGTGGGCGTAAAGCGTCCAGGCGAGCGTCATTTGCTTCAGGTTGTTCAGGCAGCCGATGCCTTGGGCCTTGGCTTTGGCGTGCGTGAGTACCGGCAACAGTAGCGAGGCCAGCACGGCGATGATGGCGATGACTGCCAGCAACTCGATCAAGGTGAAGGCGGATTGCCAAGCCGGCTCGAGGGAAAAGTCCGTGTGGTTGGAACAGCTTCTGGCGTGCGACCGCGCGAAGCGTTTGGAGTGCGGCGGCTGGCGGGGAACGGGGCTGACGCCGCTTTGGGTTGCCGGGCATGTGGTGGGAGTTCTCAAGGCCCAAGCCAAAGCGGTGTGCGCCCTCACCTCTCGCCCACCGCACTCCAAACGCTGGCGCGACGACTTGGCGGCTCCTTGACAGGTGCGGCTTCGTTGCCTTTGGTGAGAAGTCATTGCGATCTCTCCTTCCTTTCGTTCGCCTCAATCTCCGCGAAAAACGGCACCCGCCAGACTAGCACGTCGCCTTGCGAATTCAGGGCGGTGAGCTGATGGCCGTCGGCGCTAAAGGCGAGTTGCCGGAGGCTCTCTCCCGGGCGCTGCAAAGTGATCAACTCCTGCCACGTCGCCACGTCCCAAAGCTTGATCGCTTCGTCGCCTTCACCGGCCGTGGCCAGGCGGCGACTGTCCGGCGAAAAAGCGAGCGCGAACATGTCCTGCGAACGCGCCCGGAACTTCTTCACTTCATGGCAAGAGGGCAGTTCCCATGCCTTGACCACGCCTTCTTGGGTCACGGCGGCCAACAGCCGGCCATCAGGCGAGAAGGCGGTGCCCTGGATGCTCCCGGAGAACGCCATCGCGTTGGTTCGGGGCAGGCCGCTGAGGCTCCAGAGTCGAACCGGACCTCCGTTACGTGCCGTCGCCAACCAGTGGCCATCGGGCGAGACCGAACGCGCGGCTTCGATGGCCGAAAACTCGAACGCCGTCTGGCGCTGCCAATCGCGCGTGCTCCAAACGCTCAGTTGGTAGGGCGGCCAGATGAAAGGGCGTTTCGCTTGCAGGACGATGAGACGTTGGCCCGCTTGGTCCTGCCGGAGTTCCCGCACCGGCTCGGCCAGTCCACGCAAGCGGCGCTCCACGGCCTGGCGGACCAGCGACCAAACCTGGATTTCCCCCGTTTCGGTGCCCACAAACAGGGCCTGACCGTCTGCCGAGAACAGTAAGCAGGTGTTGTTCGTGCCTAAATCAGCGAGCGGGGCCGCCGCCGCCGCGCCCTGAACCTCGCCCAGATACACCCGGCCCTCGTGCATCCCGGCGAATTGCCTTCCGTCCGGCGCAACCATCTGCGATTTCAGTCCGGTCCGGAGACGCCTGAAGCCGGGTTCTGACACGGAGGGCCGAGTCTCGACCGGCCATCGTTGGATGGCGCCTTCCGCGTCGCCACTCAAGAGCTTCCGACCATCGAGAGTGAAGCAGACGCGCCAGACGGGCGCGCGCAAACGCGAGAAAACCCGGATTTCCTTTTGCGTGGGCACGTGCCAGAGCCGCATGGTCTGATCCGCGCTGGCCGAGGCCAGTGTTTGTCCATCGGGCGAGAATCTCAGCGCCATGATCCACCCCGCATGGCCGGAAAGTTCGCCGACGGGACGGAAGGTGGGAATTTCCCAGAGCTTGATGTTCGTCTCGGTCCAACCTGCGCCGGTGGCCAACATTCGTCCGTCTGGGCGGATCGCCATCGTCGTGATGGCCTCGCGGTGGGCAGCGAAGTATTCCGGCGCAGGGTCCGCACTGAAGTCCCAGAAGCCAAGTCGCAGGTCAGGCTCGTTCTCGGAGAAGATCACGCTGTCGCGATGAGGCACGAAGGCCCAGTCGAAGCCGTGGAACGTGTCCCCCATCATCCCCGTGGTGCTGCGCTGTTCACGAACCTTCCGACAGGTCTCGGCGTCAAGAACCAGCAGCCCTCTCGCATTGGTGGGCAGGTTGACGCCCACGCCCAGCCACTTGCCGTCAGCGGAGAAGGCGATCGGCCCGATGGGGTTCGGATCCTTAATGGGGGCGAGCCGCTTGCGCGTGTGCAAGTCCCAAACGGCGATGGTGCCAACTGATTCCTGACTCTGGTCCGTGAACAGCAACCGGCGGCTGTCGGGGGAGAAAGCAGCAAAAGTCCTGACGCCTTGCCCTGCGATCAAAGGGATTTGCTCGCCCGTGGAGAGATCCCACAGACTCGCCGCGCCCGATTCCGAGCCGGCCACAAGCCAGCGCCCATCGGGCGAGAGCTGCAAAGAGCGAACTCCACCGTTGATCGTACCCATCACCGCTTCGGCTTCCGTTTGGCATTGTTGCCAGAGGTAGCGCCACTCGAAGCCGCGCAGGTCAATTTCGGATTTCGGATTTCGGATATCGGATTTGCCCGTGGGCCGCTGGCGATTCAGCAGTTCGAGGGCGCGGCCGGGGTTGTTCTCCTTGAGGGCTTGTTGCGCCGCGTTCATCGCCAGCACGTAGGCGTTTTGGCGCGCGGACAACTCGCCCGCTGCGGCGCGTTGACGGTGCCTTTCGGATTGGCGCCACTGCCAGATCACCCCGGTAAACCCCAAGAGGAAGCTCAGTATCGCAACGGCCGCCAAGCCGGCCACTTGCGGCTTGCGCCGGCACCAGCGCCTCGTTTTGGCCAGGCGACTCACTGGCCGCGCCAACACGGGCTTGCCCTCCAGAAACCGAGCTAGTTCCTGCGCCAACAACTCCGCCGTCGCGTAGCGTTTGGCCGGTTCCTTTTCAAGGCACTTGAGGCAGACCGTTTCCAGGTCGGCAGGCACACTGGCGTTGAGCGCGCGCGGCGACACGGGGTCGGCGTGGAGCACTTGCTGAAGCGTGTCCGCCATGCTTTCGGCCACGAACGGCGGACGGCCTGTCAATGCGTGATACAGGATCGCCCCCAGCGCGTACACGTCGGTCCGTCGGCTCAAGGCGCCGCGTTTGCCGCTCGCCTGCTCCGGCGGAATGTAGCTGGGCGAACCAAGCACTTGGCCGGTGAGGGTCAGTTGAGGGTTGAGAGTTGAAAGTTGAGAGTCGTCGAGGCGCTTGGCCAGGCCGAAGTCAGTCACGCGCGGCTGGTCGTTGGCGTCAATGAGCACGTTCGACGGCTTGAGGTCGCGATGGAGAATGCCGCGCTCGTGCGCGAATTGAATCGCTTCGGCCACGAGGCGGACGTAACGCGCGGCGACCCGGGCCGGCAGCGGCTGTCCGTGAATCCGCGCGGACAAGCACTGTCCTTCGACGTAGTCCATCACGATGAAGTGCTGGCCCTCATGGACGCCGACTTCGTGGATGGCGACGATGTTCGGATGTTGCAGCGCGGCGGCGGCGACGGCTTCGGCGCGGAAACGTTTGATGGCCTCCGGCGTCGCGTGCGTCCCGAACAAGAGCAATTTGAGGGCGACGACCCGGTTGAGGCTCCGTTGGCGCGCTCGGTAAACCACGCCCATTCCGCCGCACGCAATCTCCTCCAGCAAATCGTAATCTCCGAACTGATTTGCGATTTGCGATTGGGGATTTGCGATTGCAGATCCGACCGCCGGCAAGGTAGGGCGCGTCACTCCGTGTGCGCCGGAGCGTGGCTCAGTGTGCTCAATTGGCGCGCACGGAGTGACGTGCCCTACCTGTTGTTCTTCTTCCGCCCCTGCCGTCAGCGCGCCGTTGAAAGAGCAACACGGGCAAAAGCCCTCCGGCGCGTCGCTGGGGAGCGGCGTTCGGCAAACCGGACATCGCGGCGCTTCGGGCATGGCTTCGGTTGGCGCAACGCTCTCTCCCGGATCGGGAGGAGCCGCTGCTCCGTCACTGGGTACTGAGGAAACCATGCCAGGAAGTTTCCGATTAAGTGGTCATGACGGAACGAAGATGCCGGAGTTCCACCTCCAGTTCCCTGGCATCGTTCACCGTCTGCGCCACTTCCTCGCGCACCAGTTCGGCATAGCGCCGCCGCAACCGGAAGATGGCCGACTTCACCGCGCTCTCGCTCAGTCCGAGCCGGCTGGCCGTCGCGGCATACGCCGGCGCACCGTGCTTGCCCGTCACGTACAGTTTCAGATGCTCGAACAGGGACGCATCGCCCGCGGCGGCGAACTCGACTCGCAACCGGGTCGCCGCCCGGTCGAGCACCGTCAGGGCCCAGCGCCGGTCGTAGAGCCGGTCGGGCGATTGTTCATCCACCGGCTCATGGGCGAATTGCTCCTCCGCGTAATCCTGTTCCCACGAAATGATGGTCTGCCCGCCCCCGCGCTTCTTCGCCTGCGCCTTGGCGTGCTCGTCGGCCAGCAGATGTTTCAATGCCCCGAGCAAAAAGCAGCGGAAGCGTCCCTTTCCGGGGTGGGCGGCGGAGATGCTATTCTTTTGCAGGAGCCGAGCAAAGAACTCTTGGGTCAAGTCCTGCGCATCTTCCGGAGAATAACCTCGCCGCCGAACGAACACATAGAGCGGATACCAGTAAGTGCGGCACAGTTCTTCCAGCGCTGTCTGGGCCGCAGGAGACGAACGATCTCCCCCCGCCCGCACCACACTCCAGTGCGTGGTGGTGAACTCTGGAGCCGCCGCCGGCAGCCCGAGACTGACTATCCCGCCCATGCCATGCACCGTGTATCACGGCGACCGGCACGCCGAAAGAAGAAAGTCGGCGCAGCAAGCCGGGTTGCTGCGTGGCGGTTGAACAACAGCGGCTAAGTCGTGGCGTGGAAATGCCGTAACACCGTCCGGCCGCTGGCAGGTTCGTAGCGTAGGAGTCGGCACGGCCCTCGGTCTGGCGGGTCACTCCGGAGCACCACCAGCCAGAGCGTGCCATCCGCGGCGGGCTCGACGCATAGAACGAACCGCTCCGGCAGTTGAGGGGTATGCGTCCGGAACCTCCCGTCTTCGAGGCTCAACAAGCCAGTGTAGAGGCCCACCCAAAGTCTGCCCATGCGATCCTCCGCCAAGCAGATCACATCGTCCCCGGTCTCCGCCATCGCCGGAGTGTCCCGCTTGGTGAAATTCACGAACCGCTGACTTCGCCTCGTGCGGCGGGAGCTGGATCCGCGAACCGTTACCGTGGCAGCTCACTGATCTGCAGCTCACTGATCTTGCTCGGGTCCGTCGAGGGGCGTAGCCTGCCTCCGCAAGGATGTCAGGTATGTTCTGCGGGGCCAAGGAGGCCGGCGGCGTTTATCGTCCCCGGCACCCGCAACAGTCGCCATTTTACAGATTGGTCGAGCGCTTCTTTCCGGAGTTCGAGGCAGTCTACGAGGAGCGT
>VHCO01000295.1 GCA_016871715.1 Verrucomicrobiota bacterium
GGAGTGATGGGGGGCTGGGGTGCAGGGGTGATGGGGGTTGGCGGAAGCCCAAGGCTCGCGTCTCACGCTTCAGCCCTCACGTAGCGCGGACCACCGTTCTTCCACCTCGCGGAGGGCCCTTCTCTCCGTGTTCTCTGCGATCTCCTGTTCAAAGCCCGGCAGCCACAAAACCCAACAGGAGGACACAGAGCCGCCTTCCTATCTGTGTCCATCTGTGGTTTCGCTGGGTTGCAGGGCGGAGAAGTCCAACCTCGGACAACCAACCAGTACAGTGCGCGCCGACAACAACGCCAACGCGAGCGCGGGGGTTTCCGCCACGCTGCAGCCCGGTGTCCACCGCACCGGGGCGGTCCGACCAAGATCTTGCCTATGAACTCTGCACTCGACCATACCGCTGCCATTCTTGGCTGCTGCTTGCTCATCGCCGGCTGTCAATCCACCAACCTGCCGGCCCGACGCATGGGGGGAGGAGGCGTGCCTTTCGAAGTCGCCATCGAGACCAGCGAACCCGGTTCCCGCATTGAGGTCGCCGACGAGTACGTGGGCGTTTCGCCCGTCACGGTGACCAGTTGGGGAGACAGCGACGGCACCTTCCATGGCGAGGGGGATGAGCGAAGTGCGGAAACCCGAGCGCACCGACGCGCGCTCCTTCTACATGAACCTGGCGATGAACGCCCTGGCGCGGGAAGGCTATGAACTGGTGGCCATGACGCCGGACGATTACGTCTTTCGACGTCCGGTCACGCGCCCGTGATCTGGGAGCCGCCCTCGATGATCGCTCCGGCTCCCGCAGGGGGGCCTGAACGGCCGGAGGGATCGAGTCTGCAATCGGAAGTGTGGGACTTACAGCGTGTCGTCCGGCTCGGGCGACACGTCAGGGACTTTGGCCAGCAAGGCGTCGAAGTCCTCGCGCCGTCCGCGACGGGCGCGCTCGGCCAGGTGATCGAGCTCCTGCTGGGCCTGAAGATGGCGGACCAGGGCCTCGCCAGCCACCTGCTCGGCGGGTTTGTGCTCACGGCGGGCTGCCGCCTCGAGGGCGGCGCGAACCGCATCCGGGATCTCCAGAGTGAGGGCGCTCATGTCACCTGCACCGTTATGCGCAGAAACTCGCGCGGTTCAACCACGTTAATCCCGAACCGTTCCGCACCGCGCTGCGCTCGCGGCGGACCACCGCCTCGTATTGCAGGAGCAGCGCGACGGAGAGGTTCATCCGCCAGCGCGGGTCCCCGATCAGTTGGAGCAGACGGAAAGAAGCGGCCCGCCGCGAGCGTAGCGCCCCAAGCCGATCCGATACATGGTGTCGCAGAAGGAAAACCGGCTCGATTTCGCCGACCTCCTCGACAACGGCAAGATCTTCCTGGCCAAACTGGCCCATGGCGGCATTGGCAAGGAAAACTCGTTCCTGCTGGGCTCGCTCCTGCTGGCGAAGTTGCAGCAGACGGCGATGAGCCGGCAACGACAGGCGGCTGGGGCGCGCCGCGACTTCTGGCTATACATCGACGAGTTCCACAACTTCATCACCGCGAGCATGGCGGAGATTCTGACAGGGGCGCGGAAATATCGGGTGGACCTGATCCTCGCACACCAGGAGCTCCGCCAGTTGCAGCGGGACAAGCCGAGGAAGCAGAAGATCCAGCTCGGCACAGCGGATCTCACCGAGGCCGACCGCAAGCAGATCGAGAAGACCATGCTCAACCGATTGGCGGAGGCGATGAAGCGGAAGAAGGCATAGGCATTCGCAGCCTTGACCATGACCCTCTCCGAGCTCGTCGACAATGCCAACAACGTCTCGTCCGCTAACCGATGTGTGCACCCCTCCGTGGCCGCAGCAATGTCCACGCCCCGCCTGCGCAATTGCAGAATCACGGGACCCGGCACACGGACGTCCCCGTGCCATCACCAGCGCCGTCACGACCGTCACCAGTTGGTTGGGCAGCCTGTCGGCGCGACCCCGCTGCGGTGACGCTGCCGATCATTCCTTCGCCGTCCGAATCCACCGCGCCCGGCCGGGCGACACGATGACCAACCGGTTGCGGAACTCCGCTTGTCCCCGCCCGGCGAGCAGCGGCAGCAACACCGCCGCGACCTTTTTCGCCGTGGGCGGATGCGCTTTCACTCGGATAACGCCCCAGTGTTTAGACAACGGCAGCACGGCCCAATCGCCTAAGTGTTCATCGAGCGTGACCAGCGTCCGCTCGCGCTTGGCCGACTTCTCCGGCACGCACGACGTCGTGGCCTTGCCCACACAACAAGTCAGCCAACTCCGACCGCAGGCACTGGTCCAGGTAAAGATGCACAACGAATCAGGCCGGATTCAGCACGGCCACTTCGGTGTGCAGGATGGACTGCCGTGCGTAAGCAAGAGCTGCCTGGAGGTCAGCCCGCGTCAATTCCGGGTAGCCGCTCAGGAGCGAATCCCACGACTCCCCTTCGGCCAGTTGCTCCAGCAGGGCGGCCACGGAGATCCGCGTGCCTTTAATCACCGGCTGCCCACCGCACACGCGCGGATTGATTTCAACTCGGTCGCTCATGCCCTGGACCGTATGCCTCTCCCATGAAAACAGCAAGCGCCGCAGCCTTGGCGGCTGGGGGGAAGCCCCAAACCGGTGGCGGACAAGCGCCCCGCACACCAGGCAGTGGAGCACTCGGCAGTGAGACGCTCCTGCGAGGCTGGGCCGGAGGGCTGCCAACGCCCCAGCGTCAGCGGCCAAGCGGTTGGCGAAGCGGCATCAACTCGGCGCGTCCAGCACGGGGCCGATCAAGCGTGCGGGCTTGCTCATGGTGCTCCTGGTTACCATGAACGAAGCATGGACCCTGCGGACCCACCTGAGGGTGACCAACACCACACCAAGCAGGGTCTCAACGCTCGGCGGAGACGCCCGCCACTTCGCCACGACTGGCCCTCTGTGCGCAAACAGCGCTTGGCATCCCCTGACTCCTTAAGTACGTTCGATGCATGAGCAAGGACTATTCGTGCTTCTTTGAGCGCCGTGCCGATCTCTGCGGAGGCGAGGCCGTACTGAAAGGCACTCGGGTTACCGTGCGCACGATTTTGGCTAGCCTGGCAGAGGGCGCCACCCTGGAAGAGATTCTCGCCGACTTCCCCACCCTCAATGCAGAAGCCGTCCGCGCCGTCATCGCGTTCGCCGCGGCGTCGGCCGAGGAAGACTTGCCCGTGCCCGCCGCACCGCTGGTGGCATGAAGATCAAGCTGGATGAGAACCTGCCGGAGTCGTTGTTGCCTTCACTGCGCGAGCTGGGTCACGAGGCGGATAATGTGCGGCTGGAAGGATTGGCTGGGCGTCCCAATACTGACGTGTGGCAGGCGGCCCAGGCAGGGGGGCATTTCCTGATCACCCAGGACCTGGATTTCTCGGACCTCCGCAAGTTCGCGCCGGGCACCCAAGCTGGCTTGCTCCTGCTCAGGCTGCGTCTTCCTGGAAGACTGGCTTTATCAAGACGCATCTTGGAGGTGTTCCAGACTGAAAACGTGGCGGCGTGGGCGCGATGTTTTGTCCTCGTGACTGACCGGAAAATCCGGGTGCATCGGTCGGATTGACCTGCACGACCGATCTCAGGCTCACGATCGCACCTCCACGTCCGGGTTCTTGGGCTTGACACCGAATAGCGGCAGCGAGGTCATGGCGCTCAATGATTGAGGTGCTCGATCACGTGGCAGGCAGCACAGAAGGGCGGAGAGGGCAGTCCAGATTCGACGGGTCATGTTCGAGGCTATGGCTGCTGTCCGCTACACATTTGCTCCGTAGAAGATCTCGCGATTAGCGAACACGACCCGTGCCAGGACCGCAGCGTATTCGCAATACTTCTGGGAGCCGTCCGCTGAGAAGGAACCGTCGGGCTTCAGATGATACCGCTCCCGCCAATAGCCCTCATTTTGAGCCGCCCGGCACACCTTGCGCACGGACTCCACCAGGCGCGTGTGGGCTTTCATCCGCCGACATGCCATCGCTTCCACATACCAGACCCGCCCCATCGCCGCCACGTCATTGAGCGGGTCGGCAGGACAATCCTGCGATCGACGGAACTCCCACGGTTCATAAGCGAAGGGTCGTGTCACCAGTTGCGTGGGCATGTCGCCGGCCCAAAACGCCGGCTCACCCACCAGCCGCGGCCAGACCCGATCCAGTTGCCGATTGTCTGCCAATCCGAAGGCCACCGCCGCCCAGTTCACATCCGACAGACCGTGCGCATCCACGAGGCCACGCTCGGGGTGGAGGTACTCGCCAAAGTGGTCGTCGCGCCAGAAGAACTCGTTGAATCTCTTGGCCAAGCCTGCAGCGTGGCCTGTCCACTCTACCCCCCGAACTGGCTCGTCGACCGCTTGGCACAGCCGCGCCAATTGGCGGAAGGCGTGGACCGCGTAGCACTGAGCTACTCCGTCGCAGCCCTCCCGCGGAGGCGCCTCGATGTAGAATCCTGAACCGCCGATCAGCCCGCTGTCCGTGCGCAGCGTCAACAGGAACTTGGCGGCCGCCTCCACCGAGCCGAGTCGCTCCTGGAGCCACGCGCGCGAGCGGCTGGCATCGAAGATCTCCGCAGCCGTGAGCACGTAACAAACGGGAGCTAGCGCGCCAAGCGGAAATCCCTTGGTTTGCCAATGCTCGAAAAGGCCGATCCACTGGCGAGTCTCCTGGCTGGAGGCGGCTAGCCCGTCCCGCTTGGGCGGTCGGTAAGTGAACACATCGTCCGGGTGCTTGAGGCCTCGCAGACAACCGCCCGGCTGGGTCTCGCCGGTGAAGATCGCGAAGGGGATATTCCCGTCTGCTCGTTGCGAGGCTCGCACGAACTCGAAGTAGTCCAGCACCAGGCGCGTTCGGCCCAACTGCAAGTACGGTCCAATCATCTGCCAGGAGTCCAACCCTGGCCAAGTGGTTTCGCTGCCATACCCGCCACCGTCGGCGTTGATCGTGAAGTGGCCAGGGTAGACACGCTCAGTGGCGGCCGGAATGAGGTTCTTGAAGACAGCCGCCTGCAGGCCAGCACGGATTTCCGGATCGACGATGCCACGGATCAAGTCGGGCTCGACGGAGGGTGCCTCTTCGGCGCAGATCGCAGGCGCAAGTTGCAGCCTGGCCAAGTAGCCCAAGCCGATTCCAGTCACGGCGGATTGCCCCAGGAAACGCCGACGCGTGAAGCGAGAGTGTGTGTTCATGGGTTGCAGGTCATGGCTTCGGTCTCGATCATCGGCGTTTGCGCTGCAGGACGTCAATCTCGTAGCTGAGGTTGTTCAGGATGTGGCGTCTTGCAGCCGGATCCTGAGGGTTGCGCCGCAAGCTTTCCTCCAATTCCGACACCCGCCATTCTTGTCCGGCAGTCCCGGGAGCTCGGTGGTCACTTTTCGCCAGCCATGGATCTCCCGCCCTGAGCTGAACACGGGCGTCTCGCCGGGATAGGCCGCATACGTCACCGTCGAATCGCCCACCCCCGAATCCTCCAGACCGAACACGACCGTTTCGTCCAGTTGATATGTTCCCGCACGAGCGAGGACAAGGATGTCCGTTGACTGACGGTTTTTCGCGGCCCGCACAGCATCCCGCGCCCGTACGAGTGTGGCGAAAGGTCCATCATTCGCCTGCGCGTTGGGTTCGGCCAGGGTCCCCGACCATTTGTCGGAGCCGTTCGGGGAAACATAGAACTCGGCCTTTGGAAAGGACTCCGCCGACGCGAATCCCGCGATGAACAGCACGGGGACCATGAATCCAACTCGCCTTTTCATGTTCCTGGAAATTCCTCTGTAATCCGATGCTGCATCAGTTGGTCCTGGCTGATGCCCCCACGAATTCCTCGCGCGTCAGGCGGCCGTCGCCGCTCTTGTCGAAGTTCTGGAAACGGGCTTCCAGATTGCTCTGCCCTTTCAGCCCGGCCTTGTATTCGTCGAGCGTGAGGATGCCATCCTGGTTCGTATCCCAACGCGCGAATGCCTTGGCGCGGGTCTCGGGAGTGACGCCAGACTTGCTGGAAGCCGGTTCTGGCGCGGTGCGTTCCTCGTCAATGGGTTGCTGGCTTACGCAATCGGGATTGGGCTTTTCGGGAAGCGTGGCTTTCCCGTCGAGGGCGAGCGTGGTCAGGCGTGCGACGATGTCGGGATGATCCTTCGCCTGGTCACGCGCCTCGGCACGGTCGCCGGTCAAGCGATGCAGTTCCACACGTTGCGCTTCCTCGGTCAACACGAGTTTCCAATCGCCATCCCGGACGGCCAAACGCGGCCACCAGTCGGGTTCGGTCCGTGTACCGAGCCATTCCCAGAAGATGGGACGCGTGCGATGGATTGCCTGGCCTTCCAGGGCGGGCAGGAGGTTCTCGCCGTCGCCGCGGTAGTCGGCGGGCAACTTCACGCCCGCGGCAGCGCAGAGCGTCGGTAGGAGGTCCAAGGCAGTGAAGACGGTGGTCTCATTCTTCCTCCCGGCAGGCGTGTGGCCGGGCCAGCGCACGATGAACGGCGTGCGCACGCCGCCCTCGAACAAGCTCCGCTTGCGGCCGCGCAGACCGCCGGTGTCACCGACGCTGTAATAGGTGTCGTAGGCGGTCACCCCAGTTTCACGGTTGTGTCTCGGCGGAGCCGCTTTGGCGGCGGTCCATTCCGGGCCATTGTCGCTGGAGAAGATGACGATGGTGTTCTTGGCCAAGCCTTCGGCATCCAGCGTATCGAGGATTCGCCCGACGGCGTTGTCTCCGTCGGTAATCACGGCGGCATAAACCTGCCGCCGCTCGTCGAGATGCGTCCAGCGCGCCATGGCTTCCGGCGAGGGAACGTGCGGCGTGTGGCTCTCGTGCAGCCACACGTTGATGAAGAACGGCTGGTCGCGGTTCGCACGGACGAAGGCCACCGTGTTCGACGCCGTGGCATGGAGGTCCGCCGAGGGCCATTCTGCGCCGCCGTTGAAGACCGCGAACGCATCGAAACCATACGCCTCGGGCCGGGGCGCGCCATAGGTCTGGCGGCTGGTCAAATGCCACTTGCCGAAGTGCGCGGTGCGGTAGCCGGCCTGTTTGAGAAAACGCGGCAACATCGGCGCTCTGGGATCCAGCCAGTCCGGCATGTTGCGCTGATGGCAACTCAGATCCCCCCAGCCCCAATCATCGGCGAAGATGAAAACGAGGTTGGGTCTGGCAGGTCCGGTTTCAGCGGCGTGCAGCGCTCAGTGGAGCGAGCAGTAATGTGCTGATGATTGTAAGCGCATGTTTCATGATCATTCCTTTCAAATGCGTGCCGTGCCTCTTTCAGGGTCAGGCAAAGAACCGTATCTTCAGCGACCAACTGCTTGGGCGGCGAACCCACAGTCAATGCGTCGCCGGTCTGAGTAAACTCGATTGGCCGCTTTGCCGGATCGGCCAGCAGGTGGGCTTGGGCCACCTGGCCTTCAGTACCGGGAAGCACCAACGGGCCTTTGGGCCAGGTGAACAGATGGATGTAAATCTTGCCCGGTCGACCGGTGGGCAGCCAGTTGACACCGCTTTCCCCCTCGATGTTCGCCGCCCTGCCCTTGCGGGCTTTCGGGGCGCTCTGCACCGGGGCAGTGTCCTTGATCGAAACGGGTGTCGCACCGTAGACCGCCTCGCCATTGACCTTGAGCCAGTCGCCGACCGCCGCGAGAATCTTGACACTCTCCGCAGGAATTTCACCCTCAGCCGTTGGCCCGACATTGAGCAAAAAATCGCCCCCCTTGCTCGTCACCTCCACCAACTGCCGGATCACGGTGGCCGGAGTTTTCCAGTTGTGGTCGTTTGCCTTGTAGCCCCAGGATTGGTCCAGCGTCATGCAGGTTTCCCAGTGCCAGCCGGGAAACGGATTGGCCGGAATGTGGCGGTCGGCGTGGGAGAGAGAGTCCACGCCGATATCCCGCAGCTCGTCCAATTCCGCCGGGCTGCGATTCGGGATCATCCGCCCGCTATACAGCACGCGGCTGTTGACCAGCGTGGCCGGCTGAAGTTCCCGGACGAGCGTGACAATTTCCCGCGCCTTCTCCGGAGTCATGCTGTTCGGAGTGTCGCACCAGAGTTTGGCAACCGGGCCGTAGCCAGTGAGCAACTCCCGAATCTGCGGCAGGGATTTCTTGCGGAAATACTCATCGAAGTCGCCCGTCTGCGCCTCATCCCACGCGCCGCCATTGACCGCGCCGCCGGGCGCATGCCAGTCCTGGGCGCTGGAAGAGAAGCGCGACCCAGAGGAGACGGGCGGGCTTCATTCTCCTGGGGCTGCTGGCAAAGCGGGTCCTCATGGTGATTTCCTTCTCTCTTGATAGTCCGAACTGGCGGTGAGCTTGCCGCTCCGAACATTGATGAACCACGCGGTCGTATCCTCGGGCAACGGGGCGGCGCAGCGCCAGACGTTGCCGATCTTCTCCAGCACGGCGGGCGACTCGATCCACTTGCGATCACCCGTCACTCCGGTGTCACGGGTGGAGACAAGCAGCGCGCCATCCAAGGGCTTGGTGCTGGTGAATTCCGCGTGTGCGACCTGATCGGTCGTTGTGGCGGAGGTCTGCACGCACCACGGTCTGCCCTCGCGAATGAGGCTCTCGGCAAAGGCATAGCTGTCGGGCGGTCTCCAGCCGGCGCCGTGGCCGTGTCCCAGGCCAGGAATGAGCGTGACCTGGTACGGGCCGGGCGCGGCACGATAACAGGCGGCCCGTTTGTCCAACGGGAAGTGCTGATCGCCCGGCCACGAGAACCAGAGCGTCGGTACCATCACGCGATCCATGCGCACCATCGGATCCCAAACCTGCCGGTAGAGCGGGTTGTTGCCGAGGGCGCGGCCGTATTGGTTGTCGGCTTCCGCGAGATTGCCACAGCCGTAGGTCGGAATGGCGAAGGCGAACCGATCGTCAATGCCAATGACGGTGCTGGTGATCACGCCGCCCCAAGAAATGCCCATAACACCGACCTTATTCGCATCCACCTCCGGCAGGGACCGCAGGAGCGAATTGGCCAGGATGGTGTCCGCCACCGCGTGGTACATCCATTGGTCTTTGAGCGGTTTGTCCGAGTCCACAGCTCCTGACATGGTATGACGCGAAAGTGTCCGCTTTTTTGCCTCAAGCGTCTCGAATGGTGTACCAGAGGCGCAACTGGGAGCCCGGAAAACAGGT
>VHCO01000296.1 GCA_016871715.1 Verrucomicrobiota bacterium
TGCTGGCGCTTAAAGTGGACCTACACCCCGAGCCTTCCTGGCCAGAACTCCAAGAGCGCTGCCAGCACGATCCCCAAATCCCTTTCCGCGCACTCGTCAAGCACCGCTCCAAGTGAAAAGACCGTGAGCCAGCCAGCCGACCGACTCGGCGCCCGGGGCACTGGGAACTGGCCAAGCTCTTCTGCCAGCTTTGTAGTACTTGACACCACACCAACTACCCCGCCCCTGGCTCTGGCTTTCTTTTCTTCAGTGTGCCTGCCCTCGTCCCCCCGGACGGCAGAGCGAATCAATCCTGCCAGTGTTTATGTACTTGACACCAACCCAACCCCAACCCGACCCCAGCCAGACCCAGCCCAACCCCAACTCAAACTGAGCCCCAACTCGCCACCGCCCCATCCAATCCCCAACCCCCGGTCGAGCAAATTTCTCCAGTGTTATAGTAGTTGACACGGGCACGGCCCTACAGCGACGGCGTTCCGGGAATGGCATAGCCCGGGGCCGAACGGTCGAGCTCCGGCCGGCCTACACCTACCCGCCCACCCGCCGACCCGAGCCGAAATAGTGCTTGCGCGGGCTTCGGGCCGAGCGCTAGGTTGCGTCCCCTTTGACTTTAGACCGAGAAGATTATGGCGAGACGTTGTGAACTGACGGGCAAAGGCCCCCGCAAAGGCAGCATTATCTGGCGCAGTGGCAAGCCGAAGAAACAGGGCGGCATCGGGACCCATGTGACCGCCATCACGAAACGGCGGTTTCTGCCCAACTTGCAGCGAGTAAAAGCGGTCGTCGACGGCGAGGTCCGCTATGTGCGGGTGTCCACCAAGGCCATCAAGAAGGGCTTGATCACTAAACCGCCCAAGCGCAATCGGAAGCCGTCCGCCACCCAGGCCTAGCGGCTTTCGGACCGCATGATGCGCCTCAGGTTTCTGGGGCGAGAATACCTCTTTGCCAGGGCAAAAGCTCCGCGCTGTGGCGGTCCCAATCGGCCGCCAGGGCGTGGAGGGTGGCTCGGCTGGCGATGAGCGTCGGATCGAGCCCGAGCCGCGCAGCCGCCTGATCGCGGCGTCGACGCAACTGTTCCAGGAGTTTGCGCCCGGCCCCACTTAACCGCAGGTGGGGCAAGCGACGGGGTTGGGGGAATTTAGACTCCGGCAAGGCTAGGGCGTGAGCGGCCGCCTTCAGCAAGCTATTACGACGCCGGGCCGTGTAGCGCCGGGGGATCAGGGGGTCGATCGGTTGGCCGCTGGCGCCGGCCACGGCCATGGCCATGAGGGTCTCATGGGCCAGGATGAAGAAGGGGGGTCGATTAGCCTGCACGGCTTCGCGTTCGCGCCACAGCCAGAGCTCGCGCAGGACGGCCAGCGTGCGTCGGTCGAGCCGATCCGCCCCCTTCAGCCGCCATTGCCCGTCGACCTCCGTGCTTCGCCGCTGGGTCGAGTCATGGACCAACTGGCCGCACATCTGTTGGTGCCACTCGATCCGGCCCTGCTCTTCGAGTTGGGTGCGTAGCCGGTCGGCCAAGACCTTCAGGTGCCGCACGTCGTTCCGCGCGTAGACCATCATCCGCTCCGTGAGCGGGCGCACCGACCAATTCGCCTTCTGCGCCCCTTTCTCCAGCTTCGCCCCGAGGAAGCGCTCGACCAGGTCGGTCAACCCAAACGCCGTCTCACCCAGCAGCCGCGCCGCCAACATCGTGTCGAAGACCCGGTGGGGCACAAACGCCTGCGTCCGATACAACAGCCGCAGATCGTAGTCGCCGCCGTGCAGGATCAACTCCTGCGGACCGAGCACCTCCCACAATTCGGCCAAATCGAGTCCGGCCAGCGGATCGACCAAGTCGTCGCCGCCGGGAAAGGCCAGTTGCAGCAAGCAGAGTTTCTCTGGATAACTGTGGAGACTGTCGGCCTCAGTATCGATGGCCAGCCACTCCGCCGCCCGGAGGCGACTTGCCAATTCGGCCAGTGCTGGCTGCGTGTTGATCACCACGAGAAAATAACGGCCTAGCCCAGAGGAAATAAAGCGGGGAATCAGGAAATCCAGCGCCGCCTCAGGTGCCACCCCGTCCTCCGGGGAGGCTCGGGCAAGCACCTTACGTTACGGGGAGCGGATCCTCCAACCCGCTTGGCGGCGTGGTCCTCCGCCCCTCCTTTGGGCTACGGATTCAGGGATGGTAAGTATTGCGAATGCTCTACTTGACTCGATCCCTCGCTTTCGGTTCACTCCGTGGGGATTGCTCGTTTGCGAACCAAACCCAAACCCATGAACCTGGCAACGGCCTTTTTCGAGTCTGCCGCTAAGTACCCTGACCGGACTGCCGTGTTTTCGGGTGACGCGGAGTATGCCTACCGGCATTTCCGCGACCAATCCGCCTGGATGGCGACCCGCCTTACCGGCGAGTTGAGTGTCCAACCGGGCGCCCGGGTGGGGCTGTGGGTCAAGAACTGTCCGGAGTTCATTTCCGGACTATTCGGCATCCTGCAAGCCGGAGCGGTGGCAGTCCCCATCAATAATTTCCTTAAACCGGACGAAGTCAGCTACATCCTCAAGGATGCCGCCATCGACCTGTTGATCGTGGACCATACCACCGGCGAGGCGAGAAGCCGGCTGCTGGAAGGTCGGCCTGGACTGCGCCTGTTGGCGGTCGAGGACTTCCCCACCCAACCGCCTCGGGTCGAGCAGGTCCAAGCCGTGCGGGCCACCGAGACGGACCTGGCCGTGATCATCTACACCTCGGGCACAACCGGTCATCCGAAGGGGGCCATGCTCACGCATGGGAACTTGTTGCATAACGTCGCCAGTTGCCGGGTCGTCTTGGAGGTGGCCGAGGCGGATCGCTTCGCGCTCGTGCTGCCGATGTTCCACAGCTTCATGCTCACGGTCTGCGTCCTGCTCCCCCTCCTGGCCGGCGGCTCGATTGTCTTGGTGCGGTCGCTCCAACCGCCCAAGGCCCTCTTGCACGAGGTCCTGCATCACCAGGCCACCGTCCTCCCAGCCATCCCCCAGTTGTTCCGTGCCCTGGCGCATACCCCGCCCCCACCCGATCTTTCCCTCCGCCTTTGCGTCAGCGGAGCAGCCCCCTTGCCGCTCGAGACCCTCCGCGAGTTCAATGCCAAGTATCCCTTGCGGTTAATCGAAGGTTACGGACTGAGCGAGGCGAGCCCGGTCGTATCCCTCAACCCCATCCACGGCGTGGTCAAGCCAGGCTCGATCGGCCTGCCGATCACCAATGTCGAGATCAGCATCCGCGACGAGGAAGGTCGGGAGTTGCCCCCGGGCCAGACAGGCGAGGTTTGCGTGCGGGGCGGCAACGTCATGCTGGGCTACTGGAATAACCCGGACGAAACCGCCAGGGTCCTCCGCGACGGCTGGCTGTACACAGGTGACATCGGCCACATGGACACCGACGGCTACGCCTACATCACCGATCGCAAGAAAGACATGCTCCTGGTCAACGGCATCAATGTCTACCCGCGCGAGATCGAAGAAGTCATCTACCAGTACCCGGGCGTCAAAGAGACCGCTGTCATCGGACGACCCGACCCGCGAAAGGGCGAACAACCGGTCGCCTTCGTGGTCATGAACGATGGCGCCGAGCTGGACGAGGCCAAGCTCCTGCACCACCTCCGCGAACGTTTGGCCGACTATAAAGTGCCCCGGCGTGTCCTCACCCTGGCCAGCTTGCCACGGAACGCCACCGGCAAGACCCTAAAAACCGCCCTGCGAGCTCTGCCGGCCTGACCGCGCGTCCGCTCGGCCACTTCGACCCTCAGGCGTGCCGAAGCCGCAAGCCCGAGAACCGACTGGTCAAGACCCGTCGGTCTGGCGGTAACTGCCTGCCCCTCAATCGGATGAGCCGAGGCTCACCGCCCAGACCAGCAACCGCTTTCCCAGTTGACGCTCCCAAGACCCCCCCCGTAAGCTCTCCCGGTTACGAGAAGGCGCGGTCAACGGTCTGCTCGGAACACACCTATGTCCGAAGGCTACTGTGTTAAGTGCAAAGCGAAGAAAGAGATCGCCGAGGCCGTCGAGGAGGTCATGAAGAATGGCCGCAAGGCGATCAAAGGCAAGTGCCCGACCTGCGGCGTGGTGATGTTCAAGATCCTCGGCGGTAAAGTCGCGGCCTCCTCCTCCTCCTCCTCCGCCCCCGCAGCCCAACCCCCCGGCACCGAGACCGCCAACCCAGCCCCGGCCAGCCCAGATCCCGCGGCCTCGTCGCCGGCTTAAGTCCGCCCGCACCCCTTCACGTCTCTCCCCCTATGTCGGAGCAACTCGCCTACGCCATTCTCACACCCTACTCGCTGCACAAATCTCGCACCGGCGGCATCATCACGCGGCTCAACACACGCACCGGCCTCGAGTTGGTCGCCGCACGGATGTTCGCCCCCAGCGCCGAGCTCGTCCAGGAGTACGCCGCCACCATCCTCTCCGCCCAAAACGCCCAGGACCGTCGCATCCAAGAGCTCATCCGCGATTATATCCTGCAAAACTTGGGGCCGGAGCCCAAAACACACCGCCGCCGCCGCGTCATGCTGCTCTTGTTCCGCGGCGACGACGCCGTCCGTAAGGTCCGCGCCGTGGTCGGCAACATCAGCCCGCAGCGCAGCGGCGAAACCATCCGCGACACCTACGGCGACCTCATCCTCGACGAAAACGAACAAGTCCGATACTTCGAGCCCGCCGTGCTGGCCGCCCGCGCCCCCGCCGAGGCCGAAAGCCGACTCAAGCTCTGGGCGAAATACTCCGACGCCGATGGCGGCGTGCTCGAGAATGTCATCGCCTATGGCCCGAACGATAAACCGGAACGCACACTCGTCCTGCTCAAGCCGGACAATTTCCGGTTCGCTTCCGGCCGGCCGGGCAACATGATCGATTTCTTCTCTCGCACCGGCCTGTTCATCGTGGGCATCAAGCTGCATCGCATGAGCGTCGCCCAGGCCATCGAGTTTTACGGTCCGGTGCGCGAGGTGCTCCGCACCAAGCTCGGGGATATGGTCGCCGAGCGCGCTAAACAGGCGCTCGAGAAGGAGTTCTCCTTTACCGTGCCGGCCGGCGAGACGCGCCAACTCGGCACGCTCCTCTGCCCCGTCTTTGGCGAATATCAGTTCGAGAACATCGTCCGCTTCATGTCCGGCCGCGCCCCTAGCGAGTGCGACCCTAGCCTGATGACCGCGCCCGGCACCGAGAAATGTATCGCCCTGATCTACGAAGGCGTCAACGCCGTCGCCAAAATCCGCGATGTCCTCGGCCCCACCGACCCCACCAAGGCCCCGCCCGGCTCCATCCGACGCGAGTTCGGCTCGAATATCATGGTCAACGCCGCCCACGCCAGTGACTCGGTCGAGAACGCCCTCCGCGAAAGCCGCATCGTCAACGTCGGCGAAAACCTCTTCCGCCAAATCGTCGACGCCTTCTATGCCCAGGCCTAGCGCGGGCGCGCAACCGACCCGTACCCGCGGCCGCTTCGTCTCCGCGACCGCCTGCCCGACCTGGCCCAGCCCAAGACCGCCGTACCGCGGGCCTCGCCTCGCTGGCACTGGCGGTTCCCCGGTTCCCTGAGATGAACACCGTGCCGCACCCCCCCGGTCGCGGATTCTGGTGGCGCGAGCTCAACCGCTACCACTGGTTCGTGCTCGTCGTGGGCGCCTTGGGTTGGCTCTTCGATTGCCTCGACCAACAGCTCTTCAATATCGCTCGCGTCCCAGCCTTGAAAGACCTGCTCGGCACCGACGACATGCGCGTCGTTACCGAGTTCGGCGGCTATGCGACCGCCATCTTCCTGGCCGGTTGGGCGGCCGGCGGGCTGGGCTTCGGTATCTTGGGCGACCGATTGGGCCGAGCCAAGACCATGCTCATCACCATCCTCGTCTACTCGGTCTGCACCGGCCTGAGCGCCGCCGCCGTCGGGTTCTGGGATTTCGCCTTCTACCGGTTCTTGACCGGCTTAGGCGTGGGCGGCGAGTGGGCGGTCGGAGTGGCCTTAGTGGCCGAGACCATACCCGAGCGGGCTCGGCCCTACGCATTAGGCCTCTTGCAGACCCTCTCGACCGTCGGCAATGTGACCGCCGCTGGGATCAGCATGGGCCTGGGCTGGCTCGAGCAAACCGGACGCCTCGAAACCCTGGACGCCTGGCGGATCATGTTCCTGATCGGGGCCTTGCCTGCCTTCCTGGCCGTCTGGGTGCGGCGGCGCCTCCAAGAGCCCGAGCGTTGGCGTCAGGCCGTCGCGGCCAAAACCTCGCACCAGCGCCCTGGGTCCTACGCCGACCTGTTCGGCCACCCGCGCTGGCGCAAGAACGCCCTGCTCGGTTTTCTCCTGGCCTTCGCCGGTGTGGTGGGCCTGTGGGGGATCCTCTTCTTCAGTATCGACCTGATCCGGGCCGTGTTGCGCGAGGGACTCGAGGCCCAAGGCCTGAGCGGCGCCGTGGTGGCGGGCAAACTCAATTGGTGGGCCGGCATTGCCAGTGTCATGATCAACGTCGGGGCGTTCGCAGGCATGTGGACCTTCAGCGAGCTCAACGAGCGCATCGGCCGGCGCCCCTCCTTCGCCTTAGCCTTCGTCCTGGCCATGATCAGCACCGCCCTCGGCTTTTGGTTCATCCGCCACCCGAGCGATATCTTCTGGCTGGTCCCCCTTATGGCCTTCGGCCAATTCGGTCTCTTCGCCGGCTACGCCATCTACTTCCCGGAGCTCTTTCCCACCCGCCTGCGAAGTACCGGCGTGTCGTTCTGCTACAACGTCGGGCGGTTCATGGCTGCACTCGGACCCCTCACGCTGGGCTTGCTGACCAGCAAGGTCTTCGGGCACCTGCCCGGCCTGCTGCCCCTCCGTTGGGCGGGTATCTCCCTCTGCGCCGTCTTCCTGATCGGCTTGGCCGCTCTGCCCTTCGCTCCCGAGACCCGCGGCCGCGGCTTGCCCGAGGAGGAGGCCGACGCCACACCCCACGCCGGTTGAGCCCCCCCCGACCTGAAACCCACGATCCGAAACCCCATTGGAGTGGCGAGTTCCACGAGCCCTCCCCCCAGACCCGAGACTCGCGACGCGACCCATTGGAGGGGCGAGTTCCACGAGCCCGCCCCCCCGGCCTGAACCTCGCGACGCGACCCATTGGAGGGGCGAGTTCCACGAGCCCGCTCCCCCAAATCTCAAAGCCCAAATCCCCTCCGCTAGTCCTCCGGCAGCGGCTTGCCTTTGGTCTCCGGCGCCCAGATCAACGCCACCGCTCCGATGGCATACACCACGGACATTAGGACCGCCGCTTGCCGGAAGCCCATCTGGGCGCTGAGCATCCCCATCAACGTCGGGAACGGCGCCGCCAAGTAGCGGACCGTATTGTAGCAGAAACCCACTCCCGTGCCTCGGAGCCGGGTGGGGAACAACTCCGGGAAATAGATCGAGTAGCCCGCAAACACGGCCAACTGCGCAAACCCCATCAGCGGGAGCATCCAGTACGCGTCGGTGGCCGAGTTCAGCGAATTGAACACGAACATCGTGATCCCCAGGCACATCAGAAACGCACCCAGAAACGCCACCCGCCGATTCAAAAACGACGCCACAAACGTGAAGGTGAACATCCCCAAAAACGCCCCCACATCCTGCAAAGCCGTCCCCAGACCGCGGACTCGGTCCACGACCTCTTGCGGCTCCGACTTCAACGCCGTCGAGATCAACTCCGGCGAGAAGAACCCAATCCCCCACAGCCCAATCATCCCCGACACACCCAACAGCAGCCCCACCACCGTGTGCCGCCGCCAACGCAGATCCTTGAACAGGTCCGCAGGCGACCCGACATGTTTCGCGCCCCCGCCCCGTGCGGCATCCGCCTTCGCCTTCAACCACGGCTCCGGTTCCTTGAGCACCAAGATCATCGGGACGGCCAGCAACGCCGGTAAAATGCCCACGAAAAACAAGATCCGCCACCCTGCCAAACTCCCGATAAACTCCTGCGCCCCCGGCGGAATCACCAACGTGATCAACGAACCCATGATGTTACCCGTGGCCGAAAGGGCCTGCAGCGAACCCAGCGCCAACGACCGAAACCGGCTCGGCACACTCTCCGCCACCAACGTCGTCGCCGCCCCGAACATACCCCCGACACCCAGCCCCACCAGAAACCGGTACAGCGTGAAGTCCACCCAAGACTGCGCCAGCCCGGACAACCCGGTAAACCCCGAGTAGACCATCAACGTGGCGATCATGGTCTTCACCCGACCGACCTTATCGCTCATCATCCCAAAGATGATCCCGCCTGTCGCCCAACCCACGATCATCGCGGTCGTCGCGTAGCCAATGTACGTCTTGAGGCTCGCCAACGCCGCCGTGTCGCTCCCCAGCACCTCTCGTAAGGCCGATTCCCGCGCCAAAATAAACAACCGCTGATCCATGCAGTCGAACAGCCAACCGCACGAGGCAATGATGACCACCAACCAATGATAGGTGGTCACGTCCGCGAAGATACTGCCGGCGGCTCGTTGAGGTTCGGGCGAGGAGGTATGCATGCGGAAGGGAACAGGCCAGGTGGATGGTTGGGCCGCGACCGAGGTCGGCGCTAGGCTACGTGTTCGGCTTGCGGCTGCGACATAAGTACATGGGGACTGGTCTAACGGGGTCAAATGGGGACCGGGCAAAGACAAATGAACTGGCGGGTTGGTTGCGTTGGTTGGGTTAAGCGGTTGAACGCATGCGCATGTGCTTTTCGCGCCGAGTCTCGGCAATGCCTCCCGCACCTGTCAAGCCGTACCACCTTCTCGTCAACCCCGCGCGCAATCCCATCCCCATCCAATCCATTCATCCATCCGCCCCAGCGCTCGCCTTCCCCGTCGCGCGGCGTGGTCGGCCGACACGCGGACTGACCCGTGCAATGCGATGCGGGCCGGTCAAGGCCGGATTCAAATCTGTCACCCTCTGACCGCCGACCGCGACCACTGATCTATCGAAGACGAGAAGCGCTCCGCCCTCCCCGACGACGCGCCCTCCCCAACGCCCCACTGGAGTGGAGGGGCGAGTTCCACGAGCCCGCCCCCGACCTGAAACCCACGATCCGAAACCCCGTGGAGGGGCGAGTTCCACGAGCCCGCCCCCGACCTGAAACCCACGATTCGAAACCCC
>VHCO01000297.1 GCA_016871715.1 Verrucomicrobiota bacterium
CTCGCAGGTTGTCCAGGGCCACCTCGATATGGTGCCGCCGGCGCTCCCACTCGGCTCGTGCCTCAGGGCCACGCACGGGTTCCTCGCCCCGCTCGATCAACCGCTCGACCCGGACCTCGATCCGGCGTTCCGCCTTGGGCTGGCCGGGCTTGGGCTCCCTGGGCTTGGCGAACTCGCGTTCGAGTTGCTCCAGGCGCTCCTTCACTTCGGCGGCCCGGTCCATCTTGCCTGCCGCTTGAAGCTCTTTGAGTTCGCCACGTAGTTGGTCCAGTTTGGCTTCGGCTCCTAGCGCCTTGGGTCTCCCGGGCTTGGGTTCCCCGGGCTTGGCGAATTCGCGCTCGAGTTGCGCCAGGCGCTCCTTAACTTCGGCGGCTCGGTCCATCTTGCCTGCCGCTTGAAGCTCTTTGAGTTCGCCACGTAGTTGGTCCAGTTTGGCTTCGGCTCCTAGCGCCTTGGGTCGGCCGGGCTTGGGTTCCCCGGGCTTGGCGAATTCGCGTTCGAGTTGCGCCAGGCGCTCCTTCACTTCGGCGGCTCGGTCCATCTTGCCTGCCGCTTGAAGCTCTTTGAGTTCAGCGTGGAGGCGCTCCATTTTGGCTTTGGCCTCCGCACGTTCGGGCGCTTTCCGGTCCATGTCGTGACGCAGTTCTTTCGACCGTTGCGCGAGGAGCTCCGCCTCGTGCAGCACGCGTCGGGCTTCATCGTGTTGGCCGGCCGCCTTAAGGTCCTGGGCTTTACGCTCCAGCTTGGCGGCCTCTTCACGCATGCGGCCCGGATCGGGCTTGTCTCGCTGGGCTTGGGCGCTCAGCGTGCCCAAGCAGACCGTAGCCACGGCGGCTAACCACCACCTGGCACTTGGAGCTCGGAAAAGACTCGTCGTTTTCATGGGTACCTTTCTGTTTCTTAATTCACGAACCTACGCTCACCGTACCGCTGCCCCGACCTGGACCCCTTGGCCACTGGCCAACGGGCCGATTGGCAGGTTTGCCTACGGATAGACGATCTATCCGCGGAATGCAACCCGCAAATGCCATCGACAAATCGGCACGGGGCCCCTATAAAGCGGCGGTTGACAGCGCCTTCGGCCGAAGGCATTCGGCCGAAGGCATAGCAGAGCGAGCGACCCACAATCAAGCGTGAGCACCGCACCCAAAACTAGGATCTTGTTTGTCGACGACGAGCGTTCGGTCCTGCAAATGCTGGCGTTGATGCTTCGGGCCATCAACCACGAATGCACGGGAACGTTCGTCGAGTCCGGCGCCCAGGCCCTGGCTGTGCTCGCCCAGGAGCCCTTCGACATCGTCTTCACCGATATGCGCATGCCGGGGATGAACGGTGCGCAGTTGCTCAACGAGGTCATGAAGCGCTACCCGCGGACGATTCGGATCGTCTTGACCGGATACGCCGAAGACCGGGCGGTGATGGAATGCATCGGAGCCACCCATCAATGGCTGCTTAAGCCTTGCGATGTCACCGTGCTCAAGACGCTTCTGGCTCGACTGCGAACCCTCAACCTGCGCCTCCAGCGCGAGGACATCTGCAGTCTGGTGGGCGGGCTCACTTGCCTGCCCAGCCTGCCCGCCGTCTATCAGCGCATGCTCGAAGCCGTCCATTCCCCGGGCACGCCCGTCGAGGTCATTGGCGAGATTGTGGCGCAAGACCTCGCCCTCTCCGCCAAACTGCTCCAGCTCGTCAATTCCGCGTTCTTCGGCTTCGCCCGCGAGGTCGCCACGCCCGCCGAGGCGGTGCAGTTGCTGGGCGTGAGCCGCATCTTGTCCCTCACGCTCGCGACGCACATCTTCAGCGCGCTCGACCCGACCCTCGACCCCAGCCTCGGCGTGCAGGAGATTTGGGAGCATAGCCTGCGTACGGCGGTCCTGGCTCGCAGCATCGTGCGCGCTGAGGCTGGCGATGCCAATCTCCAAGACCTGGCTTTCACCGGCGGGCTCTTGCACGACGCGGGCAAACTCATCTTTGCGGCCAACTTCCCCGACCGCTATCGCACCGTTCTGACCCAAGCACGCACCAGCCACCGGCCCTTGCCCGAAGTCGAGAATGAGCGCTTCGGCGCGACGCACGCAGACCTCGGCGGCTATCTGCTCGGCATCTGGGGCCTGCCCGTCGCCCTCGTGGAAGCTGTTACCTTCCATCACCAACCCGCCGCCGCCGCCGCCACAACCTTCAGCGCCCTCACCGCCGTCCACGTGGCCGACGCCCTCGACCAGGAAGCCCAGCCCGACCCATCCTGCCCGTGGCCGGTCCAGCTCGATCTCGGGCACCTCGATGCCCTCGGCCTGCAGGAGCGGCCCACCCACTGGCGTGCTTTTATCGAGTCGCGCCGCGCGCCACCGCCGCGTTAGGACCCTGGCGCCGCCGCGAGGTCTTCCTCCGGGAACCGCGGCGCGCGCCACAAGTGCACTAACCCCTGCCCGTTACTGGCCGCGAGCACCTCTCCGTTGGGCGAGAAGCCCACCGCGTTGAACGTCGAGCCCTGGCCCGCCAGCGTCAGCAATTCCTGCAGGCTGTCCACATCCCACAGTTTCACCGCTTCGTTGCCATCGCCCCCGATAGCCAACCGCCGGCCGTCGGGCGAAAACGCCACCGAATTCATCGCTTGCAGGAAACCTTGCAGCGTGACCAACCGCCGCCGCGTCGCCGTCTCCCAAAGCCCACCCGTTCCCATCCGTGTGACCACAGCGAAGCGCGTGCTGTCCGGGGAAAAGGCTGCCTGTGTAACCTGCCTGAGGCCCAGCTCTAAGTTCAGTTCGGTGCCCATATGCAAGTCCCACAAGTGCCCGGCACCCTCGTTGCCGCTGGCTAACAACCAGCGCTCGTCCGGAGAAAACTCGGTCGTGAAGAACCGGCCCCCGAGCCCCGCCCCCTGCCAGGCGTGCACTTCCTGTCCAGTGGTCACGTCCCAGGCGCGGAAAGCCGGCCCCTGGAAGTGGCGCGTCACCAAGTGCTGCGAGCGCGGCAGAAACGTCAGCGGAAAGCTCCGGTTGCCGGCCGCCTCCAGCGTCCGCACCACGCCGGGTTGCTCGAGGTCCCAGATCCGGAGCGGCCCATCCGGCGCAGCCCCCGCCACGTATCGTGTCTCGGGTGAGAGCAAGACGCGAAAGAGGTTCGTTCCGAGCTCGCACAC
This sequence comes from Verrucomicrobiota bacterium, assembly GCA_016871715.1. Lineage (GTDB taxonomy): Bacteria > Verrucomicrobiota > Verrucomicrobiia > Limisphaerales > J093 > VHCO01. Next base: position 3,140 of record VHCO01000297.1, read on the forward strand.
CGGCTGTCGGTCCTGGAAATCCGTGCCGCCCCAGCGCACCGCCTGACCGTCGGTCGTCACCGCGACGAGCTCCCGACCGTCCGGACTAAAACCCCAAACCCGCACCGGCTCCGGCAACGTGAGGTGGGTCTGTTCGCTCGGCAATCGAGTCGTGTCCCACACACACACTTCCCCGTCTTTGCTCCCGCTGATCAACGTGGCGTTGTCCGGGCCTAAGGCCAGACTCCAGACCTCGAGCTGATGCCCGCGTAGCGTGGACAGCGGACGCAGGTTCGCCATCCAAGGCCGCGGCCGCCCGCCACGCCGTCCCGACTCGAACCGCGGGCTCTCCGGCCGCGGCCAACCGGACCGGGGCGGCTCCGGTCGTACCGGCAACCAGCGCAGTTGCGAGACATCCCACAGATGAATCGTCTGATCGGCGCTCGCCGAGGCCAACGTGCTGCCATCGGGCCAAAAGACCAGTGAGCTGACCCAGGTGCGGTGCCCCTCGAGCCGCCCAATCTCGCCTCCCCCAGTCACCTCCCACAGGCGGATCGACGACTCGACATAGCCTGCGCCCGAGGCCAACAACCGGCCATCCGGGGCGAAGGCCAACGCCCGCACTTCCTCCTCTGCGGCCTGAACAGTCCAACGTTCTTCGCCCGTGGCCGTGTCCACCACCCGCAACTTGCCGCCCTCCATGCCGTACGCCACCAGGCTCAGATCGGTCGCGACGGCTACCGGCGATCCACCCCGCCCCAACTCCGGCAGCGGCTGGCTGGCCAGCAACCGACCATCCGCCACCTGCCAAACGCTCACCGCACCGTCGGACGTCACTGCCAACAACCGCGCGCCGTCTTCCGAGAAGCGCAACCCGCGACACGAGCCGCCCACGGGCCAGTCCGCCACATACCGCCGCTCGCCCGCGTCCCACAACCGTAGCTTGCCCGCCCGGTTGCCGAAGCCCGGACCGTCTGTCGACCCAAACGCCAACAACGGGGCGACAGGCGAAAAGGCAGCCGGCGCCCGCAGGCCACGGGCGGGCAACCGCGCCACCTCCTGTCGCGCGCGCAGGTCCCATACGCTGATGCCCACCGCCGCCGCCGCGAGGGCGGCCCACTTGCCGTCCGCCGAAATCGTGAGCGAGGTGACCTCGTTCGATTGTTGGCACAAGGTGTAGAGGGCGTCGCTCCGACACTGTTGCCACAGATACCGCCACTCCCAACCGCGCAAGTCCGACGCCAGCACGGCCGAGTGGACCATCGGATCCGGCGCGAGCGCCCCGGTGAGCGCCGCGGGTCGTTGGGCCTCGAGCAGCGATTGTGCGCGGCCCAGGTTGTTCATCCGCAGGGCCTGTTGTACCAGGTTCATGTCCGCCGCGTAGGCCTTGCGCCGGGCCGCCAAGGCTTGGGCTTCGGCCAACTGCCGCGCCCCTTCGGCTTCCTCCCGCAGATGGCTTTGCTCCTGCTCCGCCTCGCGGGCCCGCTGGTACGCCTGGCTTTTCTCGACGAATTGCCAGGTCGTCAGCGACAGCCCCAGCACCAGCGCCGCCGCGATGGCGCTCGCCGCCGCCACCGCCAGCCGATTCCGCCGCACCAGTTTGCGGAAGCGGTACATCGCGCTCGGGGGACACGCCAACACGGGTTCGTTGTCCAAGTACCGCTGCACGTCCGTCGCCAAGGCATTGGCCGTCTCGTAGCGGCGCGTCCGGTCCTTTTCCAGCGCCTTCATCACGACCCAATCCAGCTCGCCTCGCAGCAGTCCGATGAGCTTGGCCGGTTCGGATTGCTGGTGTCGGGCGGTGGTGGTCGCCTCGGCGTTGAGCATCGTCCGCAGCCGCGTCGAGGGGCGTTGCGGCTCGGTCTCGCGGATCGTGCGCCGCATCTGGTCCAGGCCCACCGACACCAATTCCTGCGCGTCGAAGGGCGTCCGACCGGTCAGCATCTCGTAGAGCAACACGCCCAAGCTGTAGATGTCCGTCCGCGTGTCGATGTCCAACCCGCTCATCTCCGCCTGTTCGGGACTCATGTAGGCTGGTGTGCCGATGAACGATTGGAATTCCGTGAAGAGGGTCTTGTCGGTGAGCCGTTGCTCGATCGCCTTGGCAATGCCGAAGTCGATGATCTTAGGCACCGGCACCCCGTCGTGCAGCGTCACGAGGATGTTCGAGGGCTTGATGTCCCGATGGATGATGCCTTTCTGATGCGCATGTTGAATCGCCTGGCAGACCTTCACAAAGAGCCGGAGCCGGTCCTGGGTCGGCAGGTGGTTCTCGTCGCAGTACTGCGTGATGCGAATGCCCCGCACCAGTTCCATGACAAAGTACGGTCGACCCGTCTCGCTGGCCCCGGCATCTAGCACCTTCGCGATGTTGGGATGGTCCATCAGCGCGAGGGCCTGGCGCTCGCTCTCGAACCGCGCGATCACCGCCTTGGTATCCATCCCCGCCTTGATCACCTTCAGCGCCACCCGCCGCCGCACCGGCTCCTCCTGTTCCGCCATGAACACCGTGCCTACGCCGCCCTCGCCGATGGCTTGCAGCAGCTTGTACCGCCCGATCCGGTCCCCAGCCCGCTCCACCAGACTCGGCACCCCCGCGACGCTCGCCTCGACGCGTCCCGTCGCCGGCCGCCACGGCACGTCCATCACCGGCGTCTCCAAGAAATCGTCCGCCCGATCGTGCGCCAGGAGTCCCTCGACGGCGGCCCGCAACCGGTCGTCCCCGCCGCACGCCGCCTCGATGTAGGCTGCCCGGGTTGCCGGATCCGACCGTTCGAGTGCCCCGAGAAACACCTCGCGCTCGCGCGCCCCGACGGAGGTTTTTGTCTCTGCGCTCATTCAACGCTCATTCAATATCAACTACACATGCGCAAAACGGGGTTCAAACCCGCAACCGATCCCACCGGCGCTCCCGCACTACCCAACTCCACAACGCCCTAACGTCTAGCCCCCTGACCGCCTGCCCGCGGTCGAGTCCCCGCGCCGTCCGACCGCCGCGCTTGCGCCTCGATCTCACCCTCGACTGGTCTGCAGCCTGCGGCGCAGCCACGCCCGCGCGTACGTCCAGAGCCGTTCGGCCGACCGCAACGGCAATCCCAACGCCGCTGCCGCTTCGTCCATGGTCATCCCCACGAAGTACCGCAGCTTGACCAGGTCCGCGGCGGTCGCGTCCTCAGCGGCCAACTGATCCAGCGCCTCATCGATGGCCAACATCTCGTCGGTGGGCAGGGCCTGGACCAAGTGAGACTCGTGCAATTCCTCGCGTGCGGCGGCGCCCCCGCGTTTAAGACTGCGCTTGCGCCGGGCCGCCTCGATTAGGATCCGCCGCATCGCCTCCGCGGCAGCGGCGAAGAAATGGGCGCGGCCCTCGAACCGCGCGCCGGCGTCCCCGACCAGGCGCAGCCAAGCTTCGTGCACCAGGGCGGTGGGCTGAAGAGTGTGTCCCGGCGCCTCCTGAGCCATCTTCGAGGCGGCGATCCGGCGCAGCTCCCCGTACACCAGGGGCAAGAGTTCCTCGGCTGCCAGGCTATCTCCCTGTTGTGCAGCCTCGAGAATGCGCGTCACGTCGCTCACGTGCCCGACTATACTCATCCTGCCCGCAAAAGCCAATGGGCGCCAAGCCCCTGCCGGCCACCCACTACCCTGGCGCTGCGTACCGCCGCCTTTCGAAGCCCAACCGGCGCCAGGCCCAGCAGTGAGTGGAAGGCAACGCCTCACTGGTCGGCCGGCGGGGCGGGCGGGGCCGGGCGTGCAGCTTTTGAACACGCGTTGCTTTCGCGTCGCTTTCGGACTTGCCAACCGGGCTGCGCTTGTGGCTTACTGCGGGGCAGTTGTGCCGTGCAGTGCGGCGGGGCTGGGGTCAGCAAGGCGCGGAGTACCTGGCTGCCTCTGGCTGGTGCGGGTGTGGTTCAATGGTAGAACGCGGGCTTCCCAAGCCTGAAGCGAGGGTTCGATTCCCTTCACCCGCTCCAATCCTCCAGCCTCAATACCAACAACTTGCAGCGGCGCGATCTGCGCCTTGGGGATTTTCCTGAAAGATTCCTGAAAGATTTCCCCCGCATTACTGGCCAAACTTAACCAGACCACGGCCATGAAGCGGGGTCGATTTCCGCAGCGCATCAAGCGCGGCTCGTGCGTCGTCACGATCTACAAGACGCCGAGCAACGGCTACGATTTGTTCACCGTGGCCCACTACGACGCCGGAGGTAAATTCTGTCGCCGCACGTTCGCGGACCTCGACCAAGCACGCAGTGCGGCGGAGAAGACAGCGGAGAGCTTGGCCGGGGGCACGTCCGACACGCACGTCCTGACCGGCGAGGAGTTGCTGATCTACCGGCGTGCCACGGAGGCCCTAAAGAGTATCGGGGTGCCGCTGGACCTGGCCGTTATGGAGTTCACGCGGTCGATGACGCGGGGCCAGCGCACGGATGCAGACGGCGCACCTGGGGCGGTTGAGCCGACATCTCGCCCCGGTGCCGTGAAGGCAGGCGGAGTTGAACCGCGCAGAGGGTGTTCTCGCTCTGATTGGCGAATAGCTTCAAAGCTACGATTCGGCGCGGCGGCAACCGACATGCTCCCTTCGCCCAGTCATCAAACCTCAGCCCGCTGAGTATTCCGAAGTTCTGCCCAGACTTGTCGCAACACTGGGTCGGCCAGAATGAGCGGCTGAAGCTCTAGCCATCTGGACTGTGATCGGGCTGCCATCGCCTCGATCTCAGTCTGCTCGGCCTGCCGCGCTTCCTGGAGCCTGGTGTAGGATGTTTCAATCCCGGCCTTGATTCGGTTAATGGTCTTGCGTTCTCGCGCCCGCCTCAAATTTCGCCGCGACGCAGATCGCTTACGCGGCGTGCTCAAACCTCGCGTGGCTGCACCGCCAAGTGCGGCAAGTGACACCGGCGAGCCTCGGCGCTGGTTCCAGGCCATCGCTGCCATATCGCGGGCGGGGTGGTTCACCGGGACCATCGCCCCGCATGTCGAGCAGGCGACACCCACGCCAAGGGTTTGATGGTCGTGGATGAAATCGCTGGCACCGCCACAAAAGGGGCAGACCTTCAGTCCCGGCGCACAAGACGGAGCATGAACAGACTCGTTCGTATTCTTCATGCACTATCTACGCGGGCGTAGAGCGCGACTTGGCAGGTCAAGAGAGAGCGTTTGCCTCACCAGGTCGAAAAAGGAGACAAGAAGCTCCGCAAGCGCCGCTTGTCAGCGTTTCAAATACGATAGTGCCCCTGGTGGCGTCCCGCGCTCGTGCGACCGCCTACCAGTGTGCTCCCGTGGTCGTCACCGGCGCATTTGTCGGGCACCCAGGGGTGACAAGTGCCTGCAAGAGATTTGCGGATTCGATGCCTCGGAAGTGCTTCGGCCAGTGCGATCAAGACGACTTCCGACCAACGGAAATAGCGCGAAACCGAGCTTGTTTTCGCTGGCGCTCAGGAGCAAAATCTCACGGGCTGTTGTTCGGTGCGGATACCTTCTTCTTGTCGAACGACTTGTGGGGATGTATAAGGTGTCCTTTTTGAACGAGTGACTGATCTGAGTGAACCAGTGTTGGGCTTGTGGATGCAGACGGCAAAGAAAGAACCGGTCACCGTGAGCGGCTGCGTGAGCGGTTTCTGCACGGCGCGGCATCCTCGCGCACTGATGAGGCGCTGCTGGAGCTGCTGCTGACCTACGGCATCCCGCAACGCGACGTTCTCCCTCTCGCCAAGAGCCTCTTAGCCAAGTTCGGCACCCTGGAGAAGGTGCTGGCAGCCGACCCCAAAGCCCTGTGCGAGGTCGCAGGTATCAAGACCACCACTGCCGCTTTGCTCAAGTTGGTCGATCACCTGCGCCAAAAACCTGCCGATCCCAGGCCCGCCGACAAGTTGCAGGAACGGC
>VHCO01000298.1 GCA_016871715.1 Verrucomicrobiota bacterium
TGGGACCGCCGGGTACGACGTCCTGAAGGAGGAGCGCGCGGGTGACTGGCAGTTGAGCGGCGGGACGCTGAGCTTGCCCAGCGCCGGCGAAACCAACACCTTCAACGCCGGCACTTTCGACGAGATCAGTCTGACCGGCGACGCCACCGACAACACCCTGGATGCCTCGAGCTTCAGCGGCTTGGTACGCCTGGCGGGCGGCGCGGGCAAGGACACCCTAATCGGCGGCACTGGCACCAGCTATTTGTCCGGCGGCGAAGGCGCCGACGTGATCGCCGGCAACGGGACCGACACCCTGATCGAAGAGCGGGACGCCGACTTTGTGCTCACCGATGCTGCCCTCACGATCGGCGGCGAGACCGACACTCTCTCCGGCATCGACTTCGCCCAACTGACCGGGGGCGAAGGCGACAACATCCTGGACGCCTCGGCGTTCAGCGGCCAAGTCACCCTCGACGGCGGAGCGGGCTCCGACACGCTCATCGGCACGGCGCAGGCGGATACACTGAGTGGCGGTGCGGGTGACGACCGGCTCGAGGGCGGCGCGGGTGACGACACCTATGCGTTCGACACCGACAGCGATCTGGGGTCGGACCGAGTGATCGAGAACGCGGGGGGTGGGACCGACCTGCTGGACTTCAGCCGGACCAGTTCGATGGGCGTGAGCGTCGATCTGGGCACGACGGCTGAGCAGGCCGTGAACCTCAATCTCAAGCTGACGTTGTCGGGTTCGGACGTGATCGAGAACCTGCGGGGAGGGCAGGGGAACGACCTCCTGGTGGGCAACGACCTGGCCAACGTCATTTCCGGGTTGCGCGGTCACGACACGCTCACCGGGCGCTTGGGCAACGATACTCTGCTGGGCGGATTCAACGTGTTTTTCCCCAGCTTCCAAGGCTGGATCGATCGCGTGGTCGAGGTGCGCGATGCGGACATGGTGCTGACTACGTGGAACTTGAGTTTCAGCGGAGGCGAGATGGACGTTCTTTCGAGCATCGAGGCGGCGACCCTGGTCGGCGGCGCCAGTGCCAACCTCATCGATGCGTCCGCCTTCCTGGCTGGCTCGGTCACTCTCGAGGGTCTCGGCGGCAGCGACACGCTCATCGGCAGTCCCAGCGCCGACTTCTTGTCGGGTGGCAAGGGCAACGACCTGCTCCAGGGTCAGGGGGGCAACGATACCTACCTGTTCGATACCGATGACGCCTTGGGGACCGACACCCTCAGCGAAAGCGCGGGCGGCGGCATCGATACCCTCGATTTCTCGGCCACCACCGGGCGCAGCGTGTTTGTGAACCTGGCCGCCGTGGGCGCCTTTGCGGTGAATGCAAACCTGACGCTGAGTCTGCCGGCCGGTGCGGTCATCGAAAACGCCACTGGCGGCACCCAGAACGACACACTGTTCGGCAATAGCGCCGCCAACATCCTGCGCGGTGGCGACGGCAACGACACCTTTGCGGGCGTGGGCGGGGATGACACCTACTACGGCGGCAGCGGGGACGACACCTACCTGTTCGACACGGATAGCGCGCTGGGCAGCGACTGGATCTTCGAGGACGTCGGCGCCGGCGGTTCAGACACTTTGGATTTCTCGAGCACCACCACCCAATCCATCGCCATCAGTCTGGATCACGGCATTGCCCAAGCCGTCAACGCTAACCTGACCTTGCGCCTGGTCACCTGCCATTCGATCGAGAATGTCATCGGGGGCGCCCTGGCCGATGTGATCGAGGGCAACAGTCTGGATAACCGCCTCGAGGGTCGCGGCGGCAATGACAGCCTGCGCGGCGGCATGGGGAACGACACCTATGCGTTCGACGCCGACGGCCCGCTAGGCACCGACATCGTCATCGAGCAGGGCGACATCGAGGGTGGCACGGACACGCTCGACTTCTCGGCTACCACAACCCAGGCTATCGCCATGAACCTGGGCAATAGCCTCGCCCAGGTGGTCAACGCCAACCTGACCATCGATTTGTCTTCAGCCTTCGCCGTCGAGAACATCCTCGGAGGCAGCCAGGGCGACACCCTCACCGGCAACGCTCTCCCCAACGAACTGCGAGGCGGCCCCGGCAACGATGTCATCCGCGGACTGGCCGGTGACGATACGCTCGAAGGCGGCGCGGGTAACGACACGCTTGAAGGCGGGACGGGCGATGACACCTACCAGTTCGATGCCGATTCGGCTCTAGGCCAGGACACGCTGACGGAAGCCGCTGGCCAGGGGCAGGACACCCTGGATTTCTCGGCGACGGCAACGGTCAATGTTGTGCTGGACTTGGCGTCGGTCGCAGCCCAAGCGGTCAACGCAAACCTGACCCTGCTGCTCTCGGGTAACGACCGTTTCGAGCACGTCATCGGCGGCGCCGGCCACGACACGCTCTTGGGCAACAGCCGCAACAACCGGTTGGCCGGCGGTGCCGGCAACGATCGCCTTCAGGGCCGCGGCGCAGACGACACGCTCACCGGCGGCCCGGGCGATGACCTCTACCAGTTCAGCAACGCGTGGGGGTACGACGAAGTCGTCGAGTTGCCGGGCGAAGGGACCGACGTGCTGGATTTCGGGGCGGTCACCGTGGCGCTAAGGTTCACCCTGAGCGATCCGCTGACCGTTACCGATGGCACCAGCAACTTGTCGCACACCGGGGAGGCCCTCGAGAGAATCTTGGGCGGCACGAGGAACGATCGCTTCAACGTTACCCCCTCGACCACGACCGCCTATGCGCTGGAAGGCCAAGCTGGCCCGGGCGATCTGTTGGTCTACGACGCCCTCGGTTTGCCCACCACCCACGTCTCTGGGCTGATCGCCACCACCGGCTACCGCCCCGTCAGTTATGCAGGCTTCGAGTTGGTCGTCATCAGCAACCCGCCGCCGGTCCTGGCCGCGTCCGCCCTGGCCTCGCACCGCGCCGGAGCCAAACTGGGTCTGGCTAGCCTGCACCCGGCGGAGCAGGAAACGGACCTGTGGTGGTCGCTCCGGACCCACGCGCGAGCCGTGCTCGGTCCAGCGTGAACTTTGCCACGTGCCTATGAAACTGTCCCCGCAATCTGACTGGAAGGGGTGGGACAACCGTCTGCGGCCGCCCGCCCGTGGTCCCGCCTGCCTCATCGGCGTTCGTCGCCTGCGCCGGCTCCTGGGTGCATGGCGGTCGGCTATTTCCTTAAGGCTGAGCTTGGCCGGCGGTTGGGCGATCCTGCTCAGTCTCTCGAATGTCGCGCCGGCGAGCGCCGCGGAGCGGAACGCAGCCGGGGTGAGCCTGGCGATTATCGCCCCGTCGACCGACTGGGGCGACGCGCCCGAGGCGTACCCGGTGAAGAGTGCGAGCGGCGGCGCCAGCCAACGCATGCTGAAGGGCTTTAGCCTCGGGCAGAGCATCGACGCCGAGTTCGACGGCCAGCCCAGCACCGATGCTCTAGGTGACGGCACCGACGAGGACGGCGTGCAATTCCTCACGCCCCTGGTCCCGGGCGCCACCGCTACCGTCCGCGTCACGCTCGAGGCTGGGGCGGTCTCACCCCAGCGTGGCGCGCTCGAGGCTTGGATCGATTTCAACGCCGATTTCGATTGGGACGATACCGGCGAGCGGATCATCGAGACGACGATCGTGCAGGGCGCCAACGACCTCTCCTTCACCGTGCCCACCGCGGCTAAGACCGGCGTGACCTTCGCCCGGTTTCGCCTCAGTCAAGAGGGCAAGAAAGGTCCGCGCGGCCAGAGCGCGGAGGCCGGCGAAATCGAGGATTACCGCGTCCAGATCGTTCAGCAGGAGGAAGAGCGCGACTTCGGCGATGCGCCACAAACCCCGTATCCGACCAAGCTGCCCGAGGGCGCCTGGCACAGAATCGTGAAAGGATTTCATCTCGGGGCGACGATCGATAGCGAGCGAGACGGTCAACCCGACGCCACGGCCACCGGCGATGACCTGGCTCCCGCCGGCGCGGTGGGAGACGAGGACGGCGTGCTGTTTGCCGGCGCGCTGGTGATTGGGCAAGGGGCGGCGATCGAGGTCATCGCCTCGGCCCGCGGCCTGTTGGATGCTTGGTTCGATTTCAACGCGGACGGCGACTGGGATGACAGCGGCGAGTACGTCTTCATCCGAACCACACTGAACGCCGGATCGAATCCGCTGACATTCACCGTGCCGCCCGGCTCGATCGCCCAACCCGGCGTCACCTTCGCCCGCTTCCGCTTCAGCCATAACGGCGTCGAGAGCTATCGCGGCCCCGCGGCCGATGGCGAAGTCGAGGATTACCTGATCGAGTTGGAGCGACTGGAGCAAAAACTGGACTTTGGCGACGCGCCCGACAGTTACCGCACCACCCTCAAGCAGGACGGTCCACGCCACGCCATCACCGAGCGCATCTTCCTCGGCGCGCGGGTGGATGCCGAGTCGGACGGTCAACCCACCGCGACTTCCCTCGGCGACGATCTGAACCCGCCGGGCGTTGCGGACGACGAAGATGGCGTCAGCTTCGCCGGCCCACTTACGCCGGGCGGACTGGCCAAGGTCGAGGTTGTCGCTTCGATCTCGGGTCGGCTGGATGCCTGGGTGGACTTCAACGGCAACGGCACCTTCGCCGACGGCGGCGAGCGCGTCTATACGAACGAACCGATTGGAGGCGGGCTCAGCACCCTCGAGTTCCCCGTGCCGACCGAAGCCAAGCTAGGCGACACTTACTCGCGGTGGCGCTTCAGCCGCGAGGGGGTGAAGGACTTCTTCGGGCCGGCGCAGGACGGCGAAGTGGAAGACCACATCGTCACCTTGGCCGCGCTCGCGTTGGACTTTGGCGACGCCCCAGAATTCGACAACGGCGGTTACCCCACCACCCTCGCCCGCAACGGCGCCCGCCACCGCCCGATCGAGGGTTTCCTGCTGGGCAAACTCGAGGACGTCGAGCCCGACGGCCAACCCAGCGCCGACGCCTCCGGTGACGACCTGAACCCGCCCCGGCTCGACGACGAAGACGGCGTGCGGTTCCTGAGCCCGTTGGTCCCGGGCAGTCGCGCCCAGGTCGAGATCGTCGCGCCCGGCGGCGGTCGGCTGGATGCCTGGATCGATTTCGGTCAGGACTTCTCCTGGGCGCAACCTGAGGACCGGATCTTCGCCGCCCAACCGCTTCCGTCCGGTACCGTGGTCCTGACCTTCGACGTGCCGACGGCGGCCAAGGAAGGTCGCACCTTCTCGCGCTTCCGGCTCAATCGCAAGGGCGGTCTCAGCTTTGACGGTCCAGCCTCCGATGGCGAGGTCGAGGATCACCCGGTCGACATCGAGCGCCGGCAGCCGTGCGACTTGACCTGCACGGGCACCGAGTTCTGGCTCGCTTTCCCGGGCAACTACGCCCCCGACCCGGCCAACCCGGTCAAGCCGCAGCTCTGCGTCGTGGGGACCGCGGGCACGGCGGTGCACGTCGAGGTGGCTGAGTTGGGTTTGGTCATCAACCAGAACATTCCGGCGGCGGGCTTCCTGAATCTGGCGTTGCCCAAGGAGGTCGATCTCGGCAACGCCAACGACATCATCACCAAGAAGGGCATCCACCTCACCGCCTCCAACCCCGTCAGCGTCCACGCCCTCAGCCAGGTCAAATTCACCAGCGACGGTTACCTGGGCTTGGCCAGCGACGTGCTCGGGCGAGCCTACGTGGTGTTATCGCAGCGGAACGCCCACGCGGCCGTGCCCGAGCTCAACGGCTCGCAGTTCGTGGTGGTCGGCACGCAGCCCGACACGCGCGTGGCCATTGCGCCCTCGGTGGTCACCGGCGTGCGCGATGCCAAGATCCCCTACCTCATCACGCTGCAACCGGGCGAGGCCTACCAGTTGCGGACCACCTCGGGCGCGCCCGCCGATCTGACCGGCACACTGATCGCCTCCGATAAACCGATCGCCGTTTTCGGCAGCCACCAGTGTGCGAACGTCAAGTCTTCGGACTTTTTCTTCTGCGATTACCTGGTCGAGCAGTTGCCGCCCGTGGGCCGGTGGGGCAAGGAGTATTACACCCGCCCGCTCGCCACGCGCACCAAGGGCGACGTGGTCCGCGTTGTGGCGGCCTATGACAACACCGGTGTGTTGATCAACGGCGTGCCGCAGGCCGTGCTGAACCAGGGTCAGATCTACGAAACCACCCTTACCGCCGCCTCTCAAATCCTCTGCACGCAGCCGGCCTTGGTCGCCCAATACGCCGCCAGCTCCGATTTCGATTTGGTCACCAACGCCGATCCCTTCATGACGCTGGTCCCGCCGCGGCCGTTGTTCAACTCGAACTACCGTTTTTGTGTGCCGGCTAGCGGCTTCGCCACCCATCACCTGAACCTGATCGTCCCCAACGGCGCGATCGGCTCACTCCAACTCGATGGCGCGCCGCTGGCGTTGGGCTTCCTGCCCATCGGCGCTTCCGGCTTCTCGCACGCCACGACCACCGTGGCCCCCGGCCTCCACACGCTCACCGCCGCCCAACCCATCGGCCTAAATCTCTACGGCTGGAACCAGTACGAGTCTTATGGCTGGCCGGTCTGTTTCTTCTTTGGCGACACCACGCCGCCCGAGCTGTATTGCCCGACGGAGGACATTCATGTCGTGGCGGGCAGTCCGGGCACGATAGCCGCCAATCTGCCGTGTCGCGCTGTCGTCCCGGACCTGCGCGAGCAAGTCGATTTCACCGACAACTGTCGGTTGTCGGACAACGCCCGCGTCCAGCAAGATCCGCCGCCCGGCACGGTCGTCGGCGTGGGGACGCATCCCATTACGCTGAGCGTCAGCGACGCGGCCGGCAATGTGGGCACTTGTGTCGTGAACTTCGTTGTCGAAGACCCTAGCACCAGCCAGGAACTGAGGATCGATTGTCCCGAGGACATCCGCGTCGTCTGCGACAGTCGCCAGGGCGCCGTGGTCCACTTCGACGTCCGCGCCTATCGGGGCTGCACCCCGCTCGAGCCGGTCGTCTGCGAGCCGCCTTCAGGAACGCTCTTCCCGCGCGGTGTGACGCGCGTCCTTTGTCGCTACGTGGATCCCACGGACCCGGCCAAGACCCTCGACTGCGCTTTCGACGTCGTGGTCGGGTGCAACCGGCTGACGATCACCCATGTCGATCAGACGACCGCAGTCGAGTGGACTGCCGGTGGCGTGCTCGAAACCGCCACGGACCCAGGTGGCCCGTGGCAGGCGGTCACCGCCGCCCAATCCCCTTTCCGCATTCAACCCACCGACCGACACCGCTTCTACCGCGTGCGCGAGGAGCCCTGAACGCCGGGCTGGAAAGCCTGGAATGGGGCCATGGCGGCGATCAGCGCATGGCCCAGTTGCTCGGCCTGGATGTGGATGCCGTCGCGCGGGGCCGAGCGGAGTTGTTGAGCGGCCAAGTGGTGTACGAGCGGGTGCGTCGGGTGGGGGGCGGACGACCGCGGGCCGAAAAAAAACGCCCGAGATCTTGAGCCAACTGCGCGGGTTGCTGCGCGAGGACACGGCGGGCGATCCGATGGGGCGGCGGGGACTTTGGACCGGCCTGCGCTTGGAGCAGATGTGCGACCGGTTGAAGGAGTTGGGGATCAGGGTTTGTCCCAATACCGTCCGGCGCTTGCTCGATGTGTTGGGCTACGCTTTACACGCCAACCGCAAGAGTCTGTCCGGTCCGCAAAGTCCCCAGCGCGATGCTCAGTTCCAATGCGTCCAGCACCAGCTCTAGGAATTCACTCGGAGCCTACTGCCGATCATCAGTGTAGACACCAAGAAGAAGGAAATGGTGGGCCCGTTCAAAAATGTGGGTCGGATCTAGAGCCGGCAGGCTCTGCCGGTCAACGAATCAGTCTCAACCGTAGGTCCTGCCCCCCCAGGTTCCGGTTGCGCTCGACAGTGATGGCCGTGAAGGTGTACTGGGCGAACGTCTGAAACACCAGCCCGTTTTCGTAGGCCCCTTTGAAGTCCGTGGCCGCCGGCTGGCTGTAGTCGGGCGTGTCGAGCACGTTGTCCGAGACCTGGACGTTGTCCGACGCCGGACTGCTCCCAAGTCACGTTAAAGCCATCTACGCTGGCTATGCTGGCTCGCGAATAAGCGAGCACGGTGCCACCGCCGATCAGATCGCTGGAACAGCCGCGACCACACCGGGCGCAGACACCGTCACGGCAAACGACTGAGTTCTTCGAGAAGGGCGGCAGGACATTCTCGATCAGGCATTCCCAAAACGGCTGCATAGGGCTGCGTGGCCGCCGGCGGAAAGTAATCGGGCCGAATGCTGCTCCTGAGAGCCCAGATTGCTCGATCGCGCGGCGCAGGTCCCCGCAGACAATGAACTCGTTACATCCCGTAGTCATCCACGCGAACCCACGAAGCTCCCCTTGGTTTCAAAGCACCGTGCAGACCCGCTTCCTGTCTCCCGCAGTCTTGCCTTTGGCGCCGGGGCGGTTACGCTGCGGGCGTGAGCACCACGGCTCTGCATATCATCGGTTTGGTCAAGAGTCTGCCTGAGGCCGAACAGCAGGAGATTCGCGCGGCGTTGGCCGGTCAAGTAGGGCGCCGCCCCACTGGCAAACGGCGTCAACTTCAGCGCCTGCCGGACGGTTCTTTCTTGAATCCGGACGGCATCCCAAACGACGATCCTGTTTTCAAAATCCTGGAGGACATCGAGGCGGAGCGGCACAGGATGCGCGGCCCGCCGGCACCCCAGTTCGATTGAGCCATGTATCTGCTCGACACGAACATCCTGAGCGAGTTGATGCGCCGGCAGCCCAACCCGCAGGTGGAGGCGCGCTTTGCCTCGGAGCCGGGAGAGCTGTTCGCTTCCGCGATCACCGTCGAGGAAATCCGCACGCACGCCTGCCGAAGCAACACGCTATGTACTCTCTTGCGAGGTTCTTGCCGCCGTGAAGAACCCACCTTCACGACCGATCTACCGAATTTCAACGCGAACAATGCCATGCGCATTGACCCGACGCCGGACCATACAGCAGCGGCGGTGTTCGGATTAGAGCTGTCGATCTCACGGTTGACCTGGGGGATGGTACCGGGCAT
>VHCO01000299.1 GCA_016871715.1 Verrucomicrobiota bacterium
TACTCGGAACCCGATCTCTCCCTGGAAAGGAAATCTCTCCGCCCTTCATCCAGGTGGGTCACTTCTCATGAGCACACCCGGGTCTATTTTCGTGAGCGGCGGCGCAATGGCGTCACCAAAGCGCCGCGAGAAAAGCCCGTGATTGACGCGACCAAGGCGGTTGCGGTTACAGTTTCGTGGCAAAGTGATGCGCCCGTGAAATCGGTGAAGGACATCAAGAATCAGCGAGACTTGGACTTGCAGCGCAGCACCGATGTGACAGTCACCATTCCAGCCGGCGAATTGGCAGTTTTGGAATTCAGACTCCAATGAAAGCACCATTCCGACAATTCAAGCATCCCAGCAGATTTATCGTCCAGCATCGTCACGTCCTGCGAATAGTGTCGGGGAGCGCGGCCCGCCTTTTCCACTTGTGCCAACCCACACGCGAGAGAAACACGTATTACGACTGCATGTGGACTGCGGCATTGAATGTGTCATCGCAGTTCGCGTTCCCTGGCAAACGGGGTGCGTGGACCTTCGTGGCTGTCCTGGCGTTCATATTTGCAGCCCCACTCTCGCCGGGTCAGTCTGCCTCCGTGGAGTTAACCGGGATAAATGTGGTTGCGCATTTGCAATCCACCGAAATGCGTTACCGGCGGGAACCGGATTTTAGCCTCGGTGCCAGGGTCGAGTTGTTCGTCCGCAACTCCGGGGACAAGGAACTGCGTCTCGCGCCAGATGCTGCGATTCGCCTGCGCGGCCAATCGCCGGAGGAACTGCTGGCTGCGAATGAGTGGACTTGGCACGACTTCCCGAGCGCGTGGACGAATCAGCCGCTGTCCCTGCCACCGGGTGCGCTGACGGTTTGGTCATTTAATGGCAGACGCGCGCCGTGGGGCGTGGGCACAGATGCGACTCTGGCGGTCGAGAAACAACCGTCGAACTTCGACATTTCCGTGCCGCAGGCTTGGCTTTCCGCCGTCACATTTCTGGGAGACCCCGCGAATCCGTTTCCGGATTCGCTGATTTTTCATGTGGCCAACCTGACCGCTGGACCGCTGCGTCTGGCGTCTTGCCGGCTGTGGCTGCCGAATGACAATGCTTCGTGGCGCGCGTTGTTGCCGCAACCTTGGTTCACGAACCTGGTGATGTTTCCCGCCGCCGGCGTCATTCCGAAGCGCGACCGTGGCGGAGTGAGCGTTAACACTGGCCGGCTGCCATTGACTTACACCGCGCTCGAAGTCCGTTTGCAGGACGAACGGGGAAATCCCGTCACGCTCTGGGCGCACCTTCGCATCAAGCGCGAGTGGTTCGACATCAGCGGCGGCTGGGTGTCGTCACAGCTCGGCGGGAGCAACACACTTCATTGCGAGCCGTACCTAAAGACGCTACGGCGCATGCACATCAACACCGGCCATATCGCCGACACGCCAGGCTACACTGATCAAACTGGACCGGACGGACCCTATACGCGCTATCCGCTCAAGTATTTCAACAAACTCCAACCCTTCGACCGCTACGATACCGACGACGTGCTGCCGCGCATTCACGCCGTCGAGTTTCTCGGCGAGCCGCAATACGGCGGTGGCCGGCCGGTGCCGCCGCAGGAAGTCTGGCGGGCACTTGCGCCTTACGCCACCACTCGTTTGCCGACCAGTGTGACGCACAGTGAGGAACGCATCTGGCGCGATTACGCCGGATTGAGCGACTATCCGCATTACGACGCCTACCGCGTTTCCGCGCCAGCGGCGGATGTGTGGTCACGTTATGATCGCTGGGACGGACAGACCATCCGCTGGGGTGCGCCATTGGAAACCATCGGCGACATGACGATCAGCCTGCGTGAGCTCAACCGCCCGCGGCCCATTGCCTACTGGTCGCAGGGCGCGCATCACGGCTGGGATCGTTATGGCGGGCGCGTGCGCACTTCGCCCACGCCCGAGGAACTCCGCGCCCAGGCGTATCACGCCCTGGCGCACCGCGTTACTTCGCTCTACTGGTTCAACCTGAGTTTGAAGTCGCTGCTGAAATTCCCCGATCTCATCGAACCGATCACGCGCGTCGGGCGTGAGATGCGGATGTTGGAAGACTATTACCTGGAGGGCGACGCCTATCACTTCGAGCGACGGCGGCGCGAAGGCAACCCGGATTGGGATGTCGCGGTGATTGCCGGCCCGCGCGGCGCGGTGTGCTTCGCGTTGGACCTGGCTTACACCCCGGATGCGCGCGAACGCGTGTTCAAGTTCGGGCCGCCGCGCCAGGCGACATTCGCGTTCCCGCTGCCGGCGTATCTGCGCGACGCGGTGGAAGTGGTGCGCGTGGAGGCCGAGGGCGTGCGCCCAGTCAACTTCACGAAAACCGCCACGGGTATCCAGGTTTCCGGTCGCAGCAGCCCGGAGAATGTGTTCGTGGTGTCGCCGCGCGCCGGGGTGGCGGCGGAACTTGAGGCTCGCCGACGAGAACTGGTCGCCTACGAGAATTCCTTTGGCTTCGATCCGGGAAACCAGCCCGAAGACTTGGCACAACTTCAACGCCTGTTGAATCCATGAACCCAAACGCGTACCGAGGGAACGCTTCGGTCATCACGGCCGGCAACGCCGGTCTGCTGGCCGATGCGCTTGGGCGCAAGAAGTTGAGGTTCGTCGGCCTCCTGGTTTACGGCGGTTTCATCCGCCATTGCCTGTTGCGCGGATGCGGTCCCACCCATCGGACCAGCTCTCCAGCCACGAGATCGCGGCACTGGCCGCGGCCAGTACCACGAACAGCGTGCTCGAGAGTTGTAACCTGCCTGTGGCCGACGGCGTTTCTATCAGAGGTGAGTTGGCTATGGTTAAGTCATGAACGGCGACGAATTCGACGTCGCGCAATGTCTCCGGCGCGTGCGGGAGCAGGACCTGGAAGCGGCGCGGGTGCTGGTCGAAAGGCTGTATCCGCAGATTATCCGCATCGTGCGGAGTCATCTGCCCGCTCGCGCTGCCGAGGAGGACCTTGCTCAAGAGATATTTGCCAAGCTTTTCGCCCGGCTCGATCAATACGAGCAACGGCGTGGCGTGCCTTTCACGCATTGGGTTTCGCGCCTGGCCGTGCGCACTTGCCTGGATGCGTTGCGCGCGGAGCGTCGCCGCCCGGAACTCCGCTGGGCCGACCTGCCGGACGAGCAAGCGGAATGGCTTCAGTTCATGTTGGCCGACGAAACACCGCCACCGGAGGCGTCGCCGACGTCTGCCCGCGAATTGTTGGAAAAGCTGCTGGCACAACTGCCGCCAGCGGACCGCTTGATCCTTCACGCGCTCGATTTGGAGGAAAGGCCGGTCAAGGAAGTCGCGGCTTTGACGGGTTGGAGTGTGACGCTGGTAAAGGTGCGGGCGTTTCGGGCCCGCCGCAAATTGCGGAAGCTGGCACTGGTATTCAAAGAGAACCATCCGTATGAAACACTTTGATCAACGTTGGCAAATCTGTGCCACGCATGCCCGCCAGGCTGCGCGGCGGGACGAAGAGTCACCATTTGGGTTCGCGAGCCGCGTAGCTTCGCGCGCCCGCGAGGCGCAGCCATCACCGTCAGACCTCATCAGTGCCCGGCAGGCATTGGTGTGGCTTGGCGGCGCGCTGGCGGTGTTGGCGTTATGCGCAGCGCTGGAGCTGCCGCACTGGCATGGAGAACCACCGCTGCAAACCGGGATCGAGAACGCCGTGGCTCAATTGGTGTGGTCGCTATGAAACCTTCCCGCCCCTGGCGCAGCCGGCTGTGTTTGGTGGGTGTGATCCTGGCCGCTGCCCTGTCCGGCGTGCTGCTTGGCCACCGCGCCGCGCGCCACCAGTTCGAGGTGCGCACCAATCCGGAAAACTGGAACGAACACGTCTCGCGGGAGTTCGACCGCATCGTCAAGCCCACGCCGGCGCAAGCGGTCGTTATTCAGGCGCACTTGGACCGGGCCGTGCGCGAATTGCAAGCCATCCGGCTCGATACGATTGCCCGCAGCACGAATGTCATCTGGCGGCTGGTAGGCGAAGTCGAGCGCGAGCTGACCCCGGAGCAGCTTCGCGCCTTCGAGGCCATGAAACCGAAGCCGGCGGAACTGACCCTCGACGTGCTGAAGTTGGATGCGCCGAAGGCCGAAACGCTGCCGACGAGGCAATAAGCCTGCCGCGGCCGGATAATTTCCATGGCCTCGTAACCCTGATGCGCCGTGTGGCGTTAAGAGGGGTGCGGATATAACCAAAACAAAACCGACAACAAACAAGTTACAACGTCATGAAACAGATTATCATTGCCTTTGCCCTTTTGGGCGGCGTCTCACTCACCTCCGCCCAGGAAAAGCTTTCCACCGATGAGGCTTTGCCCTACGCACGAGCCGTTAGCAAGCACCTCCAAGGCACACCCATCGCCACCGATGTGGATACAGACCAGCCGGTGGTCGTGGTTGATGGTGAATTCGGTGGCATGGTGCTGCCCCAGAAGAACCTAAAAGTTGAAACCCTGACCAAGGCCGGCGGCGTGGCCGTGCCCATCGGGCAGTTATGGCTGAAACAACTGACCCCCATGCATAACGGCGAAGCGGTGGCCAGAGAAAAGCTTCGGCTTGTGACCGTCAGTGGCGACGGCGAGGAGGTCACGGCGCCGCAATGCGCGTTGGCCGTGCGCCGCAACGCCGGTGGGACGCTCGAACTCCTCGTCTTCGGCAAGGACAAGGAGCCCATCGCCACCGCCGCGTTGAAGCCGCTGGACATCACCCAATCTCTCCCCATTGACCTCGCTGCCGATCGCGAGGGTGACGTGGGCAAAGTGACGGTGAGAATCCTGGGCAAGTATCAAGCCACCCTCTCCGTGACGGAACTGGTGATGTGGTGATGTAATCCATCGAAGTCGTCTGAAACATCGGCCTGGCTTCCGTCAGGCCGATGCCGTGTCTCAAAAACGCCCCCGCCAGATCCTTCGGCATCCACAACCACCGCCATGCTTCAAACGGTCCCTTCGCCGTCCGTTGCTACGGTCCGCGCATTGACACCCGCGGATTCGCCTTTCGCCCTGGATACACTGGTCACAGCATTCCACGAAGACCCTGGTGCGGTCCACATGTTCCCGGACTCCGCCCAGCGCTGTGCTGTGATGAGGGAAGTCTTCGCTTTTGGATTGAACTACGCGCGGCGGTTCGGCTGTGTGGACCTGTTGAATCAAGGGCGTGCGGTCGCGATGTGGATACCGCCCGTGTATTCCCCACCGAGTTGGCGGCGGTCGTTCAGGTCGGGACTCGTCGCGACGGCGTTCCGGCTCGGCCGCTCGGCGATGCGGGTGATTCGTTTCAGCCGCTTCATGGAGTCCCGCCGGGTTCGAGTGATGCGTGCTCCTCATTGGTATCTCTTTTGCATCGGCGTGCATCCAGATCAACAAGGGCGCGGGCTGGGCGCGGCGCTGCTGCAACACGGGCTGGCACGGGCGCGAACCACGGGAGCGCCGTGTTACCTGGAAACCGTGAACGCGGGCAACGTGCCCTTTTATCGCGCACACGGCTTTCACGAGTTGGGGCGACATGAGTTTTCCCATTGCGGCCCGGTGATCTGGAGTTTGGCAACGGCGAACCTCGCAGCGTGACTTCAGGCAGGAACGTCACTTGTCTGGAGGTACAAGTTCGTCGAGAAAAGTGTCCGCCATGATTGAAGGTCAAACCAACGTTCGCTCGGCACGCTTCGGTGCCGGCGCCGCGGATGGCATCGGCAAGGAACTCGGTCGCTTCATCGTCACCACGATGGACCTGCCGTGGCGGTTGGCCCAACCACGGCTGGGCGCGCAGCCCGTCGCCGTCCTCCGGGTCGAAAGCATGGAGATCGAAACCCTTGATCGCCAGGTCGCCGCCGCGCCGGAATGTGACACAGTGCTCGCCATCGGCGGCGGGCAGGCGATTGACCTTGGAAAGTATCTTGCTTGGAAACGCGGTCTGCGCCTGGTCACCACGCCGACGATCCTCAGCGTGGACGCGTTTGTGACGCCCGCCGCGGGCGTTCGGCGGGGACATCGTGTGGAGTATGTCGGCCAGACCAGCCCCGACCCGCTCGTGATTGATTACGACCTGATCCGCACCGCGCCGCCGGAATTGAACATCGCGGGCGTGGGCGATTTGCTTTCGATTCACACCGCTTGTTTCGACTGGGAACTCGCGAACCGCGCGGGCAAGAGCGAATTTCCTTTCCGCGCCGAAGACGTCGCCAAAGCCCGCGCCATCCTGGCGGACACGATGGCGAGGGCCGACGCGATTCGTTCCTGTTCGGATGACGGCTTGCGCGGCATCGTGGAGGGTTACCTGCGGGTGAACACGATCTGCCTGCCGGCGGGGCATTATCGCGTCGAGGAAGGTAGCGAGCACTATTTGTTTTACGAGTTGGAGGAACGACTCCAGCGCCCTTTCATCCACGGCTGGATCGTGGGTTTGGGGGTGCGTTTGCTCAGCCGCTTGCAGGAAAACCACCACGCCGAGGCGGTGGCCTTTATGGACGCGGTCGGCCTGCGCCATCAACCGGCCGACCTGGACATCCGGCGCGAAGACCTGGCGGCTTCGTTGTTGAACCTCCGACGCTATGTTGAGGCTCGGCGCGATCTTTGGTACACGGTTATCAATGAACGCGCCCTCTTGCCGGCCTGGGTGGAGACGGCGCTTGCGACCTTGAGATTTTGAAGCATGATCAACCAGCATGAACATTTCTCCGGCTTCGCGATGTTCCTCTCTCGGCGCCCGCGCCGCTGTGATTGCGCAGATTGCGCTGCTGCTTGCGGTCATCTCGACCTCACCGGCGGTTGCGGCCGAACCGATCCGCTGGTGGGTCAGCACGGCGGACCTGAAGCAACAACTCACCGAGCAACCTCCGCTTGCGTGGCAAGCCGCCGGCCGGGCGCGCGGCAGTCGCATTGAGGTCCATCCCGCGGAGACGTATCAGACGATGCTGGGGCTGGGGTCATCTCTCGAGCCGTCCACGTGCTGGAATCTGTCGCTAATGTCGGTCGAGGACCGCGAGCGGACGATGGAACGGTTGGTGGACCGCGAGCGCGGCATCGGCATGAACCTGATGCGCATCTGCATCGGCACACCGGACTTCACCGGCGACCCGTGG
The DNA here is from genome assembly GCA_016871715.1 of Verrucomicrobiota bacterium. GTDB lineage: Bacteria > Verrucomicrobiota > Verrucomicrobiia > Limisphaerales > J093 > VHCO01. The sequence continues at coordinate 7,084 of VHCO01000299.1, forward strand.
TATTCCTACAACGATCTCGCCCCGGGCGAAACCGATCCGGAGTTGAAGCGATTCTCCATCGAAAAGGACCGCGCTTACATCGTGCCGGTCCTCAAGCTGGCGAAGCAGAAGAATCCCGAGCTGTTGTTCTTCGCTTCGCCGTGGAGTCCGCCGGGTTGGATGAAAAGCACGGGTACGATGATCGGCGGGCATTTGCTGCCGCGCTGGTATCCGGTCTATGCGGAATATTTTGTGAAGTTCATCCAGGCGTATGAGGCGGAAGGCATCCCGATTCACGCGGTCACCATCCAGAATGAACCGGGCGTGGACCGCGCCAAAGAGAAGGACCCAAACTGGTTTTATCCCTCGTGCCACTGGACGGCCGAGCAGGAGCGGGATTTCATCCGCGATCATCTCGGACCGGCGTTTCGGCGTCATGGGCTGAAGACCCGTATCTGGTGTTACGACCACAATTACAACGTCCGCACCCGCGGCGACGATCCGGGGATTGTGTATCCGCGCACGATCCTGCGCGACCCGCAGGCGGCGCGGTTCGTGGAGGGCGTGGCGTTTCACGGTTACGCGGGCGAGCCGTCCGGAATGAGCACGTTCCATCGCGAGTTTCCGAATGTGCCGCTCTACTTTACCGAAGGTTCGGTGTTTGGAATTCCCGGGGGTGTTGAACTCATCAAACGGCTGCGTCACCACGCCTCTTCCTACAATGCCTGGGTGACCATTCTCGATGACAACCGCAAACCCAACAATGGCCCGTTTGAAGCGAGCCGCACGATCATCACGCTCAACCCCGCCACCCGGAAGCCGACAGAACACTTCGACTTTTTCCTCTACGGCCAGTTCATGAGGTTCATTCAACGCGGCGCCGTGCGGGTGGCCAGCATTGCGGCTGGCAATTCGCTGGCCAATGTGGCGTTTCGCAATCCGAATGGCGAATTCGTGCTCGTCCTGATCAATCCAAGTGATCGCGAAACGGCGTTTTCCCTTGTGGCTGGCGACCGCATGGCAAACGCCAGCCTGCCGGCCAGGTCGGTGGGAACATTTCTTTGGTCACCCTGACTGTATGTAAGCCGAGCCATGAATCACCAAAACTCCACGTCGTCGCCGGTCGCCATCACTGCAAGGCTGATAAAATAAAACAGCCCTTTCCCATCCGATGGCACAAGATGATACGGCGCGCTCTGGGTGTCGGTCTGGTATACATTCTCATCCTGGTGCTGGCCGTGGGCGTGCGCAGTTATTTCGCCTTCCACCACCGGATACCCGGTTACACTCTGGTCCTAAACGTGGAGGACACTGCCTCCGGCACTGCGCCGCGCTCGTTGCCCGCAGGTTTCGCACGGTTGAAGATCAATCCCGTTCTCTCCGACCCCCAACGCCCGGTTTACCACCTTGCTGGCTTCAGCCAGAACCGTAAGGCCACTGCGATTCACGACGATTTCTGGGGGATTGCCTGCGTTTTTGACGACGATTGCGCGCTGCTCGTAATTGTCGCGCTGGACGCCATCGGTTTTTTCTCATGACGACGAGGTGCGTCTGCGCCAGCGGCTGGCGGCGGAGTGGCAGTTCGATTGTTCGATTACGCTGTGGTGTGTTCGACGTACAATCAACTCCACCCCCGACCTGATGGGCCTATGAGATTCCAACCCGCTCCGCAGTGGCTTGGATGCGCTATCAAGAACAGATCATCGCCGCCTCCATGACGGCGCTGGGCGGCGCTCAAAGTCAGAGCGAATCCCCGTTACGAAGTGTTTCTCACCCACTTGCGCGGGCTTAAGGGCGCGTCAATAAATAACCTTTACAACTCAGTTCAATGGCGCGGGTGGACGGTGTAGTTCCATTCGCCGTGAAAACGTCCTGCTGTGAGCTTGAGTGTAGCCATCTCCTGCTCGCT
>VHCO01000300.1 GCA_016871715.1 Verrucomicrobiota bacterium
TCTGGCTGTCGAAACCGCGATCGGCGGCCACTGCTGCCGGTCCCCGGCCATAGGCCGCTTGCATCCGGCCCAGGCTGCGGGGTAGCAGGTCGGTGTCGGCGGGAGCACGCTGGCGGAACAACTCCCAATCCAGGATCACCCCCTGGGGATTCTCCGCCAGGAACAAGGTGTTGCCGAACTCGACCTCCGCCCCTGCCTTGCGCCGCACGATCACGTGCAGGCCCGGTTCATAGAGGCTGAGGATCTTCTCCTCGTTGGCCACGGGCTTGCCCTCCAGAATCCGCTGGCGGGCTTGTCGGCGAGCCTGGGGCAACTGCTTGAGGACTTGGTCCATCCGGCCTAGGACCTGCTCGGCTTGAGGTCACAACGCGAAACGGCTGGCTCCCGTTCGCTGCAGCGTCTGGTTGGCCGCCGTGCGAAGCCCCGCTGCGTTGTGGCTCCTCGGAGCAGCGCTCCCGGCGGGTATCAGCCCGAAGCCGCCTAACCACCCGGCAACCTGCAAGAATACAGTGTCCACGGCTCACTTGATCCTGACCTCAACGATCTCCAGGTTAGGCGTTTTGCGTCTTATCATGGCGAGAGCGCGTGACGCCGATTCCGGCCGTAATCGCTGCTGCTCCTGCAACGAGACAGGCCCAGTCATAGCCGCCGTACCCTGAGGACTGCATCTCTGCTGGAAGCACTGCTGCATTGGAGTTCCGGGTGTAGAACTCGGCGATTCGGGTCTTGTCGCGGTTTCTGGTATAAGCGTTCGCCAACACCGGCCCGAGGATCAGACACCCGCCAACGATTATCAACGCGATGGGCACGCCGGTTTTCATAGGCACTCCGTTTCTGTGATTTTCATGTTGGTTGTTGTGTTGTTCGATTGTCACCTTAGGCAGGGGCACATGGCGCCTAACGGTAGAGGTGAGCGACCGCCGCCGACAGGGACGCTCGAGCGCAGGAGGCGATCTCGAACTGCCGCCAAGCGTTGAGCGGAAAAGCGGGGCGGCGGTTCGCTCGACCGATTTTGTTATGCCATTTCATGTCACAACCTGTCAGAACCTACGTTGAATCAATATTTCCTCCGAATTTGGATCCTTTACAATTAGGGTGCCCCGCTTCGGCGCTTTGATATGCGGAGCCGATTGCCACGTGACCAATTGCCTGTCGTCTGCTCCGGGCTTTGTAGACCGGCTTCTAAACTCCAGGGGAATCTGGTCCGAACCCACCGTAATCGTAGCGCTGGCACTACTCGATAATGGAGGACCGTTAACACCCATCACCACACATACTCTGTTGGTCTCGCCAGCGAACAATGTCCGACCCCTGACGAAATCCACCTTTAATCCAACTCTTTGCAACTGACCCTGAAGCCAACTCAGGGATCGACCGCCGGGCACTAACCTGTTGTGGCCTCTGTAATAGAGCTCAACAGGTTGGCCTCCTGAGACGCGCATGAAAGTCACCTCAAACGGCCCCTGCCGACTTACGCTGCGGCTCCACCATAACATCGCGCCAAAAAGCACGAACATCGTCAGAAGGGCGATTGATCCTCTTCTTGATTTCCGAATGTTCATACTGACCGGCCCAATCGCGTTAACGAAGCGCATAACGACAGGACTGAGCGACAGCCGCCCCGCCGTAATAACGCCCGTGACCCTCGACGACCAGTGCGCACCGCCGAAGCCCGCGGCTCTCGAACTGCAAAGCGGGGCGGCTGTTCGCTCCAGTGATTTTGTTCGGCGACCTCATCGTAAATCTGCATCTGTCGCTCTGATCACGGCTGCATCTGTGAGAGTGAAACTGCCGTCTCGTCCAAACTCCAGCTTTGGTTGCAGCATCTGAAATCTTACCACCCTGCCGTGCTCAGCCGCGGCCTTCAGAATCTTCAGCAATGCTCCCTTCTGCCGGATCGCGCCTCCATGCCAATCGGACGTCATGGCGAAGAACGGCTCCGCCTGACTCACGGTCGCAGAGACGCCGCGCTTGCAGTCCACCTCAATGAGCTGCCGTGGCGGGCGTCCGTCTGGAAACTGCTCCATCCAAAACCGTCCGGTCAATTGGAACTGAATACGGTCACCTGTGACCGTGATGTTGGTCAGCGTGCCCTCCATCCAGAATCCCACTCCGCCGCCCTTCCCAAACGCAGAAACTGCAAAAAGGATGAAGCTCGCTGCAACAACGTGAGCCAGTTGAAACCATGATGGGGCACGAGATGTTCTCATGACGGGCGAAGTCGCCGAACGACAGAACTGAGCGACAGCCGCCCCGCCGTAATAACGCCCGCGACTCTCGACCACCAGAGCGCGTCGCCGAAGCCCGCGACTCTCGAACTGCGAAGCGGGGCGGCTGTTCGCTCCAGTGACCTTGTTCGGCAATTTGATCATCGCCTCAGAAACGGACGAACCGGCTTGCCTGCGGTGCCACTGCCTGAAAATCCACCGTGGACCTTCTGGCTATGGGCGGAAACCCGAGTGCGCCGGAGCCTACAGCCGCAGACTGAGCACCACGTATAGTCGTCCGAACTCCTAATGCGATTTGATCGCGTCTTGCTCTTCTTACGGCGAGGGTAACGGATGATGCGGCTCGTCTGCTTGTTGACGGGCTTCATTTTGAACATCCCGATTTTATCCAGCGCGTTCATGGTCCTGCACCGCATCAGAAAGCCGCCTAACGATCAAGGTGAGCGATGACGGGGAGCGCGCCCCTGACGCCTAAATGCAACCGGGACCTGCTCGCGCTCCCCGTCATTCGCTCGACCGCCTGGTTGGCCGGCCGACAAAACCCAGCCACATCGCAAGCTCCTGCAAACAGGCCCGCTAGGTATCGGCCCTGAGCTCCCTAACCATCGGGTAACCTGCAAGAGTGCAGCGCTCATAGCTCACTTCCGTCTGACATTTACGATCTCCGGATTGGCGGGGAATGGCGGCGCTTCGCCTTTGAGATAGGTGTCGAAGAACCAGACCAGGCAGGCATTGATGGCCAGGGCGGGCGCTCTGCCCCAAGGAATGTGCGCCGACCAAGCGATGTCACAAAAGGTCGGATGGATGGCGCCGCTGATCTGGAGCCAGGTTGCGTTCGTCATGGCTTTGTTGAAGAGGGCTTGGCTCTCGGCGAGGAACGACGAACCGGGTGCGTTCATCGCCAGGAACGGCTTGGCCAAACCAGTGCTCGGCAACTGAAAATTCGTCGCATCCAATAACGCGACAGCTTGCAACCGGTCATCGCGGCGGCACATTTCTGCACTCATCCCGCCGTAGGAAACGCCCATGATGCCCACGCGATCCAAGTCCAGCCGTCCGGCAAAGAACGGATCGTCGGCATCGAGCCGAGCCAGTTCGGCAAGCAGAAACTCGAAGTCTTTGAACCGGCCAGCGTTGTCACCTCCCCAGTTGCCCCTGAGGTATCGGCCGTCCGGGAACTCGGAAGTCCAGCAGTCGGGATGGTCGGGTGCCACCACCACGTACCCGTGGCTGGCGAGGTCCTCGGCCATCTGCGAGGACCCAAATCGTAGAAATGGCAGACCATGAGAATGCAGCACGACCGGAAAGCGGCTCTGCACGGCGGCCAAAGGGGCCTGAGTGAAGCGATGTCCGACCGCTTGGGGAAAGATCTTGGACCAGCGCCCGTCATAGCCATTGGCCGTATACATACTCGTGTCTTCCGCAACTTGCTTGTCCCACATCGCCCTCGGCAGCACGCCGGCCCCAGGCGCTTCCGCCGGATACCAGAAGGTGACCATGAAGGCGTTGGTCTTGGGCGTGTAGCGGTAAAGGTTGGTGCGCGCCGGATCGACCATCACCCGGTCCAGCGTGCCTACCGCAAAAGGGCCGCTGGGCTTGGGGAACATCGTGATCAGGTGATTGGTCGCCAAACGATAGAAACGCCGGCTGAAGTTCGTGGCGTCAGCGTCTTGAAAGAGCAGCGGAGTGGGATCGTTGTTGGTTCGCAACAGCGTCGCCAGCCGGGTCCAATCCGCTAGGTTAGTGGAAGCCTCGACGAGGTAGATATCGAACATCTGCATGAACTGGTTGGAGATGGTCCCGGTCAACCCGGGGATGAGGTTCGACTCGCTGCCGTCGAGGCTCAGCGTCACGATTCCGTCCGGGGCGCGGGCGAGGCCGCTGAAATGGTGCGGCAAGGGCTGGGCTATTACGTTCGGACAAAGCAGGAGCAGCAGTCCGAACCCAGGAGTGAATGGCATGTGCTCTTTCATGGGCGTCGTGGTTCTCGGCGATTACGGCCAACGCCAGAACTGACCGACGCGGGCGGCCAGGGGCGTCCGAATTGGAAACTGACGTGGCCCGCCCGCGTTCGGTCCAGTGATCTTGTTAGGCCGCTTGATTTCCGCTGAAGCCATTTGGATTCCCCTCGTCACGGCTGCGCCTGTAGAAGCGGGATGACTTGCTTGGAATAAAACGGCTCCTCGGTGCACCAGAAGACGTATCTAACTCTGAGAAATCCGGTCGCGAACTCGATCAATTCGGGGATGGTCGCTGGCTGCCCTGTCGCCGGATTCCTATCTTCATAGTTGCCGTCTTGAACAGCGATGCCGCTGGGCACCACGCCCGCAGATTCCCGGATGAGCGGGTAGGAGTTCTGCATCTGGAAAGGCCGGAAAGGCAGGAGGTCCGGGCCTCCGACTCCCACCTTCAACTCCCTGGCCCGTTTGAACACGCTCTGGAGGTAGGCCCGTCCTCCGGGCATGAAGTTGGCGTATTGCATCGCAACCGAACGCGGAAACGCGCTCTTCAGAACCGCCATATTCGTCAACACCGCGTCACGGTAAGCCTCAAGCGTAAAGCCCTTCGGAAACAACTTCCCGGTCTCGCCGAAATCAACCGCCGTCTCGGGAAGATTGATCCCTTCGATCTTGCCGTCGAACTGCCGGCCCAGCGCCAGGAGCAGCTTGTGGAATCTCTCTTGCACCGCCGGGTCCCATCGCCGGGCGACCCACCCTTGAGTAGTAACGTGTTCCTCATCGTCGCCCGTGATGTTGTATTGCTTGTCGGCTCCTCCATGGAACTCGGGCTCGTTCATCAAGTAGCGCGGAACGGGCACAAACTGTGGGCTGAAGGAGGCATCCTGAATCTGGATGAACAGCTTCTTGCCCTTGGATTGCAGAAACGCCAGGTCGCGCTCGATGTCGCCAAACTCGTAGCCGTCCTTTCCACGCTCCAACTCCCGCCATGTGTATTTCAATTGCGCCCCTTCAATGGCCTTGGTGCCGAGGAACGTGGCGTTGGTTATACCCTCCCGGTCCTGGCCAAAAAAGACGTAATGATGGACTGCAGCGGCGTTGGCACCGGCAGCGCAGGTTAGAACTGCAACAAGGCAACACGCGGATTGAGCATGAAGTTTCATGCTGGAAAATACACTTCGAACGGTCACGGTCTTCATCGCGGTGCTAAGCGGCCTAACGACAGAACTGAGCGACAGCCGCCCCGCCGTGATAACGCCCGCGACTCTCGACCACCAGAGCGCACCGCCGAAGCCCGCGACCCCCGAACTGCGAAGCGGGGCGGCTGTTCGCTCCAGTGATCTTGTTAGCCCCTCCTTTCATTTCTCTTTCCTCTGAACCACACCATCAACAATCCTCCTCCAACCAGCAATGCGAGTGTCGAGGGCTCTGGCACTGCGCCCGCGAAGATCGGCACACCGGGGCGCGTCTCCCATGCCCACGACTCAATAAGACCGAAAGGCGCGTTCTCGCTGACTTGGAGCAGAATCCATCCATAATGCGCTGCGCCTGCACGCTCGAACTCGACGCCCATGTAAGCACGCTGTCCTCGAAAATCGCCCGTGCAGCCAACATCAAAACACTGGATGAGCGGGTTGAAACTGAATTCGTAAGGAGGAATTTGGCCAAGCCACTGTAGCGCGTCAGACGCGCTGTTTGGGCCGATACTGAATCCCGCCGACAAAGGCATCACGCTTCCGCCAACGTTCGGAGGCGGTGACATCGAAGTGAGAATCCTTGCGTTGAACTCAGGGCGGACTCCGATGAAATGGAAATCGTAAGCGAATGTGAGGTCTGGGGTGCTGCCGCCATCGAAACTAAACAAAAGCTGCCTAGAGATGTCGAAGCTGTCCGGAGGTATCCAAAGCTGTATCGGTGTGCTCGGTTGGTAATACGCAATCGTCCCCTGCGCGCCGCTTGGCTGGGCAAAGCCCAGCCAAGCGGCGGCAAGCGCGAACAGAGTGGAGCAGCGACGGCGCATGGTGTCTTACTGTTGGCGTCGCAAGCGCCAGAACCGATAGGGGTCAGTCGCCTCGACCAATATCGAATTTGTAACAGCTTCAGCTTTGACCGTTGCGTTGGTCTGCCACGCAATCAGGTCGGTGGAGGAAAGGAGGTGGAAGTATGCGCCCGGGTCTGCTGTGAAGGTCAGCAGCATGTTCGTGCCTGACGGACTCGCCTCAATCGCCGTGAACACCGGCGGCAGTGGTGTGTCGCCCGTCGTCTGCAGGGAAGCCCACTGTGCCGATGGTGAAGGGCCGCCGGTCAATCCGCCAGAATGCGTCACCACAATGCGGTAACGTCCGGTCGGCGGGTCGGCGATGAATACTTGTTCCACGTTGTTCCGGTTGTCCACGCCCGTCGTCGCGGCGGCGCTCCGCGCCGCTTCTGTCTTGTTCGTGAGGTCAGGATTGAGAATCCACGGATAATAAACATTGGTTGCCCCGACTCGCTCTACGCGAAGGTCAAGATTGTTGACCAGCATCGGCGTCGTCCAGTCAACAATGATGACATTGGTGGCCGGGCCTGCCGGGTCGCTCCAAGTCAATGTGCCGCGAAACGGCACTCCGTTGGTCAAGTCCACTTCCCAACTGACGCTGTTGCTGACGCCAAGCTGAAACTCCTTGATGTGCGTGCCGCGTCCATGCTGTTGGTCGCGCTCCACATGCGCCACACACGACACCGCGTTGAACAAGCCGTAACCTCCCTGATAGTCCGGGCCGGGACTGCCAATATCGTCGGCGGTGTGGATGGCAACACCGCGCCACGTCGAGCCGCGCCAAGCATCCAGATTCGGGTCGAGGTTCGGCCAAAGCTGGTTGCGGCGTTGCGCGGTCAGTCCCAAACCGCCCGCCACGCCTGGCGCGGCAAAGCTCGTGCCCGCCAGTGAGAAGTAATTGCTGGTCGTGCCGTCAATGGGCGTGAGGATGCCGAAAGCCCGGAGATTGGGATTGGCCTGCCCGACTGCTGCGATGTCCGGCTTAATGCGTCCGTCATCGGTCGGCCCGCAACCGCTGAACGGGGCAAGGACGATGCTTGCATTGGTGGCGTAACCATACTGAATCTCGCTGCCGACGACGCGATACACGTCGCGCACCGCTCCAACCGTGAGGACGTTCTTCGCCGTGCCGGGCGCAAGCACGGTATCGTAACCACCCGTGTCGCCGTCGCCGTTGCGCCAGTCGCGCGAGCCTGCGGGCGGATTGGTGACGCCCTGCCAGTCATACGGCCCAGGGCCGACGTAATACCAATAGTTTGCCGGTGCGCCCGGTCCGGTGAGCCGGTCGTTGCCCGCCGCATAGACCATCAAGTGTCGGGTAGCATTCGTGGCAAGCAAAGCGTCCACGTCAACGCAACCCGAACCGTCGGAAATGCTGGGAAAGTAGAATCCAAACTTCCACTCCTCGGCCAACTGGGTATGGCCGCGCCAGACCCAAGCGTTGTTGATGGTGTTCGTCTGTCCGCCCTGCAGCACCTGAATCGTCTGCTGAATCCAACCGCCGCCATAACCCCACGAATGGTTGGCCAGCCGCAATGGCTGTCCGGTGACAACGCCCGCTACGGCATCAAGCCGCTCGGCTGCGAGAAACTTTGTATCGTAGGCGTTGATGCTGGCCTCGAACGCCGCTCCACGCAGCAGGCGCGCGGGCTGGCCGCTCAACGTGAACTGAACCACGCCGCCCGCGGCCATTGTTCCGGCCACACCGGTCGCGTGCCAGTGCGAGGGAATCTGGTTGGTGGCGGAATAGTCCACCTGCCGGGCGCGCGTGCCAAACTCCACATGATTCGTCAACACCGCGCCGTCCACTTCCCACAGACCGAGCGTAACGTTTGTGCCGGTCAGGTTGCGCCCGGTCGAAGCGTGTGCCCACGGCGCGGAGTTCGTCGGCCACAATTCGTCGGCGCTGATGCTCGCCCCCGCAATCAGGTTCTGGCTCGAATAATAGACCGGCTGGTCGCCAATCACACCGCCCAAGACCTCCTTCAACCCATCCTCTCGCATCCGCTCGCGCGGCGCGTCCAAGCGGCGGGAAATGGCGTCCAACTCGGCTTCGATGCGCGGCACGTCGGCCCGCGCCTCCTCGGCTTTGCGTGCCAACTCCTGCAACTCCGCTCGCGCCTCCTCGCGCGTCTGCTGTGTCTCGGCATCGCCGGGAAAACCCCATGAGCGCAGAAATGGCCGCGCGGCTTCCAGCCGCGCCTGCCAGTCGGCCTCGCGCTTGCGTGAGGCTTCTTCTGCCTCCTGACGTGCCGCTGCCGCCAGCACCGGGTCGGCCGCAATGGCGGCGGCGTGCGCCGCCGCCGCCTCCTGCCGCTTTCGGGCTGCGGCCTGTTCCGGGGTGTCGGGAATGGCCGTGTCGTCAAAGATGAAAATGCCGGGCGCGATCTCGACGGCATCAAGCTCTGGATGCGGGTTGAACGGCCAAGGCGGACTCCACTCGAAATCCTTGGCCGAGTAATACGTGCCCGGTTTGGGCGGTTCTTTGAGTTGGGCGTGGCTCACGCTGGCGAGAGTCAACGCGACGATTGCTGTTCCGATTCGTATCGTTGTTCTAGTTTTTGTTTTCATTGTGTGCGGTTCGGTTTGCTGTGCGTGTTCGTTTCGCCCGCGACGTCACGGGCTAACATTTAAAGTTGAGCGGCGAGGGCCGCAGCGGCACTCGTCCGCTCGAACGAACGTTAGCGCAATGTCCCCTTTCGGCGCGGCCAGCGCCATTGTCCCCAATATTCG
>VHCO01000301.1 GCA_016871715.1 Verrucomicrobiota bacterium
CCGCGCGCGAGCGCACCATCGACAACGCCACCACCGTCACCTGGACCTCGGCTCACCGCCTTAGCCTCGGCGGCGGCACCGTCTGGAATAACCTGGGCGGCAGCACCCTCGACCTCCAGACCGACGCCGTCATCGACTACTGGTTCGGCGCCGGCGGCACCTTCAACAACGCCGGCATCCTCCGCAAATCCGCCGGCACCGCCACCTTCACCTTCGACTACACCCTCAACAATACCGGGACCGTACGGATCGAGACAGGTCGCATGGCATTTCGTCGCGGATTCCAGCAGACTGCAGGCGCCTTCGAGCTCGTGGGTGGACACGCCGACGGACCGTCCCACTTTCTCATCGGTGGTGGTCGGATCGAGGGGGCCGGCGAGTTGAACTCCGCCGTCGGGTTGGGGAACGCGACCGCCCTGCCCGGCAATCCGTTGGGACGTCTCCGCATTGGCGGCACCTTCACCAACGCCACGACCACTCGCCTCACCTTCCAGTTGGGCGGCACCAACCCCGGCACCAACTACGACCAAATCGCCGCCACCGGGGGGCTTGTGATCAACGGCGAACTCACGGTCGAGTTCGCCAATGACTTCGAACCCAGCGGCGCCGATGCCTTCATCCTCCTCACCGGTGCCACGCGCACCGGAACCTTCAATGCCACCAACGCGCCCCCCGGCTTCTCGCCCGAAGTCACCTACACTCCCACCAACGTCACCCTGCGCCTCGTCAAAACCGGCGTCGTGCCCCCCGCCATCACTCGGCACCCGCAAAACCTCGAGGTGACCGACGGACAACCTGCGACCTTCTCCGTCCTCGCCACGGGCCCTAACCTAACCTATCAATGGCGCAAGAACGGCGTCGACATCCCCGGCGCAACCGCCGCCGAATACAGCTTCCTCGCCGCCGACTTCCCCGACGCCGGCACCTATTCGGTGCGCGTGGCCAACGCCGGCGGCTCGCAGACCAGCATCCCCGCTATCCTCACCGTAAACCCGTCCAGCCTCGAGGCCGGTCTGCTCGCCCGCTACGCCCTCGATGACAACCTCACCGACGCCATCGGAGTCCATCACGGCGCCGGCACCGGCAACCTGCTCTTCCTGGACGGCGCACGCGACCGCGCCGTCCGGCTCGACGGCTCAAGCTGGATCGCCCTCGGCATCAACCCCGCCCTCCCCATCGTCCAACCGGACCAGGCCTTCTCCGCTACCTTCTGGATTCGACCCCGGGCCCGACAGGCGATGGTCCCCGTGCGACTGGCTACCCCAGCCGGCGAGTTCGCCGTCTATCTGGGCGCCGGCCCAGGCACCCTCGGCACCCACATCGGATTCCGTGACCACGTCGCCCCTCTCACCACAGACCCGCGCGCCACCGTCGAGAATGCACTCGGCTGCTGGACCCATGTCACCGCCGTCTATCTCGGCGGCGACAAGGACTCTCGCGACAGTCTCCTCCTCTACCTCAACGGCGAGCCCGTCCCGCTCGATAGCGCCGTCAGTATGACCGGCGGGACCGGCCGCAACGAACTGGGACGCAACATCGGCGGCAGCGGCGGGTATGTCGTCGGCGACCTCGACGAAGTCCGCCTCTATCGTCGCGCCCTGCGCCCTGGCGACGCCCTCGCCCTGGCCGTCAACCGGCCCGTCTGCCCACCCGAGATTGTCACTCAACCGCCCACCACCCTGGCCGTTCCTTTGGGAGCGGGGTTTACCCTCGAGGTCACCGCCTGGGGCGCACCACCTCTGGCCTATCAATGGTACAAAAACGGCAACCCCATTCCCGGCGCTAGCAACGCCCGCTACCTCGATTCTGGCGCCACCCTCGATGACGCAGGCACCTACGCCGTCACGGTCACCAACCCGCACGGCTCCGCCCGCAGCACCGACAGCCAACTGAGCATCGACCTGCCTCAACCATCCGGCCTCGCCACCTTGACGCTCGGCCTCCCGAACTTCATCTCGAGCGCCTCCTTCTTAAACGCCAACTTCGGCGCCGTCGGCTTCCGCGGCCTCGGTGGGGCGGGCGCCGGCGGGGGAGTCCTATGGACCGTCAACGGCGGCCAAACCTGGTCCCGCTCCAATATCGGCGTGACCAACAACGTCTATGCCCTCCAACTCGTCGACAGTGTCGCCTACCTCGCCGGCACCGGCGGCCTGCTCTGCATCTCGACCAACAACGGCGCGTCTTGGGTCACCTTCCCCACCGGCACCACCGAGAACTTCCATGGCCTCGCCTTCTACAACTCCCAACGTGGCTTCGCCGTCGGCACCCGCGGCACCATCTGCATCTACGATGGGCGCACCTGGATTCCACAAACCACCGGCACCACGGCTGACTTCTATGCCGTGACCACCATCGGAACGACCGCCTGGGCCGTCGGCTCCGCCGGCACCATCTCCCAGTACCTCGGCGGCCAATGGGTGCCCGTCGACACCGGCACCGCCGCCAGCTTCTATGCCGTCGCTTTCCTTCGCCCCGACCTCGGCTATGCCGTCGGCTCCGGCGGCACCATCTGCCGCTATAACGGCTCCCGCTGGATCGCCCTCGAAAGCGGCACCACCGGCACCTTCCGCGCCGTGGCGATCGTCGATGAAACCACCGCCTACGCCGCCGGCGACAACGGCCTCTTCTGCGTCACCCGCGACGGCGGTATCACCTGGGAACCCTTAACCACCGGCACCTCGACCGCCCTGGCCACCCTAACCGTCACCAGCGGTCGCGCCTTCCTCTTCGGCGCGGGCGGAGCCGGCTTCACCTTCGCCGTCCCGGGCCAAGTCCTGAACCTGCCGCCCCTGATCGCCATCGTCGAGCCCACCAACAACCAGACCTTCTACGCCTGCCAAGACATCGTGGTCGCCGCCCTCGCCACCGATCCCGACGGCGCTATCGCGAAGGTCGAGTTCTTCCGCGGCCAATTCAAGCTGTCCGAAATCGCCACCCCGCCTCGCCCCGGCCGACCCTATCGAACCGGGTTCAGCACGGACGTGTTCGGCACCTACGAACTCCGCGCCACCGCCACCGACAACCGCGGCGCCGTCACCGTCTCCGACCCCGTCACCATCGAGGTGATCCCTCCCCCTTTACACACCGCCGTCGCCGATAGCTACAGCACCAACGGCTTTGCCATCTGCTTCCGCGGGATTCCAGGCCGCCACTACGTCCTCGAGGCCGCCCCCGACCTCGCTCCACCCATCCAGTGGCTTAACCTGTCTACCAACCTCATGCCCGAACTCCTCCTCCACGTCCTCGATCCTCAGGCCGCAGAGTCTCCCCGCCGCTTCTACAGGTTCCGCCTCGTCGAGTAAACCGCGCCTCACAAACGCTTCTCGTCCGCGTCGATGAAGTCCACAAAAGTCCGGATGTCGTCGCGGTGACTCAGACCCGCCTGCGCCTTGCGCTGCCGCAGCCGCTCCTGCGACGTCAGGTCCCCCGCCGGAGGATGCCCCAACATCGCCTCCCGGTGCGCGGCCTTCTCGCCGGCAGACTTCCGCACCTGCTCCCGAACCCAATCGCAGACCTCACCGTCGGTCATCGAGTTCCCCACCACCTCCACCATCTGTTCATGCGTTACCCCGGCGGCCTTCAGCCACGCCCCATCGAACCCCTTCCCCAAGTTCTCTTGATAATCGGAATGAAGCCGGCCCGCGCGGTGCAGCCGGATCTTGTCGATGTACCGCGGCAAGTGAATCCACCCATCCATGCTCTCCCGCGGACTACGCGGATAAATGATCGCTGCCATGCTCCCGATCATCCGCCCCGACTGTCCCCCTTGTCAATCGCCCCAACGTCACCCGATCCCCCTTCAGCCACCCGCCGGTGGCGCTGCGGGAGGACAACCCCCAACCCTCAGCCCGCACCCGCCTCGGTCACGGATACACGTAAGACGCCTGGAGCCCCAACGGCAGGCCCAGCCCCCAGTAGACCAACAGGAACACCGTCCAGGTTGCTAGGAAACTGACCGAGTAAGGCAACATCAGGGACACCAGCGTGCCGATGCCGGTCCCTTTCACGTACCGCTGACAATAAACCACAATCAGCGGGAAATACGGTAACAACGGCGTGATGATGTTTGTCGACGAATCCCCCACCCGATAGGCCGCTTGAGTCAGCTCGGGCGACAAACCCACTTCCATCAGCATCGGCACGAAAATCGGCCCCAGTAACGCCCACTTGGCTGATGCCGACCCCACCAGCAGGTTCACGACGCTGCTCAGTAACACGATCCCCACAATCGTCGCTTGCCCAGGCAACCCTAAACCCTCCAGCCAACGCGCCCCCTTGAGCGCCAACAGCGCACCCACGTTCGATTCCCGAAAGACGTACGTGAATTGTGCCGCCGCAAATGCCATCACCAGGTAATACCCCATCGTGCTCATCGTCTTGCTCATCCCCGAAATGATGTCCCGATGCCCCTTCACCGTGCCCGTCGCGTACCCGTAAACCACCCCAGGCACCATGAAGAGCAGGAAAATCAACGGCACGATCGAGTCCATCAACGGCGCCCCGTGCGCCGTGAGCGCCCCCGCCGGCGACCGAAAGGGCGAGTCGCTCGGCGCCGCCGTCAGCCCCAACACCCCCAAACCCAACCCCATCGCCCCTAGACCAAGCCACAGGCCCCGCCGTTCCGATCCGCTTAAATCGTCCAGCCGCGGCAACGCCGCCAGGTCCCCGTCCACGGCCACCGCTCTGAGCCGCGGCTCGACGATCCGATCCGTGACGAACCAACCCACCGCAATCACCAACACACACGAACAGCTCGTGAAATACCAATTGCACAACGGATTGACCGTCCGCTCCGGCGCTAAAATCTGTGCCGCGGATTGCGTGAAGCCCTGCAATAGCGGATCGAGCAGCGAGGGCAAAAAATTGGCGCTGAACCCACCCGACACCCCCGCGAACGTCGCCCCAATCCCGGCCAGCGGATGCCGCCCCGCAGCCGCGTAGATAATCCCCCCCAGCGGTATCACCAACACGTAACCCGCGTCTCCCGTCGAATGGCTCAGGATCGCCACCAACAACACCATCGGCGTTAGATACCGCCGCGATGTCACCCTCAGTAACGCCTTCAGGCCCGCGTTGATGAATCCTGTCTGCTCCGCCCCCCCCACCCCCAGCAGCGCCACTAACACCACCCCGAGCGGAGGAAACTCGACGAACGTCTTCACCATCCGCGCCAGAAACGTCACCAACGCCTCCCCACTGAGCTGGCTCTTGACCCGAATCGGCGCCGCTGAAACCGTCTCACCGGACGGGCCCTTCACCACCGTGCGCGGATCCAACTCCTCGAACTCGACCGGCGCCAACGCCGCCGAGATCAGCCACGTCAATCCCAACGCGATCACAAACAACACCGCCGGGTCGGGCAACTTGTTCCCCAGCCACTCCACCAAGTCCAGCGCCCGCTGGCTCCACGGGCGCAACCGATTGCCGGAAGCTCCGGATGTACCGCTGGGTGGGGTCGGCGATGTCGGCCTCACAACGCCTCAACCGGCCTGCTGCCACCTTGAAACCAAGCCCCTCGTCCGTCCACCCCGCTCATCGTCTCTGTTCCCTTCTGCCCGAGCCGAGCCCGCACGGCCGGGCTCGCCACCGGTTCCCCCATGCCTCGACAACCTCAGGCCCGACCCACGCCGTGCCCCCGACCGATCCAACTGCACAGCCGGACGCCGGAGCGCTGGATGCGGATGCGGGCCGCCTGGTCGCCTGAACATATTCGGTCTCGGATCGGCTGAGCACGGCGCGTGTCTAGCATCTGCCCCTCGCAACGCTCAAGCGCAAACGCTCAAGCGCAAACGCTCAAGCGCAACCGATGATGCCCCCACGATTCCCAACCCCATCCCGTTGCCCTGAGCGACCCCACCTCAGCCGCCGCCCCACCCACCCCAGCCCCTTCTTCCCCCCCAGCCCAACCCTCCCAATCCCTATCCGATCCCTATCCTCCCTATCCTCATCCATCCTCATCCTTGCTCTCGTCGCCTTGAAGTCTTACAGCATCAATATGACACGTAATTAATTATTGACGGTCGACAGTCGAGTAGAGCCCCAACCCAAATCCAACCCGAGTCCTTATCGGGAAGGAGCGCGGAGGGTCGCCGCGGCCCAACGGGTCTGACGACTCACCCCACCACCCGCGCCACCCGCGCCCTTGCTAGGCGCCTGCCGAACTTCACCCCACCCAGCAGGTGGCAAACGCCTCGCTTCGCTACAGATGTTCAACTCAATTTTACATGTAATTTGTTGTTGACAGCTCGTTATCTGCTGACATATCGTCCGGCCAAATAAACCACGTACTCATGAGAACGACCCGCATCAAAGTCAAAGGGCGACCCGCCGTCTACCACTGCGTCTCGCGCATCGTCGGCGCCCAACGGCTCCTGGATGACCTCGGCAAAGAAACCATGGTCAGGCTCCTCCGGCGCCTGGCCACCTTCTGCGGCATCGAGGTCATCACCTACTGCATCATGTCCAATCACTTCCATGTCCTGGTCCGCGTCCCGGCCGAGCAGAACCCGACCGACGAGGAATTGGTCGAGCGAATGAAGGCCCTCTACGGGAAGGCCAAGCCCCGAGAGGCCGGCCTGCTCTATGAGGCCGAGAAGGGGTTGCACGAGCATGGTCGGGTAGACGCGGACATTCGGGAACGGATGTTGGCGCGGATGGGGGATGTGTCGGAGTTCATGAAGGAGTTCAAACAACGGTTCAGCAAGTGGTACAACATACGGCATCAGCGGTTTGGGACGCTGTGGGCGGAACGGTTTCGGAGTGTGCTGGTCGAGGATCAGCCGGGGGTGCTGGAGACGGTGTCGGCGTACATCGACTTGAACGCGGTGCGGGCGGGCTTGGTGGAGGATCCGAAGGACTACCGGCACTGTGGGTACGCGGCGGCGGTGGCCGGGGATGCGAAGGCGCGGTCGGGGTTGTTGAGTCTGTACGCGAGCGGAAGTGAGGGAGCGCCTCGATGCGGGACTGGGGCGGGAGGGGCGGGAGGGGGCCTTGCGGCGGGGGTAAAGGCGGGGGCAACAGGGGAAGCGGCAGGGACAGGGACCCGCGGGCAAGATGCCCGCGCTCCGCTCTTGGCTGGTCCGGAGGCTGGAGCGGCAGTTGGCGAGTCGAGGAAGGTGGAGGTGCGTGAGTGGCGGGAGGTGGGTGCGGAGTATCGGAAGCGTCTGTATGTGAGGGCAGGGGTGTCTGGGAGCAGCGGGAAGGCGGCGTTGAGTCGGGAGCAGATTCGACGGGTGTTGCAGAAGGGCGGGGAGTTGAACGTGGGCGAGGTGTTACGGCTGCGGATTCGGCACATGACGGATGGGGTGGTGCTCGGCTCCAAAGCGTTTGTGGATGCGGTGTGGTTAGCGCATCGGGAGCATTTCGGGCCGAAGCGGCGGAGCGGGGCGCGGCCGATACGGGGTGGGGGTGCGCCGCTGGGAGCGTTGAGTGCGCTAAGGGACCTCCGCGTCGCAGCCATTTCCTAGGCAACGATGTGCCCTGGGCGATTAGGCTCTCCCTGAGCGCACCCTCCTTCGCGTCGAGTCGCGAGGCTCCCGCGAAGACGGCCAAATCCGGCCCCGATCTCGGCTATCCTCATGCCATAGCCAATAGCCGGGAGCTGCGCCTGAGTGCGGGGCGAGGTGTGTTGGGGATTGGAAGTGCACTGCACGCGCGGTTGGCTTGCGATGCTTGAACCATGCACCACGACCCACTGTGGCCTGGACACTCCACACTGACGACCACAGCGGCCATCTACCGTTGTCCTTTGGCCTGGCCCTCAGCGGCCTGCAGCGGACGGCAGGTTGGTATCATCGCGCCCGCAGCTACTCGACGAACGCCATGATGGGAGATGCTGGCGCCGCCTCCCGATCGGATCGGCCCGCGTCCTCATTAGCCTGGTGTCAACGACTAAAACCCGGATAAATTGCTCTGCCGGCGACGGCTTGGCGAGGACGCGCAGGTTCGTGGTCGCCCAGCCTGCCAGGGCGGCTGTCAAACACGTCGATGTCAATAACTATACAGAGCGTCTTAAGTAATGCGGCATAATCGCCGAAGCGCTTCGTTTGGTTTCCACCAAGCTCGCAACTGTTCGCCTACGATCTCACGAAGCTCGTCTAAGTCGGGGAAGTATCGATTGTGCGTGCAAAGTCGGCGGGTCAGCTTCCAGACCCGTTCTATGGGGTTCAGGTCCGGGCTGTACGGAGGCAGGTAGAGTAACTCAAGCCGCTTGTCACATTGCGCAACAAACGCCCGCACTGGGGGCGACTTGCGATAGGCGGCGTTATCGGAAACGACAACCATGCGGCGACCTTGCGCACGACGACGAAGCAGGGTCCGTAGGAATGCGGTGAAGGTATCGCCATTGAAAGGGTCACAGAATAGGGCGTGCATTTGTCCGGCGCGCAGGTTCACCGCTCCAAACAGGGCAATGGAACGACGCGTGGGTTCGTGCAGGAGCACCGGGTCGGTTTCTTCCGGCGGAACCCACATCACACAGCGGGTGCCGTGCTGCTGGAAATGGCATTCATCGGTGCTCCACAGATCCACCGCCGGATCGTCCGCCAGTCTGGCGAGCTTTTTTAAAAGCCCGTTGGGCTTCCGGATCAGCGTGAGCTATCACAGGTCGCGGCTTGCGCCGGCGAAAACCCATCGCGCGAAAGAGCCGCTGGCACTGCCGAACACCCAAGTCCACCCCATAGGCCTGAAACAAATGATGGGCGAGCAGTTTGCCATCCCATAGGTTCTGGGCATGGCCCAACGCCCGCGGCTCCACACGCAGATCGCGTTCAATCTTCTGCCATGTCGCTTCGTCCAACCGACGCGGTCGCCCGGGGCGTTCCCCCTCCCGCAAACCGCTGAATCCTCTGACTTCAAATCGCCGCACCCACCGTTCGACTGTAGTTGGGTGCTGTCCCAACCAGTCGGCCACTTGGTAACAGC
>VHCO01000302.1 GCA_016871715.1 Verrucomicrobiota bacterium
TGGCCGCGGGGCAGCGGGCCAGACGCCCGCTCTCCGTTCCAGATGGAGCGCGGCCATCTTGGCCGCGGGGCAGCGGGCCAGACGCCCGCTCTCCGTTCCAGATGGAGCGCGGCCATCTTGGCCGCGGCGCAGCGGGCCAGACGCCCGCTCTCCGTTCCAGATGGAGCGCGGCCATCTTGGCCGCGAGACAGTCGCGGCATCGCGCGCGTGGGTTGGAAATGAAAACGCACCGTAAGCAGGTTGCCTTCACCCTGATCGAGCTGTTGGTGGTGATTGCCATCATCGCTTTGCTCGCCGGTTTGCTGTTGCCGGCCTTGAGTCGAGCCAAAGCCAAAGCCAAGACCATCAATTGCATCAATAACCTCCGCCAAACCAGCCTCGGCCTACGCATGTGGGCCCACGATCACGCCGATAAATTCCCCTGGAACCTCCCCAGCACCGACGGCGGTAGTGCCGGGTCCGACGACTGGACCGACAACTTCCGCCTCTGCTCGAACGAGCTCAACACACCCTACATCTTGGTCTGCCCGGCGGACACGGCCAAGAAAGCGGCCGGCAAGTGGGACTTTCTGAACGCGGACGAAGCGGTGAGCTATTTCATCAGCACCAACGGCGTCGAGAGCAAGCCCCGCTCGATTCTCCTCGGCGACCGCAACGTCACGGGCGGCGGCGGCGGCCTCGACCCTTCCTGGAGCATTTACATGGGCAGCTCGATCGATGCGAGCTGGGATAAAGACCTGCACGTGCGCGTGGGCAACCTCGCCATGTCCGACGGCAGCGTGCGCACCACCAAGACACCCGAGCTGCGGAGCTTGATTAGTGACGAGCTGGCCGAGGGCTTGACCAACATCGTCTTCTCGAAACCGCGTGGCATCTTCTGATCGTCTCAGGCAGTGGCACCGAGTCTTCGAGAGGCAGCTCCGCAGAGCGGACCTTGGGCGTCCCGCCCACCTGAACGGACCTCAGTTCTGACCGCATGCGGCCCAGCAAGACCATCAACGCCATCGCTGCCACCGTCACGGTCGCTGCCGCCGGCTTGCTGTATCTCTCGGCGTTCGAGCTCCCCGCCCGACCCCGGCCGGAGCCGCACCGGGCCAATGGCTGGGTCATGGCCCAAACCGCCCTGCGCCACCTCGGGCCCGACGGCCTCCTGGTCGTCATCCGGCGCGATACCGACGCGTTCCCGCATCCGGAGGCCGACCTCCAATTCGCGGGTTTCGAGAAGGCGGTCCGCCAGGCCCAAGCGCGCATCCACACCGTGCAGGCCCTCCAAGTCGATCCCTTGCGCCCGCTCGAAGTGCCCGCGGGCGATTTCTACGAGCTCATTCGCAAGGCTCCCGCAGGCAGTGTTATCGTCTCGCTTATGGGCCCGCCATTGTTGTCCCCCGAACAGCGCCGGCAACTCGGTGAAGTCAAATCCCACATCCTGGCCTTCTGCCCGGGTGCGTTGCCCGAGCAGATCGACCTGCGCATCCTCATCCACGCCGGCGTCCTCCATACCGCCGTCATCAGTCGACCCCAACCGCGCCAAGCCGCCCCTAAACCCCGCACCGTCCAGGATTGGTTCGACCGCGAATACCAGCTCGTGACGGCCTCCAACGTCGACGCCTTGTACCAACCGGCACAGGCGCGCCACTGACGCAATCGCCGTGAACACCCCACGTTCCTTGCCTTGGCCGCTGTCGATGCGCCCTCGAGCGCTGGGCCGACCTAGCCGCGGGTTCACGTTGACGGACCTGCTCGTGTCGCTCGCCGGCGTGGCAACGGTGGCGGCGTTGCTGCTCGCGCCCCTGCTGGTCGCCCACCGGAAAGCGCGCCTGACCCAATGCACCGCGAACCTGGGCCAGGTCAGCCGCGCCATCCTCAGCTTCGCCCAGGACCACCAGCACACGCTGCCCGGCCCCGACCCGAACCAACCGGGCGAGGTGTGGTGGTCGTACAAGGAACGCGTCAAGAGTTACGCCGGGTTGACCGGGCCGTCCTCGCCCAAAGACACGACCTTTGCCTGTCCGGACGACCGCGGTTATAGCGAGCCCAAACCGTTCCATCAAACCGCGCGGTTCCATTACTCGAGCTACGTGCTCAATGCCGTCACACTGCCCGGCTTGCCCAGCCTCGCCGCTTGGCCCCTGGCTGCCGTGCGGGAACCCAGCCGGTCCCTGCTCGTGATGGAATGGACGGCGCACGCCCCCCTCTCGTGGCATCACAGCCGAACGGGCCGCCGCAACTTGCCCTTCTACTGCGACGCTCGCAGCGTGGTCGGCTTCGTCGACGGCCACGTGCGGTACCTCCCCATCTACTTCGACGGCTACAACGCCGCCTATACGCGCGATCCCATCGCCGGGTACGAATATCGCTACAGTGGAAACTAGTCACCCGCTATGAAGCCCCAGGCCCAACTCTTACCCCGTCGCCGACGCCGTGTTGCTCTCGAAGAACTGACACCGGCAGGGCGCAGCGCCGCCCAAACCAGCCCGGCAGTGACGGCCGCGCAAGCCACAACAGCTCGGCCGGAGCCTCGCCCCACCATAAAGCGCCGTTTCCGAGCGATGCTGGGACGCCTCGCCCTGACCCTGACCCTGAGCTGGGTCGGGCTGCCGACCAGCGCCTGGGCCACCACCAACCTCACCGCGTGGGTTCCCCTCTTCAAAGGGATCGACCACGCCATGGGCACCAGCACCCCGGGCGGCGGCGGCTTCACTGAACTCCAAGTGGTCCACTTGATTCGGGTGGACCTGACGGACCCCGACGTGCGGCTCTTTTCCTCTCCTCCCCTCGAAAACTACATCTCCGGCTCGCGCGAAACCGCCGGGTACACAGTCGGCGATTTCCTGGTCACCAACGGCCTTCAAGTGGCGATCAACGCCGGCTTCTTTCGGCCCTCCGAGTATTACCTGCCGGCCGGCACGCCCATGGACATCAGCGGTCTGTCGATCTGCCAGGGCTTCGTCGTGTCGCAGGCCAACTCGGCCCATCGCTCGGCCCTCCTCTTCAGCAGCAACAACGTTCCAACGGTCGTCCCCACCAACTGGCCTGCCCGCCCCACGACCGGCGTCTACACGGCCGTTTCGGGCGATTATCCCGTCCTCGTCAACGGCGTCAACGTGGGCTACAACTACCTGAGCGATCCGGACTCGATTCATCGCCTCCAACCCCGCACCGCTTATGGCGTCTCGCAGGACAAACGCTACCTCTTCCTGATCACCATCGACGGGCGCCAATCCGGTTACAGCGTCGGCGCCTACGACTGGCAGACCGCCGCCTGGCTCATCATGGCCGGCGCTCATGACGGCCTCAACATGGACGGCGGCGGCTCATCCACCCTCGTCGTCCAAAACTCGACCGGCCAACCCGTCCTCCTGAACCGCCCGACGGCTGTGGCCGACTCGGGCCGCCAGCGGACCGTCGGCAGCCACTTCGGCGTCTACGCCAAACCCGTGCCTGGCTTCATCAACGAGGTGGCCGCGCTCCCCGACGACACCACGGCCGTCATTACCTGGACGACGATCGAGCCGGCCACCAGCCAGGTCGCCTATGGACTCGACGCCAGCGTGCCGCTGACCACGCCCCCACAAACCGCCTTGCGCACGAACCACGCCGTCCTCCTCACTGAGCTCATGCCGGACACGGCCTATCGCTTCCAGGCTATCTCGACCGCGAACGGCTCCCGCTACAGCTCCTCGAACATGGTCTTCACGACTACCAACTACGTCACGACGAGCCTGCTGTTCGACCTCGATCAGCCGTGGACCTTCACCCCGGCCAACGTCAGTGCCAGCCCCTGGACCACCCTCGCCTACGATGACGCCGGCTGGGACGGCTCCGGACCGGGCCTCCTCTGGGTCGATACCCGCACCACGGGCCCGAATCCGGCGGTTCAACCCAAGAACACCATGATGCCCGCCAACCCGAACAACAACGGGTTCCCCTTTGTAACCTACTACCTCCGCACCCGCTTCCAGTTCACCAACGACCTCACGGGCGTCAGCTTGATCTTCTCGAACTACATCGACGACGGCGCGGTCTTTTATCTGAACGGCGCCGAGATCTATCGGCATTACCTCCCGCCCGCTCCCGAGCCCATCGCCAACGATATGCTCGCCATCGGCTACGGTTGTGGCGGCGACGCCACTTGCCCCTTCGTCTTCAGCCTCGCGCGCGACCGGATGCCCAGCCTCGCCCCGGGCGACAACGTCTTGGCCGTGGAAGTCCACAACTACAACCGGCGCAGCCCCGACATCACCTTCGGCACCACCGTCTTCTTCACCCAACCGCGCCCGGTCAGGCCCCAACTCGAGATCGAATCGCACGGTGCCCTCGTGACCCTCAGTTGGTCACGCACCGGCTACATCCTGCAAGAGGCACTCGATCCCGCCGGCCCCTGGACCGACCTGCCAGGCCCGGTCTTCGCCAGCCCGCACACGGTCCCCGTGTACGGCCTCGCGCACTATTACCGGTTGCGGAAATAGCCTGACGCAACCCGACTGCGTCCCTCCCCAACGGAGAGCGGGGGTCTCGCCCGCTCTGGAGTTTGGCAAAAGTCGGGCGGATTTGTTTTGAGGAGATAATCCCCCTTTAGCGAATGGGGCCCTTGGAGGCCACGCTTCGCTTCGGCACAGGCAGGCGCAAACACCTGTGCGCAGGGTCGCTGCACTCAATTGTCCTCTACGGTCCCATATACAGTATAGTTCGCTATTGACATATACTCTATATCAAGTATTTTGTCCATACTTTTATGGCCGCCAACTCAACCCCACACCCCATCACTCGCGATGAACTCCTTGATATCCTGCAGTCAACTACTCAGGCCCAACTCCGCGCCCTGCGCCTGGCCCGCGGCGGACCGCGAGGCCGCCCAAAGGGCCCAGCCAAGGCCAAGTCTAATATAGATATAGTTACTGATATACTTCTAAAAGCAGATGGGCCCCTCCACCTCGACGAAATCGTCCGCCAAGCCCATCAACTCCATCACCGCTGCCTCCGCCGCGAGTCCCTGGTCAGCGCCCTCACCAAGAAGGTCCTCGACCACCACACCTTCCGGCGCACCGCCCCCAACACCTTTGAGCTCCTCAACCGCCCCTCATGAAAACCTCCCTCCTCGACCAACTCCTGGACCTGCTCACCCTGGCCTGCTGGCCCAAGGTGAGCCAAGCTCGGCCCTTGCGCCTGATCCTCATCGGCCCGGCATCGTCATCACGCACAGTTACGGGAAGATTATCTACGACGTAGCGAAACAGATTGATGCAGGACAGAAGAAGGGCAATCGGGACAACAGGCGTCATAGTCAGGTGTCGCCGCCGCGGTTTGTGCGTAATGGGCAACTGGGCGACAATGCTGTCTTGCAAACATGATGTTTGCGAAGCAGTGTTGTGCGCTGATACGCTTTCGGCATGGGCCTGGAATTGAACTTTTCAAATCGGCAACAGGAACTGCGCGAACTGGATGAAGCGGCGGCGCACGGCGGATTGACGGTGTTGTATGGCCGCCGTCGCGTGGGCAAAACGCGTTTGCTCACGGAGTGGCTGGAGCTGCGCCAGGGGCTGTACAGCCAGGCCATCGAAGGCGCTCCGAGCCTGCAACTGGAGCAGGTCTGGAGCGATCTGCGCGGGCCGCTGCACTCCGAGTTGACGCCCAGGTCCTGGAGTGAGTTGTTCGAACTCCTGAATCTCCAGAGGCGGGAACTCGTGCTGTGCCTGGACGAGTTTCCATACCTGGTGGCGTCGGATTCGTCCCTCCCGAGCATCCTGCAACGGTGGCTGGACCATCGCCGCGGGAGCAGACTCACCATGCTGCTGTGCGGGTCGAGCACGCGCATGATGAATGCCTTGTTCCTGAACCGCTCGGCGCCGCTCTTCGGTCGCGCCCGGAAGTTGTTGCACGTCCAGCCGATGAGCTACGGGGCCTTCTGCGCGGCGTGCGGACAGGAGGTGGCGGCAGCGGAGTCCTTTGAGCGGTTTGCGCTGGTTGGCGGGGTGCCGCGTTACTGGGAGTTTGTGAAGCCGAGACAGTCCGTGGTGGAACTGGCGGAAGCGCTCTATTTCGGCTTCGCGCCGTTTCTGGAACAGGAGCCGATGCGGATTCTGCGGGACGAAGGTATCGCGGGAATAAATGCCGTGTCGGTTTTGGAGGCGGTGGGCCGGGGCGCGGAGAAGCCCTCAGCGATGGCCGCCCGGCTGGGCACGGCCCAGTCGAATCTCTCCCGCCTGCTGCAACAACTGCTCGACGCCAACATGCTGGAGCGCGAGTTGCCCTATGGGGAAAGCCTGCGCACGACCAAACGGCTTCGTTACCGCATCGCCGACCCGGCGCTGCGGTTCTGGTTCCGGGTGTACTCGCCGCACCGGAGCCGGTGGCAGCATTATGCCGCCGCCGAGAAGCGGCGTCTGATTCACGAACACGCCGCCACGGTGTTCGAGGATTGCTGGAGGCGGCATTACCCCGAGGCCAGCCGGTTCTGGGAGGCGGACGTGGAGTTGGATCTCGTGCGTACGGAACGGGATGCCGACGGGAAGGAGGAAGTCGTGGTCTCGGAAGTGAAGTGGAAGGCGCTGTCGGCGGCTGAACGCGAACGGATCAAGCGGGAATTGCCGCAGCGATGGGCGCGTTGCGGCGCGAAGGCCAAGTCGCAGCCGGTGCGTTTCGAGGTCATTGACGCCGGGAGTCTGGCGGAGTTGGCCGACCGGGAGTGACGAACCGTGTGTATGAAGAATCCCTCAAACGTGTCTTGTCAGGCGTTGCGGCAGAATCCGGTGACGGCGCTCATTGGTTCCCGGGAATGTGGCGTGACGACGTTGGCCCGCCGGTTGGCCGCCCAGGAGCCGCATGAGTATTTCGAGCTGGAAGCGCCGTCCGACTTGGAACGGCTGACCCATCCGATGACCGCCTTGCCGTCCCCAAGTCCGCGCAGACCTGAATCAACTCCGGCGGTCGGCTGGGCTTTCGCGCCAGAAAGTCCACTTCGTAGCCGCCCGGCGTGCGCACGTAGGTGACCTCCATCCGACGCCGCTCCAGCTCAACAAGCACGACCGTTTCCAGCGCGTGGCCCGGGTTGGCGCGGCCCGTGCGGTCAAACACCGGGATCAGTCCGGGGTCCACCGGGAAGGCCTTGCGCGGATTCACCATGCGCTGCCGCTCCATCACGTCGCGCAGCAGCGCCACGTCCAGGTAATCGCGCAGCAAGGCGTGGCGCGTGTCGGTGTCCAAGTTTTGCACTTCGGGGAAGCCGCCGGTAATAATCCTCCAACAGCGAGTTCAACTGCGCCGCCTGCAAGCCGGCCAGTTGCTCGTCCTCGAAGTTCACATAGACCAGGCGCTCCCGCGCTACGCCTTTGTCCAGCCGCTCTTGGCGAAGTTGATGGAGGAACGTCGTCTTGCCGGAGCGGCGCATCCCGATCACAGCGGTGGCCTTGTTGGGCACGGACACCACGCCATGCACGCGCCGGGGCGTGGCCGTTGGCAGCGGCGCTTGCAGCGTCTCGGCCAGCTTTAGGGCCAGCCGCTTCCGATATGGGGTGGTCGGACTAACGCGTAACAGCGATTGACCGTCTGCGGGCGGTGTCCGTTGCCCGCCCTCGCACCACAGGATCAGGCCCTGAGCCAGCACACGCTGAGAATTCAGTATCCCGGTGCGGCGTAAGGCGCTCGCCCAAGGGCGTGGGCGTCGATCGCACTGGCCATGATTGCCGACACCGGCTTCGTCAGCGATTCGCATCCTGAGTTTGAGCGAGGGCAACATGGACCCGCGCGTCAGTTCCTGGCGCGGCATCGCGCGGCGTCCTTCTCGATCACGGTTACTGATGAGTCACCGAGATGGGCTACAAGTCGTCCGGCTTGAAGACCGTGAGGCCGGGAATCGCATCGAATTGCGGGTCTGCCGTGGCCAGCCGGTTCCCCCCGCTCCGCAGTCCCACCACAAGCCCCGTAGCAGCCGACGTGAGGAGGCTCCATTCTCCAAATCCGAAAACCGCAATCCGCACTCCAGACTTGAGGCGATCGTTGCGACCTTGACATCGGTCCCGGCCGCGGAGCGGAGTTCACACTTTTCGCAAGAGCCGTTGCACGTCGGGCAGATTGAGGAAGGCGCCCGGCGTGACGACGCGCGTGCGACCGTAGGCAGGCTTGTCAAAATGGCCGCGCGCGGTGTTCACGGTGACGAGGTAATCGGCGTCAATGGCCAAGGCGCACTCGACGAAGCGGTTGTCCGGCTCGTGCTTGACGCAGTCGAGTTCGACGAGCGGGTAGCAGACTTGGAATCTGTCCTGGACCAAGGCCAGGAGTTCCGGTTCGTCGGCCAGCACCACCGAGTATTCCTCTTGCATGGCCGGCGAGGCCCAACATTCCAAGAGTCCGTCCCAGCACAACTTGACGATGAGAGCGGTGGGGTTGTGAGGATTGGGCAGGGAGGCCAGCTTCAGGATGCAGGTGTCAAGAACGGCCTTCAAGGTAGGGCTTGGCCCGGCGGAGGGCCAGTCGGCGGCGTTTTGCTTCCACGAAGTCCACGGCCTCCTGGTCGGTCATGGTGCGGCCAGCGTTGCGCTGGTGCGCCTTGGCCAGCGCGGGAGGAAGCACGAACTTCACCACTTTGCCGCCTACGATTGCTGTTGCATACATGGCGGGAAGCTACGGCTGGCGGCGCGGGTGTTCAAGCCGACATTTGCGTCGCGGCGCTCCAAGCTCATTGCTCAAAGAAGTCCGTCTCCAGGCTGGCGCGAAACTGTTCCGGGGTGAGCGCGAAATCCGGCGTGGACAGGAACCGCCTCAGTAGAGGGGTCAGTCCTGAATGGCGCTTAGATAAGGCCTAAAACTCTCTTGGGCAACCTTTTGCGACGACGGGTGTCCTGGACGGTCTGAAAGAGGATTTGGCGCGATACCTTCTCCATTTCGGCCACG
>VHCO01000303.1 GCA_016871715.1 Verrucomicrobiota bacterium
AGCTCCGCGACGCCGCATCGCCCCGGCCTCCCTCCCAGAACTCGAATGCCGCACCGCCGATCAGGGCTCGCAGAGCTCGCCCCTCCATCCACCCCCATCCAATTCCGCATCTGGACGCTCCCATCGAATACTGCATCTGGCCGCGCCCATCCAATACCGCATCTGGACGCCCCCACCGAATACTGGATCTGGAGGGCGGAGCTCCGCGACGCCGCATCACCCCGACCTCCCTTCCCGAACTCGAATGCCGCATCACCCTAACCTCCCTTACAGAACTCGAATGCCGCGCGGGCATACCTCGAAGGCCGGGCAAAGAGATTGCAGCTACGGCGTCGGGTATGGTCAGAATCGGGCGGTGAATTCGCGCTTGAACTGGTGGGACCATACGCCGCGACCGCGACTGCGAACGCTCGGCGCGCGGTGGTTCAGGGTGCTGACTTCGAGCGTTACGCTCAGCTTGGCCCTGGAGGCGGCCGCCTCCATCGAGTGGCAGGGCGGCGAGCGCGAGGGCTTTCGCGTCGCCACCGTCGCCCCTGCGGTCCCGGGCCGGACCGGTTTCCGTCTGTTGACCGCGGCCGAGACCGGCATCCTGTTCACAAATTCCCTCGCCCAATCGCGGTACGTCACCAACCAGATTTACCTCAACGGCGCGGGTGTGGCGGCGGGCGACGTGGACGGAGACGGTCGGTGCGATCTGTATTTCTGCGGCTTAGACCGGCCCAACGCGTTGTATCGGAACCTGGGCAACTGGCGCTTCGAAGACGTCACCGAGCGAGCCGGGGTGGCGCTGGCCGAGTTCGCCTCGACCGGCGCGGCCTTTGCGGATTTGGACGGGGACGGCGACTTGGATCTGGTGGTCAACACGGTCGGCGAGGGCACGTGGGTGCTGCGAAACGACGGTCAGGCGCGCTTCGTAGCGACGACGCCCGGACGGCCGCTGAACTACCTGCGGGGCGGCATGTCGCTGGGACTGGCGGACATCGACGGGGACGGCGACCTGGACCTGTACGTGGCCAACTACCGGACGACCACGTTGCGGGATATGCCCAACACGCGCCTGACCCTCAAGGACCTGGGCGACCGGTTGGTGGTGACCGCCATGGACGGTCGGCCCGCCACCGACGCGGACTTGGTGGGGCGGTTCACCGTGTCGCGCGATCACCGCATTCGCGAGAACGGCGAGGCGGATGTGTTGTATCTGAACGATGGCCAAGGCGGCTTTAGTCCCGTCTCGTTTACGGGCGGCTCCTTCCTGGACGAAGACGGGCAACTGCTTCAGGAACCGCCCTACGACTGGTCGTTGACGGCGGCCTTCCGCGACTTGAACGGCGATCTGGCGCCGGACCTCTACGTCTGTGGCGACTTCGAGTCGCCGGACCGGATCTGGCTCAACAATGGGCGAGGCCAATTCCGCGCGCTGGATCGGTTAGCGCTGCGCTGCACGAGCATCTTCTCGATGGGAATCGACTTCGCCGACGTCAATCGCGACGGGTGGGACGACTTCTTCGTTTCGGACATGCTCAGCCGAGACCATGCGCGGCGGATGCTCGAGACGGGCGAGATTCAGCCCGTGCATTTGCCCCTGGGCGCCATCGCCAACCGGCCGCAATACTCGCGCAACACACTCCTGGTCAATCGCGGCGACGTCACCTACGCCGAGCTCGCCCAGTTCGCCGGCGTCCAAGCCTCCGAGTGGACTTGGTCCCCCAACTTCCTGGACGTCGACCTGGACGGCTTCGAGGATTTACTGATCACCACCGGGCACGAGCTCCAGATGATGAACGGGGACATCATCAACCAGGCTGAAGCGATGAAATCGCAGAAGCAGATGTCCGCTTTCGAGCTGCAGCGGCTGCGCACGTTGTTCCCGCGCTACTCGCTCCCCAACGTCGCGTTTCGGAACCGGGGCGACTTGACCTTCGAGGACGTCAGCGCCCTCTGGGGCTTCAACGTGCCGGACGTGGGCAACGCCCTGGCACTGGCCGATCTCGACAACGACGGCGACCTGGATGCCGTCGTCAACAACCTGAACGGCCCAGCCGAACTCTACCGCAACGAAGGCGCCGCGCCGCGCCTGGCTGTCCGGCTCAAAGGCAGCTCGCCCAATACCCAGGGCATCGGCGCCAAGATCGCCGTAACGGGCGGACCCGTGCCGCGCCAGACTCAGGAGATCATGTGCGGCGGCCGTTACTTGTCCGGGAACGAAGCGCTACGGACCTTTGCCGCCGGCAGTCTCACCAACCGCCTGGCCATCGAGGTGCACTGGCGCAGCGGCCGGCGCAGTCTGGTAACCAACGCCCTCCCCAACCGGGTCTACGAGATCGCTGAGGCCGCCGCGAACAAGGCCAGCCAACCCTTCATTCCCGAAGCGGACGACCGGCGCTCGGCTCCTTGGTTTGAAGACGCGAGCGACCGACTCGGACACCGGCACCACGAAGACCCCTTCGACGACTTCAGCCGGCAACCGCTGCTAGCCAACCGGCTCAGCCAACTGGGACCGGGCATCTCGTGGTTGGACTTCGACGGAGACGGTTGGGACGACTTGGTTATCCCGAGCGGGCGCGGGGGTGCTCTGGGGTGTTATCGCAACCAGACCGACGGCGCCTTTGCGCGGCAGACCGACGGCGTGCTCGGGCGGCTGGTCGGACGGGACCAAACGGTGGCTCTGGGGCTCGGCCCAGTCCTTCTAGTGGGCTCGAGTAACTACGAGGACGGCACCACCAATGGCGGCTGCATCCGCATCTACGACCTCGCCCGTCAAGCCGCCGGCGACAGCATCCTCGGCCATCTCTCGAGCACCGGCCCGCTGGCCTTGGCGGACGTAGACCAGGACGGTGACCTCGACTTGTTCGTGGGCGGACGGGTGCTGCCCGGGCGCTACCCTGAGCCCGCGACCTCGTTGTTCCTGCGGAACGAGGGGGGCCGGCTCGCTATCGACCAAGTCTTCGAGCGGTTGGGTCTGGTGAGTGGCGCGCTCTTTAGCGATCTGGACGGTGACGGCACGCCGGAGTTGGTCCTCGCCTGCGAGTGGGGCCCCGTACGGATCTTCCGCCACGAACGCGGTCGGTTCAGCCCCTGGGATCCGCCCGTGCGCTGGCGCGCGACAGCCGGGCCGGGCGCCTCCTCGAGTGGCGCGCCCGCCGCCCTTCCGGCTCCAGGTCCTCTCTCCGCCCTGACCGGCTGGTGGGCGGGGGTGGCCGCGGGCGACCTGGATGGGGACGGGCGATTGGATCTGGTGGTCTCGAACTGGGGCTTGAACAGTCGCTATCGGCCCACGACCGCCAGCCCCGTCTGGGTCCGGTACAGCGATTTGAGCGGCAGCGGCGGCGTGGACGTCATCGAGACGTACCTCAACCCGGCCACGGGCAAGGAGGTTCCCCGACGCGGGCTGCGGTCGGTGTTGGCCGCGCTGCCGTTTGTTCAGGAGACCATCACAAGCCTGGCGGCCTACGGCCAAGCCACAGTCCACGAGATCTACGGCGAGCGCCTCGCCACCGCCGGCGTGGTCGAGGCCACCACCCTCCTCTCGATGGTCTTCTTCAACCGAGGCGATCGTCTCGAGGCGATGCCCTTGCCGGACCAGGCCCAATGGGCGCCGGCCTTTGGCGTCTGCATCGCCGACCTGGACGGCGACGGCGCTGAGGACGTCTTTCTGAGCCAGAACTTCTTCGCGGTGAACCCGGACGATTGGCGGCAGGACGCCGGGCGCGGCCTGCTGTTGCGCGGCGACGGCCGCGGTGGGCTAGCAGCGGTGCCGGGCACCGCCAGCGGCCTGAAGATCTACGGTGAGCAACGGGGTTGCGCGGTCAGCGATTACGACCGCGATGGCCGCGTGGATCTGGCCGTGACGCAAAATGGGGCGCCGACTCGGCTCTTCCGCAACGTCCACGCCCAACCTGGTCTGCGAATTCGTTTGTTGGGCCCGCCGGCTAACCCGCACGCCATCGGCGCCACCTTGCGGCTCCAAGCCGGCGAACGGTCGGGTCCGGCACGCGAGCTCCAGGCCGGAGCGGGCTACTGGTCGCACAATAGCGTCGTCTCGGTCCTGAGCCTTGGCGAGGAGCCTACGCACCTCTGGGTGCGCTGGCCTGGGGGACGGACCACCACCAGCCCTCTGCCCCCGGAAGCGCGTGAAGTGGCTCTGGCCGCCGACGGTAGCGTGCGGGTGACGTTGGCCGAAACAACGCGCTGAGCCCGTGGCGCCCCTGCCAACCCGAGTCCTGACCGAGGTGCTCGAGGCACGCCATCGCGCCTGATACCTCACAGGCCGCCCTGAAAGGGCGGCGGAATTCTTCACCCTGACAGCTCCAAGTTGAGCACCTCGTCCAAAATCTCCAAATGCCGCTGTGCAACCTCTCGCCAAATCCACGAACGCGTTGATGTGTAGCTGGCTTCTGACATCCTCCGCCGGCGATCGGCATCCAACGCGATTCCGCTGATGGCTGAGACGAGCGCGTCCACGTTTCCTATCGGCACGATGATCCCATTGTCCGCGCTCACTGTCGCCTTCGCGTAATGGAAATCCGTTGCCACTACCGGCCTCCCGCAGGAGAGCGTGAGGGCAAGCACGCCGCTAGAACTTTGCTCAGGCGATGTGTAAGGGAGAAGCCCCACGTGGCACGCTTGAATTGTGCCCACAAGATCTGGCCATTCAAGGAACTGGTCCAGAAAGAACACATGGTCTTCAAGCCCGCAATTGGCTACGGCTGAAAGGAGTTGTCTTCGGTAATCTCGACTGCCTGCATTTCGCGGGTGGTCAGAGCCACAGACGATGTATGCGAAGTCTGGACAGAAGGCCTTCACCTGAGCAAAGGCGGCCAGGGCGTTCTCAACACCCTTGGCCTGTCGGAGCAGGCCGAAGGTAATGAACCTCACTGCACGCCTCGGTAAGCCAGGCCAAGCGACCTCATCCACTCGTCAGAAAGGAACATCTGGCACTCCATGAGGAATCACTTCTACCCTTTCAGGTGCGACCTCGTAAGCCGAGCGAAGGATGCCAGCGGCGATTTCAGAGAACACGATCAGCTTGCTGCTGCGCCGCAAGACTTCGCGGAAAACCCCCTGCCGAACTACTGGAAACGAAGGCCACACCGTGTGCAACGTGGTGACTACCGGAGCCTTTATGGCTTCAAGAAATGAAACGACATGCTCGCCATTGGGGCACCGTAGAGTTTGAACTCGAGCGTAAAGGGGTCAGTTCTTGAGATTGACAGATTGCGGACGGGAGGCAATCTCCCGGCATGGCGCGCAAGCTGAGAGTCGAATATCCCGGCGCGATTTATCACGTCCTGAATCGCGGCGACCGGCGGGAGCCGATCTTCCACGACGACGCGGATCGCCATCGCTTCGTCGAGACCCTCGGCAAGGCTTGCGCCAAAACCGGCTGGCAGGTTCACGCCTACGTCCTCATGCCGAATCATTTTCATCTGGTGGTCGAGACGCCCCAGCCGAATCTCGTCGCGGGGATGAAATGGTTGCTGGGCACTTACACCAACCGCTTCAACCGGCGGCACAAGTTGTTCGGTCATCTGTTCTCCGGCCGCTACAAGTCGCTGATCGTGGATGGCAGCGGGAGCGGCTACCTCAAGAGCGTGTGCGATTACGTGCATCTGAATCCGGCGCGGGCGAAGCTGGTGGAAGCGGAGCAGCCGTTGCGGAGTTTTGCCTGGAGCAGTTGGCCGGCGTATTTGCTGGCCCCGTCGCGCCGGCCGGACTGGCTGCGGGTGGAGCGGTTGCTGGGCGAGTATCGGATTCCGAAGGACAGCGCGACGGGGCGGCAACGGCTGGAGCAGGCGTTGGAGGAACGGCGCGGGGCGGAGGAGGGTGAAGAGTTCAAGGCAATCCGGCGCGGCTGGTGTCTGGGCGAGGAGACGTTTCGGCAGGAGTTGCTGGCGCAGATGAGCGGGCGGCTGGGGGCGGAGCATTACGGGGAAGAGCGGGCGGCAACGGCGGAGGCGTTGGCGGAACAAATCATCGCGGCGGAGTTGAAGCGGCGGCGGTGGCAGGAAGCCGATCTCAAGTCGCGGCCCAAGGGCGATGCGGTGAAAGTGCCTTGGCGGCGCGCTTGCGGGCCGAGACAACGCTGACGGTGGGGTGGATTGCGGAGCGCCTGGTGATGGGAACGCGCGGCCATCTGAACCACCTGCTGTATCGCCGGAGGAAGGCCGAAGGCGAGTAGCCATTATCAAGAACTGACCCCGGATTACAGCTTCACCAACTCAGCCTGCTCAGGCTCCAGCGCGGGCGTCACGCTGCTGCGTC
The DNA here is from genome assembly GCA_016871715.1 of Verrucomicrobiota bacterium. Taxonomy (GTDB): domain Bacteria; phylum Verrucomicrobiota; class Verrucomicrobiia; order Limisphaerales; family J093; genus VHCO01. The sequence goes on from VHCO01000303.1 coordinate 6,262, forward strand.
TGACCACCAATGGCGTGCGCGACGCCACGTTCACTCCGGCGGTGTTCAACAACGCGCTGGTCAACCTGGCCGTCGCATCCAATGGCCAGGTGCTGGCGGGAGGCTACTTCTCCACCGCCGCCGGCCAGCCGCGCGGGCGCATCGCGCGGTTCCACACCAACGGAGCATTGGACACCACCTTTGCCGTGACCAACGGAGCGGACCTTGGGGTCACCGAAGTGGTCGCGCTGCCCGATGGGAAGGTGCTGATTGGAGGCGATTTCACCACGTTCGATGGCGTGACGCGCCGGCATGTGGCGCGGCTCAACACCAACGGCACGCTGGATGTCACGTTCGATCCGGCCGCGAGCATCGACACCGATTGGTTCTTCGCGCTCAACGCGCAGGCCGATGGCAAGGTGCTCATCGGAGGCAGCTTTGGCTTCGTCCAGGGCCAGCCCAAACAAATGCTCGCGCGGCTCCACGCCGACGGCGCGCTGGACACGACCTTCAACCCCGGTGGCAGCGGCCCGAGCAGCACGGTCAACTTCATCAATGTGCTGCCTGACGGAAAGCTGCTCATCGGCGGTTGGTTCGAGCATTACAATGGTCAGCCCCGCAAGCGCATCGCCCGGCTCTTCGCCGACGGCACGCTGGACCCGGGCTTCGTGCCCAACTGGGACGCGACCAACTCGACGACGTGGAAGGCCGCGCTGCAATCCGACGGCAAAATCATCGTGGTCGGCTGGCACACGAGCCGGTCGGGAACGCAGCCGAACTACATCGCCCGCCTGCACACCAACGGGCAGTTGGACACGACCTTCCAAATCGGGCCGGGAGCAAACGCGGCGGTCAACGCCGTCGGCGTGTTGCCGGATGATCGCGTGGTGATCGGCGGACAGTTCACCATCTTCAACGGCTTCAACCGCGCCCGTTTCGCCATCCTGAACCCCGACGGTTCGCTGCCGGATGATCCGCTGAACTGGGTGCAGTGGCCTGCGGCCAGCGGCGGCAACGGATGCCGTCGGCATGCTCGAAGGCGCGCCCGTTCGCCGTGGCGCGCCGGTTGCCGCGTCGGCAGACATTGGCCGCTTTTTCCGCCTCAGTCCACGCGCGGGCGGTGAAGGAACCACGCCGACCCGCTAAGCCGGGGTCGGCCGGCTCGGACCCGCTCAGCCAGGTCCACTGGCCGGGCGCCGTCGCCAGCACACGCACGCGGAAGGTCGCGCCGCCATCCCAAAAGCCGTAGCAACGCCGCTGGAATCCTGGCCCCGTCAGGTCCACCCACACCTGGGCATCCGTATACGGATTCGGATAGGTCCGTTCTGCCTCGAACGTAATCTCGACTTTGTCCCAGACATGGACAGACGGCGCGCTGGCGGCAAGCGTAAGGCCGGCGGCTAGGAACGAGGCGAGCAGGGCGAAACTGCGCGCGCAGGGAATCAGACGCAACCCACCCCGCGGTTGGCCGCGACAGCCCGGCGGTTCTCCGCGGCCGGCGGTTCTCCGCAGCCCGTTCGCGCGCCCTGCGCCTTTCGACATGGAGTTCATGCCGCGCAGCCTGAAGCGCGATGGCGAGCCGGGCAAGCCGGCACGGCTGCGGCCTCTTCGCCGACTTGATCGTCCTCATTGCAGACGATGGGCTTCCCGAGGCGCCGCAACTCCGCCACGCGCGCGGGGATGTCGGCCACCTTCGTCCCGTTCCAGTGCGGGGTGAGGAAATCGCACGCCGCAGCCACTTCCGGATGGATCTTGCCATCGCCGTAGCCGCTGGCGGTGACCAGCAGGTCCGGGGCGCGGTCCTTGAAGAGTCGGAGGAGGCTGGCCTGCCCCTTGGGACTGCGAATGACCTCGTGTGCGAAGCCGCATAGCCGGGCATGCCGCCCTGGAGATTGAGCGTGAACGCGTTCGCCCCCTGAGCCGCGTAGTCCGGCAGGCGCGCGATGAATTCGTCGGCGTTCCCTTCCGGGTCGAAGTGCGGGCGCTGGCGGTCTTCGAAGGTGGCGTTGACCATTTGCACGTTCATCAACAACCCCTCCGCCGCCGTGCCAGGATGGGTCGGTTGGCCGTTGATCAGGCAGCGTGTACCGGCCAGGGTGATTTCGGTTTGGGCCTGGGGGCGAAAGCCGGCACGCGCCCGAGGCGGTCGCGGTCGTAGTAGGTCGATTTGCCGCGCCGATCGGTCTGGGCGGTGAATTCGGGTGGGAGTCAAGGAAGGATTCGAGTTCGTCGGCCAGGCCACGGTCAACCTCACGCAGGAGTTGGGCGCGTTCGGCCAGGCGGAGGTGGGCGGCCTTGCCAGCGGCAGCAACCCGACGGGCGATCTCAGCAAGTGGGGCGGCTTCTGAACCGGCCCAGCTGCCACCCTCCAGGGCGATCAGATCGAGCGGCAACCCGGCGAGCCCAATGGGCGCCGGTGGCGCAGGTTGCGACGTCGCTTGCGGTATCTGCGGAGCGGTGCCGAAGAGCAGGGCCATGGCAAACCAGCATTCTCAGAGGCCTCGCCATCCCCCGAGACTCCTCCGCTCGGCCTCATGTGTCAACAAGGCGGACCTGACCCCATTGTTTGCGCGGCGGTGATCGGCGCGGGGGAAGTTGATCGCCCCACTCGACC